>JAVECW010000008.1 GCA_030841285.1 Microbacteriaceae bacterium
TGAAACCGGCATCCGCCGTCAGCCGGGCGAGCTCGTCGATGTGCGGCCAGGGACGCTCCGGGTTGACGTGATCGGGCGTGAGCGGGCTCACGCCGCCCCAGTCGTCGATGCCGGCGCGCACGAGAAGCGCGAGTTCGCGTTCGTCGGTGAGGTTCGGCGGCGCCTGCACGCGGGCGCCAGGCCCGAGCACCAGCCGGGAGACCGCGACGGCCGCGATGTACTCCTCGAGCGGCAGGTCGTCACGGCGCATCATGGCCGTCGACATCTTCGAGCGGAAGTTCTGGATGATGATTTCCTGGATGTGCCCGTGCCGCCGCGCTGCCGCGCGCATCGCGACGAGGCCGTCGACCCGGTCGGCATAGGTCTCGCCGATCCCGAGCAGCAGCCCGGTCGTGAACGGCACATTGCTGCGTCCGGCATCCTCGATCACACGCAGGCGGATGGCCGGGTCTTTGTCCGGCGAACCGAAATGCGCCTGGCCCTTCTCTGTAAAAAGCCGCGTCGACGTCGTCTCGAGCATCATGCCCATCGATGGCGAGACGGGCTTGAGTCGCTGGATCTCCTCCCAGGTCATGACGCCGGGGTTCATGTGCACGAGCAGGCCGGTCTCCTCGAGCACGCGGATCGACATGGCCCTGAGGTAATCGATGGTCGAGTCGTAGCCGTTCGAATCCAACCACTCCCGCGCGTCTGGCCAGCGCTCCTCCGGGCGATCTCCGAGGGTGAAGAGCACCTCCTTGCAGCCAAGCGCGGCGCCTTGGCGCGCGACGTCGAGGATCTCGTCCGGCGACATGAACATTGCCTTGCCCTCGCGCTTGAGTTGGGCAGGGGTCTTGACGAAGGCGCAGTAGTGGCAGCGGTCCTGGCAGAGGTGGGTGACCGGGATGAAGACTTTGCGCGAGTACGTGATGACGCCGGGGCGGCCGGCCTTCGCGAGCCCCGCGTCTCGCACTCGGCCTGCCGCCTCGAGTAGCTGGTCGAGGTTGTCGCCTCGCGCATGCAGCAGGGTTTCGGCTTCGGTCGCGTTGAGCGTGACGCCGTCACGCGCGCGCTTCAGCGCCCGCCGAATCGCCGAGGCGTTGGGTACAAAGTCCTGCTCGGGCACACTGGCTCCTTCGCACAAGAGAAACGAAAGCCCAAAGCCAGGCCCAGTACCGGATTCGTGTCGAGCCTACTTGCGTTCTCGCAGGTTGAGTAGTGCTGGTTGAGTGCTACCCAGCAAGCGCGAGTGCCCGCTCGGCCATCGCGGCCGAGGTCGGCACGTCGCGCATCCAGAGCGGAGCCGCTTCTGCGCGGATCCCGGCCGCCACGAGCGGCGCGACGGCAGCGGCATCCGTTTCGTCCACCAGCCAGGCGTCGAGCAGCCCACCCGCCGAGCGCGCCCCGTAGTGCAGTCCGACCGCGAGGGCCGATGTCTCGACGCCGATCACCTCGAGGCACCGGTCGGCCATGCCGCGCACGACACTGCCGCCGATGATCGGCGAGATACCGACGATGCGCGCACTCGTGGTGCGCATGGCATCGCGGACGCCGGCGACATTCAGGATCGTCCCAACCGACACGACCGGGTTCGACGGCGGCACGATCACGACGTCGGCACCGGCGATCGCATCGAGCACTCCCGGTGCAGCGGATGCCGCATCCAACCCGACCTGCACGAACTCGGTCACGGGCACGCTGGCACGATAGCGTACCCACCACTCCTCGAAATGGATGAGGTCACCCGCCGCATGCTCGTCCGCGGCATCCGCGAGTCGCACGTGCGTCTCCACCGGGTCGTCGCTCATGGGTAGCAGGCGGGCGCCGGGCTGCCAGCGCCGGGCGAGAAACTCAGTCGCGTCGCTCAGCGTCTGCCCGGAGTGCAGGAGTTCCGTGCGCACGATGTGCGTCGCGAGATCGAGGTCGCCCAGCGTGAACCAGTCCCAGCCCCGGCCGTATGCGGCGATCTCGCTCGAGGTGCGGCGCGATTCGTTTGGCCGGCCCCAGCCCTGGTCTTCGGCGATCCCGCCGCCGAGCGTGTACATCACCGTGTCGAGGTCGGGGCACACCCGCAGCCCGTTGAGCCACATGTCGTCACCCGTGTTCACGACGACGGTGACGGCGACGGAAGATCCCTCGCCCGCGTCGGACGGATGCGCCTGCGCAAGGTGCGCGAGCAGCCCGCGGGTGAACCGGGCGCCGCCGACGCCTCCGGCCAGGACGGTCACGTTCTTCATGGTGTCGTCAGGCTACCCGCGCGCGCAGCCATCCTTCCCGCCGACTTGTCACAGATTGCGGATGTTCGCGTCCGAACCCGCATTCTCTGGCAAGTCGGGGAGACGCGGGCAAGGCGAGCGCGACATCCGCCACTCGGATGCGCGCAGCGAATATGCGCCGCACCCTCGTGGAGTACGGGGCTTTCGCCGCATAATGACTCAAGGATGGAGGCATGCCATGGCGGTCGTGCGAGCAGCAATCACCCAGGCCACCTGGACGGGCGACAAGGAATCGATGATCGTCAAGCACGAGGGATTCGTGCGGGACGCGGCCGCGCAGGGCGCCCAGGTCATCTGTTTCCAGGAACTCTTCTACGGCCCGTACTTCGGGATCATCCAGGATCCGAAATACTACGAGTACGCCGAATCGGTGCCCGGCCCGACCGTCGAACGCTTCCAGGCGCTCGCGAAAGAGCACCACATCGTGATCATCCTCCCGGTCTACGAGGAGGAGCAGCCGGGGGTGCTCTACAACACGGCGGCGGTTATCGACTCCGACGGGAGCTACCTCGGAAAGTACCGCAAGCACCATATCCCGAACCTCCCGCAGTTCTGGGAGAAGTTCTACTTCCGCCCCGGCAACCTCGACTACCCCGTCTTCGACACCGCGGTCGGCAAGGTCGGCGTCTACATTTGCTACGACCGCCACTTCCCAGAGGGCTGGCGCGCGCTCGGGCTGAACGGCGCGCAGATCGTGTTCAACCCGTCCGCGACGAAGCCTGGCCTCTCGAACCGGCTCTGGGAACTCGAGCAACCGGCTGCCGCCGCCGCGAACCAGTACTTCATCGCCGCGAACAACCGCATCGGCACCGAGACCGAGGAGTTCGGCGACGAGGCAGTCACCTTCTATGGCAGCTCGTACTTCGTGGATCCGCGTGGCAACTACGTGGGGGATGTCGCGAGCACCGACACTGACGAGGTCGTCATCCGCGACCTCGACTTCAACACGCTGCGCGAGGTGCGCAACGCCTGGCAGTTCTACCGCGACCGTCGCCCCGACTCGTACGACGTGATCGTGAAGCCGTAGCGGAGGCGAGCATGAAGACACTCATCAAGAACGGCACGGTTGTCAATGCGACCGGCACGGCGGTCGCGGATGTCCTCATCGACGGCGAGACGATCGCCGCGGTCCTCGCGCCGGGGTCGACGCTGCTCGGCTTCGATCTCGAGGCCAACGTCGACACCGTGATCGATGCATCCGGCAAGTACGTGATTCCGGGCGGAATCGACGCGCACACCCACATGGAGATGCCGTTCGGCGGCACCTTCGCGTCCGACACGTACGAGACGGGAACTCGTGCAGCCGCATGGGGAGGCACGACGAGCATCGTCGACTTCGTCGTGCAGTATGCCGGCGAGAACGTGCTCGACCAGTACCAGCTCTGGCACGAGAAGGCGGCAGGCAACTGCGCCATCGACTATGGATTCCACCAGATCCTGAGCGACGTGCAGGACTCCTCGCTCTCGGCAATGGATGAGCTCGTCGCCGAGGGAGTGTCGAGCTTCAAGCTCTTCATGGCGTACAAGGGCGTGTTCCTCTCGGATGACGGCCAGATCGTCAAGGCCATGCAGAGGTCGGCCGAGAACGGCAGCATCATCATGATGCACGCCGAGAACGGCAGCGTCATCGACCTGCTCGTGCAACAGGCGATCGCCGCGGGCAACACCTCGCCGTACTATCACGGCCTCACCCGCCCATGGCAGACCGAGGAGGAGGCGACGCATCGCGCAATCATGCTTGCAGATCTGACCGGCGCCCCGCTGTACGTCGTGCATGTTTCGGCCAAGCAGGCCGTCGCGCAGATCGCGGCGGCGAGAGACCGCGGGCAGAACGTCTTCGGCGAGACGTGTCCGCAGTATCTCTACCTCTCCCTCGAGGAGCAGCTCGGCGCACCGGGGTTCGAGGGTGCCAAGTGGGTGTGCTCGACACCACTGCGCGCACGCGCAGAGGGCCACCAGGACCACATGTGGCAGAGCCTTCGCACCAATGACCTGCAGATGGTGTCGACAGACCACTGCCCGTTCTGCATGAAAGGGCAGAAGGACATGGGGATCGGCAACTTCTCGAAGATCCCGAACGGCATCGGCGGGATCGAGCACCGGATGGACCTGCTCTACCAGGGGGTTGTCGACGGCCACATCAGTCTGAGCCGCTGGGTCGAAGTCACGTCGACGACACCGGCGCGCATGTTCGGGATGTATGGCAAGAAGGGAGTGATCCAGCCGGGCGCCGACGGCGACATCGTCGTCTACGACCCGCAGGGCCACACCTCGATCGGCCTCGGCAAGACCCACCACATGAATATGGACTACTCGGCCTGGGAGGGCTTCGAGATCGACGGGCACGTCGACACCGTGCTCTCCAGGGGCCGCGTGATCGTCGACGACAACCAGTACGTCGGGGCCAAGGGCGATGGAAAGTTCATCAAGCGTGGCCTCTCGCAGTACCTGCTCTAACTCATTGCCGGTCGAGGGGAAAGGACGTCATGGAATTCGGTGCAGTACTGCAGACCAACCCGCCCGCGTCGCGCACGATCGCGCTCGCCAAGCTCGCCGAGCAGCATGGGTTCGGCTACGTCTGGACGTTCGACTCGCACGTGCTCTGGCAGGAGCCGTACGTGATCTTCAGCCAGATCCTCGCCGCGACCCGTCGCCTCATGGTGGGGCCGATGGTGACCAACCCGGCGACGCGCGACTGGACCGTGACGGCATCCGCGCTGGCAACGCTCAACGAGATGTTCGGGAACCGCACGATCGTGGGCATCGGCCGAGGCGACTCGGCCCTGCGCGTGACGAACAACAAGCCGACGACCCTGAAGGAACTGCGCGAGGCGATCCACGTCATCCGCGAACTCGGCAACAGCCGGTCGGTCGAGTACAACGGTGTGACGCTGCGGTTTCCGTGGAGCACGGGATCCACGCTGGACGTGTGGGTGGCGGCGTACGGCCCGCTCGCCCTCACGCTTGCCGGCGAGGTCGGTGACGGCTTTATCCTGCAGCTCGCCGACCTGGACATCGCCGCCTGGATGATCAAGACGGTTCGGGATGCCGCAGCCAACGCCGGCCGGGACCCGCTCTCGGTCAAGTTCTGTGTCGCAGCGCCGATGTACATCGGCGACGACTGGGACCACATGCGCGACCAGTGCCGCTGGTTCGGTGGGATGGTCGGCAACCACGTTGCGGACATCGTCGCCAAATACGGCACGGATTCGGCGGTGCCGGCCGCCCTGACCGACTACATCAAGGGCCGCGAGGACTACGACTACAACGAGCACGGGCGCGCGGACAACACGCACACCAGCTTTGTCCCCGACGAGATCGTCGACAGGTTCTGTGTGCTCGGCACGGCGAAGGATCACATCGAGAAGCTCCAGGCGCTCAAGGCGATTGGTGTCGATCAGTTCGCGGGCTACCTGCAACACGACAACAAGGAAGAGACGCTGCGGGTGTACGGCGAGACCGTCATCCCCGCCCTCACCGAGCACGTGGCGGCGAAGGCATGAACGCGGAACTGCCGGAAAACGTGGGACCGTCGGATGGCGCGCTCGCGCGCGAGCTCGACCGCGATCATGTCTTTCACTCGTGGTCGGCCCAGGCAACCCTGAGTCCGCTCGTCATCGCGGGCGGCGCGGGATGCCGCGCCTGGGACTTCGACGGCAAGCAATATCTCGACTTCTCGAGCCAGTTGGTGAACCTGAACATCGGGCACCAGCATCCGGCCGTCGTTGCCGCGATCAGGGCGCAGGCAGAACTCCTGACCACCGTGGCGCCGTCGACCGCGAACCTCACGCGTGGCGAGGCGGCCAGGCGAATCGTGGGCCACGCGCCCGCGGGTTTCAACAAGGTCTTCTTCACCAACGGTGGCGCCGACGCCAACGAGAACGCGATCAGGATGGCCCGCCTGCACACCGGGCGCGACAAGGTGCTCTCGACCTACCGTTCGTACCACGGCAACACGGGTGCGGCGATCGTCGCGACCGGCGACTGGCGGCGGATTCCCAACGAGTTCGCCACCGGCCACGCGCACTTCTTCGGCCCGTACCTCTACCGCAGCGAGTTCTGGGCGACGACGCCGGAGCAGGAGTCGGAGCGAGCGCTGCGTCACCTTCAGCGCGTGATCGAGAGCGAGGGGCCGTCGACGGTCGCCGCGATCCTGCTCGAGACGATCCCGGGGACGGCCGGCATCCTGATACCAACGCCCGGATACCTCGAGGGCGTGCGGGCGCTCGCCGACAAGCACGGCATCCTGCTCATTCTCGACGAGGTCATGGCCGGGTTCGGCCGCACAGGGCGCTGGTTCGCGTTCGACGGCTACGACGTTGTTCCCGACCTGATCACCTTCGCCAAGGGCGTGAACTCCGGATACGTCCCGACCGGCGGCGTCATCATCTCCGAGCCCGTAGCGCACACCTTCGACGAGCGCGTCTTTCCCGGTGGACTCACCTATAGCGGGCACCCTCTTGCGATGGCATCCATCGTGGCTACGCTCGATGTCATGGAGGCTGATGGCATCGTCCAGAACGCGGCCACCGTCGGCGCGACGGCCATCGGCCCGGCGCTCGCGGAGTTGGCCGAACGGCATCCGCTGATCGGTGACGTGCGTGGCGAGGGCGTGTTCTGGGCGATCGAACTCGTGGCAGACCGCGTTACTCGGGGGCCTGTCTCCGCCGCCGTCATGGCCGCGGCCAGGTCTGGCCTGCTCGAGCGCGGCTTGCTGCCGTTCATCCAGGACAACCGCATCCATGTCGTTCCGCCATGCATCGTGACGGCGGATGAGGTCGCAGAGGCGATCGCCATCTACGACGAGACGCTCTCGGCCGTCGAGGCGAGCTGAATCCAGCCTTCCCACCATCAATTCACCGGAGGACGTTCCCATGAGCACGACCATTGACCACTGGATTGCCGGAGCGGCAACGGGGGGCGCCTCGACGCGGACGCAGCCGGTCTGGGACCCCGCGCTCGGCATTACGGAGAAGGATGTCCGTCTGGGCAGTGCGTCGGATGTCGCCACCGCGGTCGCCGCAGCGCTCGCGGCGTTCCCGGACTGGCGCGACAGCTCGTGGGCCAGGCGCCAGGGCGTGCTCTTCACCTTCCGTGAACTGCTGAACGCGCGCAAGCAGGACCTCGCCGAGATCCTGACGTCCGAGCACGGCAAGGTCATCTCGGACGCGCTCGGCGAGATCGCGCGGGGGCTCGAAGTGGTCGAGTTCGCGCTCGCCATGCCGCACCTGGCCAAAGGCGACTACTCGGAGAATGTCTCGACAGGAGTGGACACGTATTCGCTGCGCCAGCCGCTCGGTGTCGTGGGCGTGATCAGCCCATTCAACTTTCCGGCCATGGTGCCGCTCTGGTTCGTGCCGATCGCGATCGCCACGGGCAACACCGTCGTACTCAAGCCGAGCGAGAAGGACCCGTCGGCATCCGTCTGGCTGGCCAGTCTCTTCACCGAGGCGGGCTTGCCCGACGGCGTGCTGAACGTCGTGCATGGCGACAAGGAGGCCGTCGACGCCCTGCTCGTGCATCCGGACGTCCAGTCCATCTCGTTCGTCGGCTCCACGCCGATCGCCCGGTATGTCTACGAGACGGGCACGGCAGCGGGCAAGCGCGTGCAGGCGCTCGGCGGGGCGAAGAACCACATGCTTGTGTTGCCGGACGCCGACCTCAACCTTGCCGCGGATTCCGCGGTCAACGCCGGCTTCGGATCGGCGGGCGAGCGCTGCATGGCCATCAGCGTCGTGCTCGCGGTCGAGTCGGTCGCCGACGCGCTGGTGGGCAAGATCGCGGAGCGCATGGCGGGGCTCACGACGGGCGACGGCAGGCGCTCCTGCGACATGGGTCCGCTCATCACGAAGCAGCATCGAGACAAGGTGGCGTCGTACATCGACGTCGCGAGTGCGGACGGGGCGACCGTGGTGGTCGATGGTCGATCCGTGGTTCCGGATGGCGCGGCAGACGGGTTCTGGCTCGGCCCCACGCTGATCGACCGGGTGCCTCTCGACTCGAGCGTGTACCGGGACGAGATTTTCGGGCCGGTGCTCTCGGTCGTGCGTGTGGCCGGCTACGACGAAGGTCTCGACGTCATCAACCGCAGTCCTTACGGCAACGGTACGGCGATCTTCACGAACGACGGCGGCGCGGCGCGGCGCTTCCAGCACGAGGTGCAGGTCGGCCTGATTGGGATCAACGTTCCGATACCGGTGCCGGTCGCCTACTACTCCTTCGGCGGCTGGAAGGCATCGCTCTTCGGCGACACCAAGGCGTACGGCCCGCAGGGCGTGCATTTCTTCACCCGTGAGAAGGCCGTCACGTCGAGGTGGCTCGACCCCAGCCACGGCGGGATCAATCTCGGCTTTCCGCGCAACGGCTAACTGTGCTTGTCCTAAGGGTGTTTGTCCTAAAGTTGTCAGCGTGACCGACGCACGACAGCAGCTCATCGACTACATTTCCGCCGACGCAGTCTTCCACGGCGACTTCACGCTCACCAGCGGCAAGAAGGCCACCTACTACGTGGACCTGCGCAAGGTGAGCCTCGACCACCGCGTCGCTCCGCTGATCGGCCAGGTCATGCTCGACCTGATTGCCGACATCCCGGATGTCGCAGCAGTGGGTGGCCTGACGATGGGCGCTGACCCCGTGGCCGCCGCGATCCTGCACCAGGGTGCCGCGCGCGGCGCCGCGTACGACGCGTTCGTCGTGCGAAAGGAGCCCAAGGATCATGGGCGCGGCAAGCAGGTGGAGGGCCCCGACCTCGCGGGCAAGCGCGTGATCGTGATCGAGGACACTTCGACGACGGGCGGCTCGCCGCTCAAGGCCATCGAGGCGCTCCTCAAGGTGGGGGCCGAGATTGCCGGCGTCGCGGTGGTCGTCGACCGCAACACTGGCGCACGCGAGATCATCGAAGCCGCCGGATATCCGTACTTCGCAGCAATCGGGCTCGAGGACCTGGGTCTCGCGTAATGAGCGACGAGCGCGAGGGGGAGCGCGGCGACGAGGAGTCAGGTAAGCCCGCCGAGAACGGCGGGGCCGCTGACGCGTCGACGGATGCCACCCCTGCGGTCGGCAGCGCGGAGTGGTTGCTCATCCAGCTGAGCGGCGGCCGCGTGCCGCCTGCGCCGCCCTCGCTCCCCGAGCCGCCCGAGACGCCTGCGGCTGCGCCCGCGTGGCCGTTCGCAGCGCCGCCCGCGTCCGGGCCTACGGCGCCCATGTTCGAGGCTGCCGCGAGTGATACCACTCCGGTCGAGAGCAACACCACTCCGTTTGAAAGCGCTGACCTGCCCGGCGCATCGGGCGCATCAGGCGCACCGTTCGTCTGGGGGCTGACTCCGGGTGTCGGGTCGGATCCGCTCGTCGCACCGTCACCAGCGGATCCCACGTCGGGAGACCAGCCGGCGGCTGGTCCGCTTCCGGTCCCCGTCGAGCTCCCCGACGTCCCTGTCGAGCCTGTCGAGCCAGTGGCGCCAGTCGAGCCAGTGGCGCCAGCGCCACCGGTCACGCCAGCACCGCCGGTCACGCCAGCCGCCTCGCCGATCGAAGCGCCGGAGATCGGGCTGGCAGCGCTCCTCGGACAGTCGACCGCGACGACCTGGACCGGCGGCTTCGACGAGCTGCCTGGTGCGGTTGACGAAGACAAAACTCCCCACGAGACGGACCCTCTCGAGGACACTGTCGCCTTCGACACGGCGCGCGCCGTTGCCGCGGATACTCCGACGGTGCTCATGGATGCGCCCATCGTCCCGCCGCAACCCGAACTGCCTGCGACCGAGCTGCTGCCCGCGGCAGCGCCGACGGAGCTGCTCGGCGCCGAGTCCGAGCCCGAGCCCCTAGTCGAGCTGTTCGGCGCCGCGGCCTGGGACGCCGCGGAGACCGAGGTCGTGCCCGCATACCTCGCGCCCATCCGACAGCCGGTCGACCCGACGGCGGCGGAGGGTGGATCCGTTCCGCCGACCGGAAAGGGGCCGAACACCCGCACTCTGGTCTGGCTCGCAGCCGGCCTCGTTGCGGCGCTCGCACTGGTCGGACTCTTCGCACTCGGCACCCGGCTCCCCGCGCTTTCGGCCGCACCCGTAGCGACGCCGAGCCCGACCCCCTCGGCCACGCCGACCCCGACGCCCACGCCGACCGTAATCCCCAAGCCCGCGGCGGCGGTCCCAGCAGGCGTGCACCCGTGGAGCGCGCTCGGTGGCGGTGAATGCCTACAGCCGTACACGAACCCGTGGGCCGAGACGTTCACGGTGGTCGATTGCGCCACCCCGCACGCCGCCCAGCTTGTCTACACCAACCTGCTTTCGGCCGACATTGCGGCTCCCTACCCGGGGGCGGATGCGCTCGCAAGCCAGATCAACCTGCTCTGCACCAAGCCGGGCATCATCGATCTCGGCGCCGCAGGGCAGTACCCGGACATCCAGTTGCAGGGCAGCTACCCGGCGACCGCCAAGCAGTGGGCAGCCGGACAGCGCTCGTATTTCTGCTTCGCCAACCGGTCATCCGGCCAGCCTCTCGCCGCGAGCGTCGCTGGACCCGGACCGACCGGCTAGGCCAAGACCGCGTTCTACTGGTCGGATTCGACCGGCTCTGGCGCGACCAGCTCAGAGACGCCGGAGACGATCTCGTCCGGCCGGAACGGGTAGCGTTCGATCTCGGCCTGGTCGCTGATGCCGGTGAGCACGAGGATCGTGTGCAACCCGGCCTCGATACCGGCGATGATGTCGGTGTCCATGCGGTCGCCGACCATCGCGGTGTTCTCCGAGTGTGCGCCGATCCGGTTCATGGCAGAACGGAACATCATCGGGTTCGGCTTGCCGACGACGTACGGCTCCTTACCGGTTGCCTTCGTAATGAGCGCCGTGACCGCGCCGGTCGCCGGCAGTGGTCCTTCGAGGCTCGGGCCTGTGGCATCCGGATTCGTGGCGATGAAGCGCGCACCCTTGCCGATCAGGCGGATGGCCTTCGTGATCGCGTCGAAGGAATAGCTCCGCGTCTCCCCGACGACAACGTAATCGGGATTCGTCTCGGTCATGATGAATCCGGCCTCGTGCAGCGCTGTCGTGATTCCGGCCTCGCCGATCACGAAGGCGCTGCCGCCCGGAGCTTGCGATCGGAGAAAGTCGGCAGTGGCAAGAGCGGAGGTCCAGATCGCCTCCTCCGGCACGTCCAACCCGGATGCGCGCAGCCGGGCGGCAAGGTCGCGCGGCGTGAAGATCGAGTTGTTCGTGAGGACGAGGAATGGCGTGCCCTGGTCACGCCATTGGCGGATGAGCTTGGCTGCGCCGGGGAGCGCCTGATTCTCGTGCACGAGAACGCCGTCCATGTCGGTCAGCCAACACTCGATCTCACTACGGTGCGACAAATGCATCCCCTCTCGTCCTTCCCAGCATAGATGCGAGGCGTTTCCGGCAGCTGCGCGCTCGCATTGCGAGCTGGTTACGCAAATGTCACCCGGACGGGGAGTGTCCTCATAAATGAGGACAAGGTAGAACTGTCACTAAGGAATCAAACACCCCCGAAGGTGAACCCGCCAACCCGATGGCGAACCAGATTCCGCTGTATGGGGAAGGCACCCCCCGCTTGCCCTGTGCACCACTGTGCTCTCTCGTGGACGTCGGTCGGCGTCCACGAGAGG
Organism: Microbacteriaceae bacterium; assembly: GCA_030841285.1. Lineage (GTDB taxonomy): Bacteria > Actinomycetota > Actinomycetes > Actinomycetales > Microbacteriaceae > JAUZGC01. Next base: position 11,875 of record JAVECW010000008.1, read on the forward strand.
CTCAGCACGCTTCCGCTGTGGCGACGCCTGCGATCATCGATCGTCGCTGGTCAACGGTGGCGGGGGTCCTCCCCTCCCCCCTTAGGACCCCCGCCGCTTATTTCCGTGCCGTTTCTTCCTGCGTCGGCGCGGATAGGGTGGTCCAGTGACAGAGGCGCAGCCCGGACCGCAGCTCGAGCAGAGCCATGAGCTCAGCACGCACGGTGTGGGCCCGTGGCCAGGAGAATGGCCAACCGAGCCCTGGTATGACGCCGAACTCCTCAAGCACGGCGATACTCGCAACGTCATCGACCGGTACCGATACTGGCTGATGGAGGCGATTGTCGCTGACCTGGACGAGCGCAGGAACCCATTTCATGTCGCCATCGAGAACTGGCAGCATGACATGAACATCGGATCGATCGTTCGCAGTGCCAATGCCTTTGCGGCCGAGACCGTCCACATCGTCGGCCGGAGGCGCTGGAACAAGCGCGGCGCCATGGTGACCGACCGATACCAGCACGTGCAGCACCACGAAGACGTCGCTGCCCTCGTCACCTGGGCGCGCGCCGCGGGACTGCCCATCATCGCGGTCGACAACGTGCCAGGCTCGGTCCTCATCGAGACCTTTGAACTCCCGCGCGCTTGCGTGCTCCTCTTCGGCCAGGAGGGCCCAGGGCTGTCGGAGGAGGCGATCGCCGCGGCGGACGCCGTGGTCGAGATCAGCCAGTTCGGCTCCACCCGCTCGATCAATGCCTCAGCCGCAGCGGCCGTCGCCATGCACTGCTGGATCGTGCAGCACATCTCGTTCGACTGAGGGCGCGGCGAAATTGAACCTGGAGAGCCCCCGATAGAATGGGGTGTAATCCCCACCCAATCGAAGGGATCCCCCGTGCCAGCAATCGTCATCATTGGCGCCCAATGGGGCGACGAGGGTAAGGGAAAAGCGACCGACCTCCTGGGCAGCCGCATCGACTACGTGGTCAAGTTCAACGGCGGAAACAACGCCGGACACACGGTCGTCGTCGGCGAAGAGAAGTACGCGCTGCACCTGCTTCCGTCCGGCATCCTGACCGAGGGTGTCACGCCCGTTATCGCCAACGGCGTGGTCGTTGACATCGAGGTTCTCTTCGAGGAGCTGGATGCGCTCTCCGCGCGCGGCGTCGACGTCTCCCGTCTCAAGATCAGTTCGAACGCGCACGTCATCACCCAGTACCACCGCACGCTTGACAAGGTGACCGAGCGTTTCCTCGGCAAGCGCCAGATCGGCACGACGGGTCGCGGCATCGGTCCGACGTACGCCGACAAGATCAACCGCGTTGGCATCCGCATCCAGGATCTGTTCGACGAGAACATCCTTCGCCAGAAGGTCGAGGCTTCGCTCGACCAGAAGAATCACCTGCTCGTCAAGATCTACAACCGCCGCGCGATCACCGTCGATGAGATCGTCACCGATCTTCTCAGCTATGCCGATCGGCTGCGACCGATGGTTGCTGACACGAGCCTGCTGCTGCACGAGGCGCTCGAGGCTGGGAAGCACATCCTGTTCGAGGGTGGACAGGCCACCATGCTGGATGTCGACCACGGCACGTACCCGTTTGTCACCTCATCCAATTCCACGGCGGGCGGCGCTGCCACGGGCTCGGGAATCGGGCCCAACCGGATTGAGCGCGTGATCGCCGTCGTCAAGGCATACACGACGCGCGTGGGCGCCGGCCCCTTCCCGACCGAGCTGTTCGACGAGTCGGGCGAGTGGTTGCGCACGCGCGGCTTCGAGTTCGGCACGACGACCGGTCGCCCCCGTCGCACGGGTTGGTACGACGCCCCGATCGCGCGCTACTCCTCGCGCATCAATGGCGTGACCGACTTCGTGTTGACGAAGCTCGACACGCTCACCGGCCTTGACACGATCCCGGTCTGCATTGCATACGACGTCGAAGGCGTGCGCCACGACGAGGTGCCCGCCTCCCAGAGCGACTTCCACCACGCGGTGCCGATCTACCAGAACTTCCCCGGCTGGAGCGAGGACATCACGGGCGTGCGCCGGTTCGAGGACCTGCCGACGAACGCCCAGGGTTACGTCATCGCCCTCGAGGCAATGAGCGGGTCGCGGATTTCGGCGATCGGCGTCGGCCCCGGGCGGGAAGCGATCGTGGTGCGCCACGACCTGCTCGACTAGACGACGCTGAAGCCCTCCGGCAGCGGTTGCCTGCCGGTCAGCGCGCGGAGCACTTCCTCGCCGTGGCCCGTGGCTGCCGCAATGCCAGCCGCCAGGGTGACCGCGCAGGCGACAGGCGCCTCGGGGATCGAGGCCGTCGCGCCGGTTGCGCGCGCGACATCCAGAGTATGTGCCACCAATTCGAATACGCGCGTACGCAGGTACTCGTCGAGTGGGATCCCCAGCCCGCCGATCGAGACGAGCCGCCCGCGGTGCTGTGCCTCGATGAGCGCACGCGCCCGGGTGTCAGCGGCCCTGATGAACGTCATGGGATCGTCGCCAAGCGCGATGCCGGCCTCGACGCCGCGCTCGGCGACCGCCTGGGGATCCGTGAGTTCGTAGATGGTTGTGTAATACATCTCGGCCGTTGGGATCGCGGCCTGGTCCGGCTCGTCGCGTGCCAGGTAGTTTTCGACGGTGAGGATCGCGCGGGTCGTGTGTCCGACGAGCGAGCGGACATCCCAGCTGCCGAGTCCCGGTTGGCCCCACTGTTCGGGCCCGATCTGTGCGACGACGTCGATGAACGCGTGGGAGGCCCGGGTGAAATGATCGACGTTGGTCATGCCCATCATCGTCGCACTCTCACACGTACGACGCCACGCTTCGCACGGGTTAGGGTCTGGCTCACGGGTTAGGGTCGATCTATGGCGACGAACGAGAACCCTACGACGAGCGAGGACGGCGACGTGCTCGATCAGCTGCACAGTGCCCGCGAGAGCATTGACAACATCGACGCGGCGCTCGTGCACCTGCTCGCGGAACGGTTCAAGTTCACGCAGCAGGTGGGCAGGCTCAAGGCGAAGCACGGACTGCCTCCGGCGGATCCGGCGCGTGAGAGCGAGCAGATCCAGCGGCTGCGGGCCCTGGCAGCGGAGAGTCATCTCGACCCGGCATTCGCCGAGAAGTTCCTTACCTTCATCATCGCCGAGGTGATCCACCACCACGAGCGCATTGCGGGTTCGGCTGGCTCTGCGTCGGCTGGCTCCGGATCCGTTGGCGCGCCCAGCGATTCATGACCTGGGACCCGAACGCGCTGCACCTCCGCCGTCGCGTCGGTTGAGTGGGCGCCCGCGGCCGTATCGAAACCGACGGTCACCAGTACCGCTCAACGCGCACGGTCCGTCAGAGCAATCGCGTGGCAATGAGCAGCGCGGCATTTTCGCGGCGCTCTCGTTCGCGCGCGAGGCGCGTGAGACGAGCTGATTCTTCGTATGTCAGCGCCGAACGATCCGCGCGGCGACGAGCCCACTCGAGCATGGTGAGGCCAAGGCGGATGATGACGCGATCGAGGCCGCGCGGACGAGCATGGCGCGATCTCGAAGGGTCGATTTGGTGGTCAAAAGGAACAGCGATAGTCATCGGATTCACCTCTTCTTAGGTGCAAATTTAGGGGCAACCACCGACATTTCTGCGGCCTGTGGAGGAGACGGAAGTCAGCCCGTTGGCCCGTCGTTTTCGATTTATCCGGCAACGCGGCCGTATCGAAACCGCCAGTCGTAGGATCGGGTCATGAATGCCGATTCAGTCTTTGACACCCTCGCCGTCGAGTTCGCGCCGAGCGGCGCGGTCGCGAGCAAGATGTTCGGGAAGCGGGCATTGACCCTCAACAAGAAGGCATTCGCCTGCCTGATCGATGATGAGTCGATGACCTTCCGTCTCGGAGCGGATGCGCCCGCGCATGCCGCCGCGCTCGCCCTTCCTGGTGCGGCGCTATGGGACCCATCCGGCATGAATCGCCCGTTCAAGGACTGGGTGCGGGTCCCGATCTCGAGTGAACCCGAGTGGCCGACCCTCGCTGCTGCGGCACTCGAAAACCTGGCCGCCAGCTTCGGATAGTGTCGACCTGGTTTCGATATGCCGGTTGCTCAACCAACACCGAAGGTCGCTTAGCGGGCCAGCGACTCGTTCGTCTCGAATCTCGTCTCGCCCACGTGTGCGACGGCAATCTCGATGCGGCGTCGGAAATCCGCAGAGATTGGGGGAAGCTCGTCGAGGTGGAACCACGCGACATCCGAGTTCTCGTCATCGCCGACTGCGGCGTCGCCGGACAGATATTGGCATCGAAAGACAAGATCGAGGTACTGGGCCCGATCACCGTTGACGTGCTCAACGGGACCCATGACGTGGACCCACGCGAGCCGCTCCACTCGCACGACGACGCTGGCCTCTTCGAGTGCTTCTCGTACCGCAGTGACGGCCGGCTCCTCGCCGGGCTCCATGATTCCGGTCACTGGGGTCCAGGCGCCGTTGTCTGACCGCTTGACGAGCAGGACCTCGTCGTCTCGCACGATGACCGCCGTCACTCCGCTCAACCAGAGCGGCGCATGGCCGATTTTCTCGCGCAGTTCGATGATGAATTGAGGAATTGGCACAACCCGAGCCTATTCCGCACTCTTCCGGCTACGGGTCGTGGCGGGGCTCGTGGCTGACCAGCCCAAGCGTGTTGCCCTCACTGTCGCGGATGAACGCCATCCACTCGTCGGTGCCGGCCGGCCCGAGCGTGTCATCCGTGTGACTGAAGATCACATGAGGCTCGCCCACGATCTCGACGCCGCGCGGGCGCAGCTCCTCGACGCGTGTCCGCACATCGACGACCTGCAGGTAGATGAGGGCGGATGTCGCCGCCTTCTCAAGCAGCAGCCGCGAGCGCCCCACGTTGAAAAAGAGCAGGCCGGGCGGATCGAAGCGTCCGGCCGGCGGCCCGCCGAGCAGGTCCTCGTAGAAGGCGGACGCGCGATCGAGATCGTCGGCATGCTGGGCAACCTGCAGGATCTCCATGGTGACCTCCCCCGTCGATCATCCGTGATCGGGCAGGTTATGTCTACACGGCCTCGCGCTTCCCGATCCGCCTGGCACCGCGACGCTCGCGCGATCCCTCGACCAGGTAGTACAGCACGGGCAGCACGACGAGGGTCAGGAACGTCGACGAGATGAGTCCGCCGATCACGACGAGCGCGAGCGGCTGCGAGATGAACCCGCCCGATCCGGTGAGCCCGATGGCCATCGGCAGGAGCGCGAAGATCGTCGCCAGCGCCGTCATCAGGATGGGTCGCAGACGCCGCGATGCGCCGTGCACAAGTGCCTCGCGCACGGACATCCCCTTGCGGCGGTACTGGTTGACCAGGTCGACAAGCACGATCGCATTCGTGACGACGATTCCGATGAGCATGAGTACGCCGATGAGGGATGCGACGCCCAGCGGCACCCCGCTGATGACCTGCAGCGCGATCGCCCCGGTCGCCGCGAACGGCACGGAGACGAGCAGCAGCAGTGGCTGCAGCAGGGAGCGGAACGTCGCCACCATGACGATGTAGACGATCAGGATGGCCACGAGCAGTGCGATCCCGAGCTGCTGGAACGCGTCAGACTGGTTTGCCGTCGCGCCGCCGAGTTTCGCGGTCGCGCCCGCGGGCAGCGTGGCCGTCGAGACCGCCCTCTGCACCTCGGCGCTCGCGGTCCCCAGGTCGTTGCTGTTGGGCGTTGCGGTGATGGTGGCGCTGCGCAGTCCCTTGACTGTCGTGATCGTCGCCGGGCCATTCACTTGGGAGACCGTCGCGAGCGTGTCGAGCGCGACCGGCCCGGTCCGTGTCGGCACCTGCAACGTCGCAAGCGCAGCAGTCGTCGTCGGCTCGCTCTGGTTCTGGATGTAGATCTTCTCCGTCGTGTTGTTGATCGCGATCGAGCCCACGGCGGTCGGCTCCGTCGCCTGCGCGACGATCGATCCGAGCGCGACCTCGGAGAGTCCGGCCTGCGCCGCCTTCGCCCTGTCGATCGTCACGGCGATGTACGGGAGCGACGATGCGAGGTTGCTGACCGCCTGCTTGATCTGCGTGAGCTTGGAGACCGACGCGAGGATGGCATCCGATGCCGTTGCGAGATCCTGCTGGCTCGTGGCCGTGATGTCGACCTGGATATCGGATGACGCGCCGAAGCCGCTCGATGCGGTCAAGACGATCTCCCCCGCGCCCGTGATGCGCGTCAAGGTCGCGCGAACGTCATCCTGCAGCTTCGTCTGGTCGACGGTCTTGTCTGTGGTGACCGAGTATGTGATCGAGCCGGCGCCTCCGCCGGAGAACGCGTCGCGCAGCGAGCTTCCGGAGGACCCGATCGACAGCTGAACTGTCGTAATGCCGTGGATGCCGCGCAGCGCGGCTTCGACGTGCGTGGCCGCGGTGTCCTGGGTTGCGAGGCTCGACCCCACCGGGAGCGTCTGTGTCACGGTGAAGGTGTTCTGCCCGCTCGAGCCGAGGAAGTTGGTCTTCATGCTCGGCACCAGGGCGATCGTGCCGCCGAGCACGAGGATGGCCAGGAGGATCGTGACCACGGCGTGTTTGAGCGTCCACCGGATGATCGGCAGGTAGCCCTTCTGCAGGCGCGTCGGGTGCTCGAGCTCCTCGTCGCCGTCGTCATCCGTGTGCGGTGCGTGCACGGCGCGCTTGGGCGGGCGCAGGAACCAGTACGCGAGCACCGGGACAATCGTGAGTGCAACCAGCAGTGATGCCGACAGCGCGATCGTCACGGTGAGGGCGAACGGCCGGAAGAGCTCGCCCGTCGTGCCGCTGACGAAGGAGATCGGGAGGAAGACCGCGACGGTCGTGATGGTCGACGCCGTGATGGCGCCGGCGACCTCGCGCACGGCCGCGATGATCGCCGTGGAGCGATCGGTGCCCGCCACGAGGTGACGCTTGATGTTCTCGATGACGACGATCGAGTCATCCACCACCCGGCCGATCGCGATCGTGAGCGCACCGAGCGTGATGATGTTGAGCGTGTAGTTCGCGCCCTGCATGGCGATGAACGTGATGAGAACCGACGTCGGAATCGAAATGGCCGTGACGAGCGTCGAGCGGATCGAGAGCAGGAAGATCAGGATCACGATCACCGCGAAGACGAGCCCGAGCGTGCCCTCTTCGGCGAGCGAAGCGATCGACGACTGGATGTACGGCGCCTGGTCGAACACCACAGTGAACTTTGCGCCATTGCCGAGTGCGGTCTGCAGGCGCGGCAGGATGTCGCGCACGCCCTGCGAGACCTCGACGGTGTTGGCGGCGGGGAGCTTCGTGACCGCGATCGTGAGCGCTGGCTTGCCGTTGACGCGGGAGATCGACGTCTGTGGGTCATTGCCAAGCGCGACGGCCGAGACATCGCCGATCGTGACGACGCCGGACCGCGCAGGGGTCTGGCCGATGAGCGGGAGCGCGGCAATCTGGTCGACCGTGGTGAGCCTGGTTCCAGCCTGTACCGAGAGGGTCTTGCCGTTCTCGGTCAGCGAGCCCGCGGGGATCAGCACGCCGTTCTGGCTGAGAGCATCGCGGATCGCCTGCTGGGTGAGGCCCGCGGAGGCGAGCTTGGCGGCATCAGGTGTGATCGTCACACGCTGGCCGACCTGGCCGATCAGCTGGGCGCTGCTTACACCGGTGACGGCCTTGATGTCCGGCAGTGTGTTGCGGGTGAGCTCGTCCGCGATCGTCTTCGTGTCCGTGTTACTCGTGACGGCGACCTGGATGATCGGCAGGTCGGAGATGCTGCCGCTGATCACCTGCGGATCGGTGCCGGCTGGCAGGGTCGACTTGATCCGGGAGATGGCCTGGTCGATCTTCTGCTCTGCTGTGGCAAGGTCGGTCCCGTAGACGAACGTGGCCGAGATGAGCGACTGGTTCGTGCTGCTCGTCGATGACGTGGTGTCAATGCCGGGAACGCTCTGGATGGCCGTCTCGATGGGTGTGCTGACGTCGCTGTTGACGACGTCAGGTGAAGCGCCGGGGTACTGGGTGAGGATCGCGAGCTGCGGGAACTGGATCGACGGCGCGAGCTCCTGCTTGAGGCTCGTGAGTGCGATGCCGCCGAAGATGGCAGCGACGACCGTGATGAGGGCAATGAGAGCGCGGTTCTTCATGCTGAGGACGGCGAGAAAGTGCACGGGATTCCCTTTACGCGTGAGAGCTGGCACCGCGGCAGGCGGCGGCGCTGATGCCGGTTCAGTATCTCATTGCAGAGGGTGCAAAAAACTGAGGCCTGTCGGCCATGGTTGGATTGGATCTCGTGACGCGTCGAATCATTCAGCTGCTTCTTGGCCTCGTGCTCTATGGTCTCGCGGACTCCCTGATGATCCGTGCCGCCGTCGGAGTCGACCCCTGGACGGTTTTCGCGCAGGGCATCTCTGCTCGGACCGGTGTCGGTATCGGATGGGTGACCAACGTCGTCGGCATCTTCGTGTTGCTGCTGTGGATCCCGCTCAGACAGAAGCCGGGCATCGGCACCGTCGTGAACATCATCGTGATCGGGCCCGCGATCGAGCTCGGCTTGCGACTCATTCCTCCCGCATCCGGAATCTGGGCGCAGGTGCTCTACTTCGGGGGCGGACTGCTCATGGTTGCGATCGGGAGCGGGCTCTACATTGGTGCGCGATTCGGGCCAGGGCCGCGCGACGGGCTCATGACGGGCATCCATCGACGCACGGGGTGGCCCATCTGGATCGGGCGCACCATGGTCGAAGCCACGGTGCTCCTGGTCGGGTGGTTGCTGGGCGGCAATGTCGGCCTCGGCACCCTGGCCTTCGCGCTGCTCATCGGCCCGCTCTGCGGATGGACCCTGCCGCTGTTCGCCACCCACGCCCGAGCGAAGGATGTCGCCACCGAGGCCAGGCTGGAGGGGACTGTCGCCCCCTCCACCCCGTCGATCGACTCGCCGGCCAACTAGAGGTTCCGGGCGGCGTAGGCCGCCATCGCGGCGCGCACGAACTCGGCGCCGGCCTGCCCGCCATAGTTCGCCGCGAAACGCGGGTCGGCCACGTACATCTCGCCAAGCCCGACGAAATACTCTTTCGTCGGCCCGTTCGAGCCGCCGCCCGGCGTGCCCGGGATGCCGCGCAACCAGTCGAAGTGGCGCTGCGCGAGTGCCTGCGCTTCGTCACCGTCCGGTGCGATGCCGCCCTCGGCGGCCGCGATCCAGTCGCGTGCGAGCTGGCGCTGGCGCTCCATCCAGGCCTGCTTGTCCGCCTTGCTCAGGCCGCGCCACCAGGCGTCGCTCTTCGCATACGCCTCGGTGCCCCAGCGTTGCTCCACCTCCTCCCTGTACTGGGTGTGGTCGAAGCCATCGAGCATGTCTTCTGCCATGATCATTTCACCTCCTTCCATTGCCGCAATCGTCGTCTCGACCGACGCGATCTGCCGCGCCAGCCGCTGTTGCTCCTGCCGCAGCCACCCGTGGTGGCCCCGCAAGGCGCGCGCCGCATCCGTCTCGTTCTCCAGCACCTCGGCGATGGCCGGAAGGCCCAGACCGAGATCCCGAAGCAGCAGGATGCGCTGCAACCGCACCAGGGCTCGCTGGTCGTAATAGCGGTACCCGTTACTCCCGACCCGGCTCGGCGCGAGCAGCCCGATGTTGTCATAGTGACGCAGAGTGCGGCTTGTCGTGCCAGCCAGGCGCGCGATGTCCTGTATCGACCAATCCATTCCTTCACGGTATAGGTTGACGCAGCGTCAATGTCAAGGGCCATCGCCGATTTGGCCGACGGATCTTTCGGGCGGATGCTTGCGCTGGGCTAACTCGCGATATATCGTGTTCCTGGAGCAAAACGCGATATATCGCGAACCAGAACGGCGAAAGCGTCGTGCGACCAACGCACCAGGGAGACGAGACGATGGCACAGGAAAAGTGGCTGATTCAGCCGGGCGAGACCAAGGTGATCGACGTCGACGTCGTTCGCAAGCTCAAGGTCGGCCTTGTCGGCGGACAGATCGACATCATCGGCCACGACGAGCCGAGCGCCCGCATCGAGGTGCACTCGGTGACTGGCCGTGAACTCAAGGTCACGATCGACGGCGACGCTCTCGAGATCGACCACGCGCAGTTGCGCTGGGACAACTTCATCGAGGTGTTCAAGACGCTGCGCAACAACGCCAAAGCCGACGTGAGCGTGCTGGTACCTCGCGACGTTGCGCTCAAGTTCGGCATTGTCTCGGCCCATGCGCTCGTCTCAGGCCTCGCGACCGATGCCAAGCTCAGCACGGTCTCTGGCGATCTCGTGGTCGACGGACTCACTGGCGCGCTCGAGCTCAATGCCGTCAGCGGCGAGCTGTCGGTGCGTAACCACACCGGCACGATCTCGGCGCATACGGTCTCCGGCGACCTCACCGCGAGCGGCGGCATCCGCAAGCTCAGCTCGGACGGCGTCTCCGGCAACGTGCTACTCGACATCACAGGCACCCCGGATGAGATCGCCACCAATACGGTCAGCGGCAATCTCACGGTTCGGATCCCGGATGCCGTTGGCGCGCGATATCGCATCAATACGGTGGCCGGTCGGGTGCAGCTCGACAGCGAGCGCCTCGGCGGCGCGCCTGGTAAGAGCCACACGGGAACGATCGGATCCCTCGACGGATACTGGGTCGAGCTCAGCGCCAACTCGGTCTCTGGCGATGTCTCGGTGCTCCGCTCGAGCGCCCAGCCCGCTGGAGCGACCGCATGACTCCTGTTTTCGCACACGGCAACCTGCGGCTCTATCTGCTGAGCCTGCTGGCCGAGTCGCCGCGACACGGCTACGAACTCATCCAGGCGCTGAGCGAGCGCTTCGGCGGCACGTACAGCCCGAGCGCGGGCACGATCTACCCCCGGTTGTCAAAGCTGGAGGCGGAGGGGCTCGTGACGAAGACATCCGATGGCCGCAAGACCGTCTACGAGATTACGGATGCCGGCCGCGCCGAACTCGCGGCGCGGGAGAGCGAGCTCGGCGCGATCGAAGACGAAGTGACAGACTCGGTGCGGCGCCTCGCAGACGAGGTGAGGGCCGGAGTCAACGAGGCAATGCGGAGCCTTCGCGCTGACCTCGCATCCGCGGCGCGGGAGGCGAAGCGCGGGCGCCCGGCTGATCGCGAGCACACCTCGGACGTCCACCCAACGCCGCGGCAGGATTCCAACGCCGCGGTTCGGGATGCCGAGGTGGTCCTCAACGACTTCCGTCAGCAGATGCGAACAGACCTGCGCTCGCGGGCCGCCCGCGGGGGGCTTCAGGATGCAGTCGTCGCTCAGCTGAGGCACGAACTCGCGCAGGTGCGCGCGAACGTCCTGGGCACGCTCAAGTAACCAGCGCGCGTAACTGCGCGGTCACACGGCAATGCGATTAAACGGCCGTGGCCGCACTCGCGGGTGCCGGGCAGATCAGGAAGCTCTGCGCGCCCTCGTGCTCCATTATGTGCTCCGGCATCGGACGGCCGCACAGGGGGCACAGGTTGTGTTCGGGCGTACGCGGCGCCTCGACGCCATACGGCCCGAGCGGTGGTGGCCCAAAGATCGGGAACAGCTTGTCGTCCAGCCACTTGGCGGCACCCGCCGGAGTACGCCGGGTTCCGGTATGGCCTTTATTGCGTGCCATGCCGCCATTTTACGCTCGCTTGGGGTCGGCGGCACGGTCAATCGATGCGTGCCGACACGGGAAATGCAACGGGATCTCGGCGTCGCCTTCCCGAGACACGCGGTGGGCGCTTGACAGCGAATCGGCAGGGAGTAGTCTCAACCCTCGTGACGACCGAGGGGAAATCCCCGAAGCGCTGGTTCATTGGCGACCCGCTTCCGAGTCAGCGGCTTGAGGGCCAGCTGCTCCCCAAGCATTTGGCGTTACCCATCTTTGCGAGCGACGCGCTCTCCTCCGTGGCATACGCACCGCAGGAACTCATGATGATCCTGCTCATCGGCGGCCTCGCATTCCTGAGCCTCGCGCCCTGGGTCGCCGCTGCCGTCGTTGTCCTCCTCATCACTGTCGTCGCGTCGTATCGCCAGCTCGTGAAGGCATATCCCTCCGGCGGAGGCGACTACGAGGTTGCGCACAAGAATCTGGGCGAGAAGGCCGGACTGGTCGTCGCTTCCGCGCTGCTCGTCGACTACGTGCTCACCGTCGCCGTCTCGGTCGCCAGCGGTGTGGACAACATCATCTCGGCCATTCCGAGCCTCAGTCCCTGGCGGGTGGAGCTGGCCGTGCTCTTCGTCGCGATCATTGCCGCCGTCAACCTGCGCGGCGTGCGGGAATCGAGCAAGGCCTTTGCGATCCCCACCTATCTGTTCATCGCCAGCATCGCCCTGATGATTGTCACGGCTTTCATCCGGACTATGGGCGGGGATGCGCCCGTCGCAGAGTCCGCCGGGTTCGCGGTGCATGCGGAGAGCCTGACGCAGGCAGCGATGGTCCTCTTGCTTCTGCGCGCTTTCTCGAGCGGATGCAGCGCGCTGACGGGCGTCGAGGCCGTCGCCAATGGCGTCCCCGCCTTTCGTATGCCCAAGATCACGAATGCCAGAGTGACGCTCGCGATGATGGGCGGAATCGCCATCGTCCTCTTCGCCGGGCTCACGACCGTCGCGCTGATCAGCCGCGTGCACTACGCCGAGAACCCCTGCGACCTGATCGGCTGGGCGGACTGTGCGACCCATCCGCAACGCAGCCTCGTTGCCCAGATTGCGGCGGCGACATTCGGCAACAACTCGATCCTGTTCTTTCTCGTGCAGGCATCGACGGCGATTGTCCTGTTGCTCGCGGCGAACACCGCGTTCAACGGTTTCCCTTTGCTCGGTTCCGTGCTCGCGAAGGACGGGTACGCGCCCAAGTCGCTGAACACGCGCGGTGACCGTCTCGTCTTCTCCAACGGCATGATCGTGCTCGCGCTCGCCGCGACCGCGCTCCTCGTCGTCTACCAGGCAAGCCTGACCCAACTCATCCAGCTCTACATCATCGGAGTCTTCGTCTCGTTCACGCTCGGCCAAACGGGCATGGTGAAGCATTGGATCTCGCTCCTGCGGAGCGGAGCGCAAGACCGGGGTGGCATCATCCGCAGCCTGTGCATCAACGCGTTCGGGGCGGCGCTGACCGCGGTCGTGCTCATCGTCGTGACGATCACGAAGTTCACGCACGGCGCGTACCTCGTCTTCATCATCATGCCGATCCTGTTCATGCTCATGCTGGGCGTCAATCGCTACTACCGCGACGTCGAGAAGGAGATCGAGGTCGACCCGACGACGACCTTCGGCAGCCAGGGCGACCATGCGATCGTGCTGGTGAGCAAGATGCAGAAGCCGGCGCTCAAGGCGCTTGACTACGCGATCGCCGCTCGCCATGATTCGATCGAGGCCGTGCACGTCTCCATCGACGAAGAGGCGACCAGGCGACTGAAGGAGCAGTGGGTCGAGCAGAACATCCACGTACCGCTGACGATCCTCGAATCGCCCTATCGCGACTTCGGTGAACCCCTCATCAAGTACATCAAGCAGCGCCGCCAGGAGCATGGCTCCGAGGTCATCACGGTCTACCTGCCGCAGTACATCGTCGGCCACTGGTGGGAGACGTTGCTGCATAACCATCGAGCACGTCGCATCCGCCAGCAGCTCATGCTCGTGCACGGTGTTACGGTTGCACTCGTGCCTTGGTTGCTCGACTCCTCTTCGCTCATTTACGGTCGGCGTTCGCGGCCGCTTCCCGGCCAGGATCGCCGCGGCGAGCCCATGCGTCCGGTTGCGCGCCGCCCGCTCGAACCAGCCTCGAAGGCCGCAGCGCGTGCGGCGAAGGCCGCCGCGAAGCCCAAGACACCCGCGCGCGCCAAGCGCTAGCCGTGGTCAGGGACCTAGGCGCTGTTGTTGCTGGAGGCGTGATCGGAACGGGCGCGCGCTGGGGGCTCGACACTCTCATCCCCCACACGGCAACGACGTTTCCCGTCAGCACGATGCTGATCAACGTGGTCGGAGCGTTCGCCCTCGGCCTGCTCGTCTCGGCCGTCTGGTCAAGCCCCCGCACACCGACCTGGGCTAAGGCGGGCCTCGGCTCCGGCGTGCTCGGGTCGTTCACGACGTTCTCCGCATTCGCTTCCTCTGTCGTCGTCGAAGCGCGCGCAGGACTCTGGATGCTGGCAGCAGGCTATCTCGTCGCCACCCTGGTGCTGGGTTTCGGGGCCGCGGCGCTCGGGCTGTGGCTGGGTGGGCGCATCCGTCATTCGCGTGTGGTCGCAGGGCCGGACTGGATCGACGAATGACGCCGCTCGTGTTCTGCGCGGTCCTGCTCGCCGGCGCACTCGGTGCCGTGCTGCGGTACCTGACTTCTCGCCTGCTCGCGCGTGAGTCGGAACCCGCCGGCTTCCCCTTCGCGGTTCTCGCGGTCAACTGCGTCGGCTCCTTCGTGAGCGGGCTCGTGATCGGGTGGGCGACCGCCGACGGACTGTCGGCCGAGTGGGAGCTCATCCTCGTGACGGGCTTCGCAGGTGGCCTGACGACCTTCAGCACGTGGAGCGTCGAGACCATTCAGGTGCTGCGGCAGGGCCGGCTGCTGGCCGGCATCCTGTCACCGGTGGTCAACCTCGTGGCGGGGTTCGCGCTCCTTGTGGCCGGGATCGCGCTGACGGGGGCTTAGAACCTGCGGGTGGCGATGCCCGGTCGGTCGCAGTGCCCGCCGGACCCAGAGCAGGTTGGTGTCAGCGCGTGGCGACGCCGAGCGTCGGCACGTCGCGCACGATGAGGCGGGGCTTGACCAAACGGTGCCGCGGGTCGGTGACCGCGTCATCGCTCAGCTTGCCGCCGTGCGCGCCGGTGAGGAGATCGAGCACGCCGGTGGCGACCTCGTCGAGGGGCTGTTCGACGCTCGAGAAGCCGATGGATGCCGCGACCGGCGTGTTGTCGTAACCGATGATCGGGATGCGCCTGGTGCTCCCGATGAGGGCACCGAGCGCGAGGGAGTCGCTCGCGCAGACCACGCCTTCCACGCCGCCTGGCACACTTTCGAGTGCGCGCACGGCAGCGACGCCGAACGAAACGCCTTCCTGCGTCGTGACCTCCAGCTCGGCGATCTCGGCGGTGGTCGGGCCGCTCGACTCCCGCATGGTCTCCAACCAGCCGAGCCGTCGATCATCGCCGGTTCCGGAGGGGCTCGGCCAGCCGATGTATCCGATGCGCCGCAGGCCGGTCTTCAACAGGTGCGTGGTCGCTTCGCGGAGGCCGTGCCTGCCATCCACATCGACCCACAGGTGCTGGGGATCGTTCATGTCGTCGATGCCCCAGGGGCGACCGAACGTCACGAAGGATTGGCCGTTCTCGATCAACCACTCGGTCCTGGGGTCGCCGTGGAACGTCGAGGTGAGCACGAAAGCGTCGACATCCGCTCCGTCCCTCAGACGCTGGAACTGGCGGATCTCGTCGTCCGGGTCTGTCGCCGTGAAGAGCAGCATGCGAAGGCCCTTCGTGTCGGCCTGCTCGGTCAGGGCGTGCAGGAAGCGATCGAGCACGGACCCCGAGATTCCGTCGGTCATCGGGTCGAGCCGGATCCCGATTGTCGAACTCTTCTGGGTTCGCAAGCGACGAGCGGATGCGTGCGGCCGGTAGCCGAGATCGGCGATCGCGGACTCGACCTTCTCCCGCGTCGCAGGGCGGACGAGTTCTGGGGAATTGAGGACGTTGGACACGGTCTGCCTGGACACTCCGGCCGCCGTCGCGACATCGAGAACCGTGGGTAACTGCCCCATCACCGCTCCTCACTGCCCATCGAGTTGGATCGTTCAAAGTATGCATTGACCATACCGCGCCGCGGGAGTCGCGGCAGCTTGACACCTCGCGAGCGGTATGACTATTGTTAGCGAGCTTCCAAAAATTGGATCGATCAAATTTGGAGCGTACCGACTCGGTCGGTGCACCATCCATTGCGTGTGGCGGGCGAATGAGCTCTCGTCACAGACCTGGAACTTCGGGAGGTCAGATGCACGCCAGAGCGGCGAAGCGTCCCTCCGTGTCGAGAGGCTCGTGAGCGGGCCGATAACACTTCACCCCTCACTGTGCCCGGATTTCGGGCACACCACACCAAGGAGAGAAAATGCAAAGAAGCAGTAAGAGATGGTTCGTGGGTGGCGCGATCGCAGTCGCCGCGACGCTCACGCTGAGCGCGTGCGGGTCGGGATTCAGCGGATCGAGCACAGCCAGCACGAGCGGCGCCCTCACATCCTCGTCCAAGCCCCTCACGGTCTTGATCGGCTCGAGTGGACCCGCGGAGACGGCAGCCGTCAACGCGCAGGTCGCAGCATGGTCGAAGACCTCTGGCACGGGCGCCACGGTCACCGCGGCGAGCGACCTCAACCAGCAGCTCGCCCAGGGATTCGCGGCAAAGAAGCCGGCCGACGTGTTCTACCTCTCGACCGATGCTCTCGCCGGATACGCCAAGAACGGATCGCTCCTCGCCTACGGCGACCAGCTGACGAACAAGTCGGACTTCTACCCCGGCCTCGTCAAATCGTTCACGTACGGCGGCAAGTTCTACTGCGCGCCGAAGGACTTCTCGACCCTGCAACTGATCATCAACACCGACATGTGGCAGGCGGCCGGACTCACTGCAGCCGACTACCCGACCACGTGGGCGCAGCTCGAAACGGTGAGCAAGAAGCTCACGAATGCCACGCACGTTGGTCTCAGCATCTCGGGCGAGTACGCACGCGTCGGCGCATTCATGACGCAAGCCGGCGGCAACCTGATGAACGCCGACAGCACCAAGGCGACCGCCAACAGCGCAGCCAATGTCACGGCACTCAACGAGGTGAAGACGCTGCTCAACGGCGGTAGCCTCAAGTACGCGAAGGACGTCGGCGCAGGCTGGGGTGGCGAGGCGTTCGGCAAAGGCCTCGCAGCGATGACGGTCGAGGGCAACTGGATCACAGGAGCCATGACGGCCGACTACCCGAGCGTCAAGTACAAGGTCGTCAGCCTGCCCAAGGGCCCGGCAGGCGCCGGAACGCTCCAGTTCACCAACTGCTGGGGAATCGCGGCTGACAGCCCCAACCAGGCAGCCGCACTCAAGCTCGTCGAGCAACTGACCAGCGAAAGCGACCAGCTCGCCTTCTCGAAGGCCTTCGGTCCGATGCCGTCGATCAAGTCCGCGGCATCCGCATGGAAGTCCGCTAACCCAGCGCTCGTGCCGTTCCTCGACGCGGCGAGCTACGCGCAGGGTGTGCCGACCGCTGATGGCTCGGCTGCCGTCGTGACCGACCTCAACTCGAAGCTCGCGACGCTGGCGACGAGTGACCCGAAGACGATCCTCGACGCGACGCAGAAGAACCTCCAGGCGCTGCTGAAGTAGTAGCGGAAGACGTACCAAGAAATGTCAACGCTCACGAGTCGGCCGCGTCGCTCCGGGTTCCGGCGCGGCGAGGCCGCCTCGGGGTGGCTGTTTACCGCCCCGACCATCATCATCATCGGACTGTTCGTGGTCATCCCGGTCCTCATGGCCGTGTGGGTGAGCTTTTCGGATTGGGGCGGCCGCGGCAGCCCCTTCGCAAGCACCGTGAACTTCGTCGGCAGCAAGAACTACTCGACA
>JAVECW010000030.1 GCA_030841285.1 Microbacteriaceae bacterium
CTGAGTGGAGTCGATCGTCACGGCGAAGTTCCCGTCGGCGAGGTGATCGAGCGGAACCTCTGTCACGACGCCTGGCTGCACCGTGGCCGAGATCGAGTTGCCTGCGACCGTGCCCGCCTCGCCGACCGCGCCGATTCTCACCGTGGCCGCCTTCTTTCCTGGCACGAAGATGCGCGCCGCCGGAAGGTTAGGCCCGTAGGTCTCCCCCGACTGCGACCCCTGCAGGGCGGCGAGGGAACGCACAGCGACGCCAGCGATCACCTGGTGGGTAGCTGGCGCGGTCGTCGGGCCCTCCAATTCGGCACCGCCCGGTTCGAGGCCGTTCACGAAGCTCTGCTGCATGGACGAGAGCACCCTGCCGCCGATCGTCTGCACGTGTACGACGGGCGCCGCGACGGTCGGCGCAAGGCCAGCGAGCGGCACGACGCGCTGGGTTCCCGCCGCGACCACGATTCCCGTCGCGCCAGGGGCGTCGACGAGTCCGGACTCACCGTAGATGGTCAGGTCGACCGTTGCCTGCACGGGACTCGGGTTCGAGAGCAGCACGAGGCTCGTCTGGCCGAGACTCGTTGCCCCGCCGACGAGCCAGCTGTCGGATGCGGCTTCGTCACAGACAGTGGCGGCGAGGCCGGCCAGGTCGGGCTGCGACGCATTCTGGATCTGGCTCGCGGCCAGTCGAGGTGGCTGGGTGGCACCGGCTTCAGCCGGAACGGTCACGGTCAGCGGTGCTCCATAACGAGTACCGCTGGTGTCATCGACGGGATTGAGGCGACTGGTCCGCGGTGCCACACCGCCCTGCGAGGTCCCCGAAAGAGTCGAGGCGCGTCCGAATGCGGATGCGGCGGTCGCGGCGGTCGAATCCGCCGCGAGGGTGAGCAGCGGTCCGGCGCACACGCGCTGCTGGTCCGTCGCCACCGGCGCAACGGTGCTCGCCGGCGGCGTCACGACCCGGTTGGGCAGCGGCAGGAACGCGGCACCGGCAATCGTCACCGCAGCGAGAGCGATCCCCGCCAGACCGGCGACCGCGCGTGCGCTGATGCCCACCACTCCACCCCTAGTCGACACGGTTGCCTCCGTCCAGGTTCCCGACGCGCGCCGTGTCACGTGCGCTCGCATCCACCGTGTCGTCAAGGGCGACGGCATCCGGCGTAAACCGCTCCGTCTCCGCATCGTCCAGCAGTAGTGCCCGTTCCGGCGGGTTGTGCCCGTTCTGCGGGTCACTATCCGCCGGAACGGGCTCATCAGCAGGCGCTCCCGGCGCACGACGGCGTCGACGCGGGCTGTGAACCGCTATCGGTTCGAGCCGCTCACTCGCGCGCCCCGTCGGAATCGCAAGGAGAAGCATTAGTCCGATCACGAGCGCCTGGCCGACGATCACGAACAGGCGGGTCAGTCCGCCCGGGTCTGCCGGAACCAGCGCTGCCGCGGGTGCCGCCGCACTCGCAGAACCGACACCCCACAACTGGCCGACCGCCGTCTGGCCGATCGGCGTCAGGAGCGCATTCGCGTCCAGGGCGGTCGCGGCACGATTATCCGTCTGGTCCGCGGCGGGCATCACGCCTGCGCCGGGCGCCCGCGCCGGTGGCGCGAGGAGGACGTATCCGATGCCGAGCTCCGTGAGTCGGGAGGACGCATCCATGCCGCTCTGCGAGGTGAGGTTACCGGCAAGGGTCGCGAGGGCCTGCTGCCCCGGACTCAGACTCGTGCTCGTCCAGCTGAGCGTGCTCTGCGCGTCGAGCGTCGTCCCGGCGCCGCGATCCAGCTCCGCGGCGATTCCGCCGTTCGGCTGTGGCGTGATGCGCAGCGTCCCGTTTCGCGGATGTGAGGCGGCCCTCGCCGTGGTGACGGCCGGGAGAGTGCTTCCATCGCTCGCGGCCACAACGGACCTGCCGAGCGGCATGGCGATCGCAACCGGAATGACAGCGATGGCGAGCGCCGCGACGGACGCGAATGCCGGCAGCACGGCGAATCGGCCGACCGCGCGCAGCCCGATCGTCGCTGCGCCGACCAAGCCGAGCCAGTACAGGCTGAGCCCTGCGCCCGGCCAGATCGGCACTGTCACGGATGCGTCGACCGTGACGGCGATGTGCACGGCGGCAACAGCCGTGACGAACCCGAGGAGTGCGATCACAAGCGCGACCATTGCGCGAAGGGAACCACGAAGGAAGAGCGACAGCACGGCAAGCGCAGCGATCGGCGCGAGCATGACGGGCACGAGGATATTCGGCGTCGCGCTCGGGATCCCCAGCGCGGAGCTGACGGCATACCAACCGCCGAGCGCGCCATCGGGGAAGCCCAGTGCGAGCTGCGATCCATGCACGGGGGAACCGAGAACCGGCGCGCCTGGGTCAGCCAGGATCGCAAGCCACGTTCCGCGCGCGAACTGCTGCCAGACGAGTGGGGCGAAGAGGGCGATGGCGGGAAGCGGGATCGCGAGCAGCCGAACGAAGCGTCGGCCGCTCGAGGCGAGAGCGATGATCCAGACCAGCGCAAGTGCGGGTGCGAGAGATGGCGCACAAGCGAGGGTCGCCGCGGCGAGTAACGCCGTCGTCGCGGATGCCGCCCACGAACGCGGAGCGGCAAACCCGGCGAAGAACAGCCACGGCAGCAGGATGTGCGCCAGGATGGCCGCCGGCCGCCCGGACTGCATGGCGATGAGCAGCATGGGCGCGATCGCCCATGCGATTGCCGCGAAGGCGCGCAACCCGCCACGCTCGGTGATCCGGGATGCACACAGCCACGCACCGAGGGCAGCGAGCGGAAGCGCGGCGAAGTAAAGCACGACGAGCGAGAATGACGGCTGCCAGAACGTCAGCGTCCCGAGCACCGCGAGAACCGCGGCGAACGGATCGGCCGCGCCGACGAAGCCCAGGCCGATGTCCCGCCATCCGTAGCCGGCGTTCTGCCACAACTGGGCAACACTGTCGGAGAGCGGGAGGAGCGAGCCGCCCTTGAGCGCCGACGCTCCGAGCAATGGGGCAAAGAGCGCGAGGCCGAGCACGCCCATCGCGAGTACCGTCCAGGCGCCGCCGCCCGCGAGGAAATTCAGGTCGCGTCGCTCTCCGCGAACGCCGACGAACGCCGCCTCACGCTTGAGGGCGCGGGCTCGCCGCACCTCCGCGAGCGGGATCCGCAGGGGCGCGATGGCCGCCCAGCCGACGACGCGGTTCCTGGCGATCGTGCGCCTGGCCTGCGCGACTCGGATGCCCAGGAACGCCGCGCCGAACGCGGCGGCGAATTCCGCACCGACCGCGCCGGGCTCTTTGCGGAGCAGGCGGCCGATCGAGCGGAAGAAAGCAAGTGGCACCAGCGTCAGCCAGTGGATCGGGACAGCGGCCGCCGGCGCGTACGCCAGGCGTCGATGCAACTGCGCTGCACGCTTGGTGCGAATCACTCGACGACGCACGGAGGCCTTGTGCGAGCGGTTCGCGCCCGCGATGCCGTCTCCCGCCGTGGCCACTCGGGCAGACGGCACGAGAACGACGCGGAAGCCGGCTAGGCGAACGCGCACGCACAGGTCGAGCCCGTCATCCATCGCAGGCAGGCCAGGGTCGAAGCCGCCCAGCCTGTTCCACAGGGTGTGCCGCACGATCAGCCCGCCTGCGGCGACGCCGAGCACGTCAC
>JAVECW010000052.1 GCA_030841285.1 Microbacteriaceae bacterium
GTGCCGACCGCCCTCGGCCGGCCGGGCACGTACACCGTCACCTACCAAGTCGTCTCGGCCGACGGGCACACGGTCTCGAGCACCTTCACCTTCGACTATCAGCCGCCGCCAGGCACGACGGCGGCAAGGGGCTTCGCAGCGTCTCGTTGCGGCCACGCAGGCGCAGCCACCGGCGCGACGCCGACCGCTCCGACGCCGACGCCCTCTCCGTCGAGGGGAAACGACGTCGGTCTCGTCATCGGGCTCGCGGCCGGAATCGCCGGCCTGGCGGTCGCGGCCGTCGTCATCCTTCTGGTCACCCGGAAGAAGCCTGCGTCACCGACCGACGACGCAACGACGCCGCAGTAATCTGCGGCGCCGTTGCGTGCCGCCGGCCGGAGCCGGTAGCTACCAGAGGTACAGCGGGAACGGCCAGCTCGTCGACGGCTTCACCGTTTCGGAGCCTGCGTACCTCGCGGTGAGCAGGTGCAGGCCGGCGCCGAGTTTCGGCAGGGTGATCTTGGCCTTTCCGCCGGCACCGGGCGTGAGTTCGGCGGTCGCGACGGCCTTCGTGCCATCGAAGACGGTGACCAACCCGGTCGGCTCGATCCCTCCGGTCGCCCGAACGATGAGCGAGTACCTGATCGTCGCATTGTGGTTCGCGATGATCGTGCTTGCCGCGCCAACGGTGACGCTGGCGGCCTTCTCTACAGGCGGCGGCGACTCGGCGAGCTGGATCGGAACCGTGATCGACGTTGTCGTTCCCACCACCGCGATCACGAGCTTCTGCGCACCGGACAAGCCGGCCGGGATCGTGACCTGCACGGATGCGCGACCCACCTCATCCGTCGTGTCCACGATGACGGGATCGATCGTCCCGGTCCCGACGACCGTACTGCCGATCTTCAGCTCGACCGTCGTGGCCGTCGGCTCGCCCGCGCTGAACAACAGCGACGAGAGATTCGCGCCTACCGTCTCGCCAGACACATAGGCCGTGCCGTTCGCCGGCGCTGCCAGCTTGACGCCCACCGCGCGCTGCCCGTAGTCGGGGCTGGCCGTGGGGTGGGCCTGGAAGTAGTCGACCATCGACTGCAGGTCGACCTTGCCCGAGTCCGCCTTGCTCGTGCCGGTTGCGAGGGTCATGAAGTTGTCACCGCCGGACGCGAGGAACGAGTTGACGACCACCTTGTGCGTATCCCCGGCCGCGATCTCCACCCCGTTCAGGTACACGTGCGTGATGCGTGACCCGGCCGCGGCCGTCGGGTCGTAGGTGTACGTCAGGCCCGTGGATACCCCGAGCTTCAGGAACGGACGGCTCGCGCCCGCGGGCTGCCACTGCTCCTCGAGCGCCTGTTTGAGTTGCGCCCCGGTGAGGTTCATCGTGACGAGCGTGTTGGCGAAGGGCTGGACGGAGGCCGCCTCCTGGTACGTCAGGTTGCCGTCGGGATCTGTCGCCCCCGTCGAGGCGAACTTGAGGTCGGCGCGCAGGCCGCCCGGGTTCATCAACGCGATCTCGGCACCAGCACCCTGCGTCGCCCACAGCTGCACATCGGCGACGAAGTTGCCGAGGGTTGACTCACCGCCGCGGTTCTCCGAGCCGCCTGCCTGCTTGGCCCGGTTGAAGTCGGCCGTGATGTCACCGATCTTGACAGTGCCGAGCTGCCTGGCAACGGCGACGGCATCCGCCACGATGGCCGACACGGCAGGATCTGCCGGGTAGAGGGGCTTGCCTGCCTTGTCGTTGAGCGGCAGGATCTCGCTCGAAATCGACAGCAGCTGCTTGGTCTGCGGGTCGACCGAGAGCGAGAGGTGGCCGAGTGCCTCACCGTACTGCGCCTCCTGGATCACCGGGCGCGTGCGGGTGGTGCCGGGAATCGCGACCTGGTGGTTGTACGTCTGGTGCGTGTGGGCCGAGACGATCGCGTCGACGGATGCGTTCGTTCCCGTCACGATCTTGCCGAATGCCGAAGCGTTGGTGGAGTCCGCCAGGTTGGCGGTCGCCGCGCCTTCGTGCACGAGCAGCACTGTGACATCCGACTCGCCGTTGGCCGGGTTGCCATCGCGCAGCTGGGCCGCGACCTTGTTGACCTCGGTCGTCACGTCCCTGACCTCGATGGATGCGATGCCCGCCGGGCTCACGAGAGACGGCAGCTCGTTGGTGACCGCGCCGATGAAGCCCACGCGGATCCCGTTGACGTTCTTGACGAAGTACTGGTCGAACGCCGGCTGCCCGGTTGCCTTGTCGAAGAGGTTGGCCGCAAGGTACGGGAAGTTCGACGCGGGGATGACCCGGCTGACGACGTCGGAGACGCCCTGGTCGAACTCGTGGTTGCCGAGCGCGGTGACGTCGAGCTTCATGGCGTTGAGCGCATCGAGCGTCGGCTTGTCCTTCTGGATGAAGGAGGTGAACGTCGAGGCTCCGATGTTGTCGCCCGCGGACACGAACAGCGTGTTCGGGTTCGCCGCGCGGAACGTGTTCACCGCGCCGGAGAGCACCGCGGCACCGCCGGATGCGCCTCCCGCCTCCAGGCGACCATGGAAGTCGTTGATCGCGAGCACATCGATCGCGACGGGCGCGTCCTTCTCGGTCAGCCCGACCTTGATCGGGTTGTGGTCGCTCGCCCGGAATGGGGTTCCAGCCTCGGCGGCGCCGAACGCGTAGCTGCGGTCGGACCACTCGGACGCGTTGATGTCCCAGACGCCGGCTCCAGCCACGCTCTTCGCCAGCTCCGGAGTGGCGATGGCGTGGTCGAGTGAACCGGCTTCACCGTCGAAGCTGTACGTGTACTGGCCCTGGACCTTCGCCGGGACCAGGTCGACCAGGCCGGCCTGCGTGAAGACGTTGATCGGGTCTTCCTGCGAGTACGCGTTGAAGTCGCCGAGCAGCAACAGGTTCTTGCTGCCACTCGACGTCTCGAGCTGGTTCACGAAGGCCAGCACCGACTGCGCCTGCGCGACCCGGTCCGCGTTGAACAGGCCCTGGCCGTCGGCCGGTTCGGCACCCGTTCCGCTCTTGGACTTGAAGTGGTTGGCGACGACCGTGAGCGTCTTCAGGCCCGACGTGAACGTCTGCGCGATCGGTTCGCGCGCGTTGCCCCACACGGTCTCGTCGATCACTGTCGCACTCGGACCGACAGGAGTGACAGCGGCCCTCTTGTAGATGATCGCGTTCGTGATGACATCCGTCGTGTTGACCGCTCCTACGAGAGCTGCCGGGGTGGGAACGAAGGCCCAGACCTCGCTGCCTGCGGCCTGGTTGAGGCCGCTGACGAGGTCGGCGAGCGCCGTATCAACCGGGTCTCCGAAGCGGATCGAGTTCTCTACCTCCTCGAGCGTCACGACATTCGCGCCAAGCGCGTTGATCGCCGCGACCACCTTGGACTTCTGGATCTGGAACTCCTGCGTCGTCTTAGCACCACGGGCAAGTGCGTTCTCGGTCTGCAGGGTCGTGAAGTAGTTCTGCACATTGAAGGACGCGACGGCGATGTCGCCACCGACGGCTGGCGAAGCCGCGGGCCGCGGATTGGTCGGTGAGAACGTCGGCTTGGTGTCAGCCGGACTCGCATTGTTGATCGGCAGGGTCGGCTGCAGGCGCCAGTCGTTGAACCCGTAGGAGAGCACGTACGGCCGTGTGGGGAAGTTCACGGTGTCGCCGTTGCGGACGACCGTGCCCGTGGTGAAGTACGGCTGGTCCCCTGGGTGCGCACTGTTGCTGATCTGGATGCTGTATCCGTCATCCAGGAACAGCCGGTTCGCCCGGTTCGCGGCCGCAATCGCGTCCGCGGCGGCGCCGGGGCGCGTGGTCTCTGTGCTCTTGACCAGCGGAGCGCTGCCTGCCGACATCCAGAGCGTCCCGAAGTTGTAGAGCTGGTGGCTTGAAGCAACCTTGTATGTGCCAGTCGGCGCGACCAGCATGCTCTCGTCGGCTTCGCGGGCCGCACCGACAACGGTGTCGACCAGCGGGGTGGCCTGGGGTACTCCGACGTTCGCCGTCACCAGTTCGACCGCGCCCGCCGCCGAAGCCGTGATCTCGGTGAGCCCGAAGCTCTCACTCACCGGCCCCGTCACGCGGGCGAGGTCGCCGATCGCGACGCCAGGATTCGCTGTGTTGAGGTAGACGAAGATGCCGTCCGAGGCTCCGGGGGTCGCATCCGTCGCGCCGCCGCTGCCCTGGGTCTGGACGTAGATGCCCCGGTATCCGCCAACCCGGTGGTCCGCCGTAACGACGCCTTCGACCGTGACCGTCGTACCGGCGAGCGGACTGACGTCGCCCGTGCCCTGGACCTCGGCGATGGTGTTGGTGACCACGGCCGCGTATGCGGGCACCGCGACGAGCGTGGAGAAGCCCAGCGCGGTCGCCGCGAACGCGGCGATCGTGCTGATCCTGGTGAATGCGGGGCGGATGCGCCCACCGTGTGACGAAACGCGATCGGGGCTGTGCATTACAGGTCATCTCCTTCACGAGCAGGTGCGACGGGTACGACGTAGGCACGAACGCTTCATTGCGTCCACCCCTGTCTGCCCCCACGAAGGGGCACACAAGGGCGAGCCTAGGGGTCGGCGAACGTGCCTGCCAAGGATCCGTGAGGAAATGTCACCCGCCCGTAACGTTCTGTCCACCTCGGGAGAGGCTGCGACGAAATGGGAACGACCACGCAGTGCGGAGACAGCCCGACGGCCAGTAGGCTTGGCGCCTATGCTCACCGCGGTCTTCGGCCTCACCGGCGCACTGATCTTCGGAGCAGCGGACTTCCTCGGCGGACTCGCCTCCAGGCGGATCAGCGCGGTGCGGGTCACCGCACTGTCGGCCGCCACCGGGCTCGTCGTGCTGCTCATCGCAACGGTTTTCGTCGGCGGTACCTGGTCGTCCGGCGCGATCCTCT
This sequence comes from Microbacteriaceae bacterium, assembly GCA_030841285.1. Lineage (GTDB taxonomy): Bacteria > Actinomycetota > Actinomycetes > Actinomycetales > Microbacteriaceae > JAUZGC01. The sequence goes on from JAVECW010000052.1 coordinate 4,863, forward strand.
GGGGCACACTTTCCGGCGTCAGCGGCGCTCTTGCTATCTCGCTGCTGTATGCGAGCCTCGCGATCGGGCCCATGAGCATCCTCTCGCCGCTGACCGCCGTGCTCGGCGCAGTCGTGCCGATGACCTGGGGCCTTCTCTCGGGCGACCGCTTTGCGCCCATCGGCTACGCCGCTCTCGCGCTTGCGCTCGTGGCTGTCGTGCTCGTGGGATTCGTTCCGGAGAAGGGTGCCGTTAGGCCCAGCGTGCGCGGGCTCCTCTTTGCAAGCGGCTCCGGCATCATGATCGGCGCCTTCATGATCTTCATCCACCAGGCGCCCAATGACTCCGGCCTGATTCCGCTGGTGATGAATCGTGCCGCGAACAGCTCGATCATGTTTGCGACGATCGGAATCCTGGTGTGGGTCCGCGGCGGCAGGACGGCGGGCCTCTCGAACGGAATCGAGCACACGGGAGCACGCTGGCTGCCCGGACTGCCGTTAGCGCTCGCCTGCGGGGTCGTCGACGCGGTGGGGAACACGCTGTTGCTCATCGGCCTGCGCGTCGGCGACCTCAGCGTGATGTCGGTGCTCACGGCCATGTACCCCGCCGGAACGATCATCCTCGCCGCGATCGTGCTCAAGGAACGCATCGCGCCCGTGCAGTGGGCCGGACTCGTACTCGCCATCGCGGCCGCCGGAATGCTCGCGATCGCTTAACCGTCGCATCTCGCCGCAGAATCCTTGAATCGGTCGTGAATTCCAGCGTGATACTTCGCGAACATGAGTCGATCTTCAGCCAGATCTCGGACCACACCGGACGATTTATCAGAAATCTTGCATAGCGTCCGTTGAGTGTCCAGTCTGAATTCTCGCAATTTCCGTCGTCCCTCCATTAGCGCGCTCCTCGCCTTCGTCGGGATCAGCGCAGTGGCTGGCCTTCTCGTCGCGGTCTCCGTCACCCCCGCTGTTGCCGTCACAGGGATGGCAGCCCAGCAGGCCATCGGCGCCTTCGACGGCCTGCCGAGTTATCTGCAGATCGGTACCCTCGACCAGCGGAGCACGATCTACGCCAAGCAGGGTAGCCAGCAGGTGCCCATCGCCACCTTCTACGCGCAAAACCGCCAGGATGTCTCGTACAACGACATCGCGAAGGTGGTCAGGGACGCCGCGATCGACACCGAGGATCCCACCTTCTATAAGGAGGGCGGCATCAACATCAGCGGAACGATCCGCGGCGCGCTCTCGACCGGACTCGGAACCAACGTCTCTGGCGGTTCGTCGATCACGCAGCAATACGTGAAGAACGTGCTCGTCCAGCAATGCGACGCGGTCTACATCAACAACGGCACCGGCGGGCCGGTGACCAAGGCGCAGCAGGCCAGCTACCAGACCTGCTACCAGAACGCGTCGGGCGTCTCGATCGACCGCAAGCTGAAGGAGATGCGCTACGCGATCGGCATCGACAAGAGGTACACCAAGCAGCAGGTCATCACCGGTTACCTCAACATCACCGGTTTCGGTGGTCAGGTCTATGGCATTCAGGCCGCCGCGCAGTACTACTTCAACACCACCGCGAAGAGCCTCAGCCTCGTGCAGGCGGCCACCCTGATCGCGATCCTCAACAACCCCTCGAACCTGCGCATTGACCAGCCCACGAACGCGGCCAATGGTTCCGCCAACGGCTATGCCCAGACTCTCGCCCGACGGGACTACGTGCTCAAGCGGATGCTGGCGGTGGGCTCGATCACCGCGGCGCAGGAGCAGGCGGCGATCAAGACTCCCATCACGCCGCAGATCACGCCGCTGCAGACCGGGTGTGCAGCCGCAGCCGCGTACAACGCCGCATACTTCTGCAGCTACGTCGAGTCGACCATCCTCCAGAACCCGGCCTTCGGAGCGACGCAGGCCGACCGCGTCGCCCTGTTCAACAAGGGCGGCCTCAACATCTACACGACGCTGGATCTTGGCCTGCAGTCGGCTGCCCAGAACGCGATCAACGCCTACATTCCCGCGTACGATCCCAAGCTCGACCTCGGGTCGTCGAACGTCTCGATGGAGGTGGGAACCGGTCGCGTCGTGACCATGGTGCAGAACAAGACATACAACGACACCGCGACCGCAGGCCAGGGGCAGACGGCGGTCAACTACAACACCGACATTGCGTATGGCGGGTCCCAAGGGTTCCAAACGGGGTCCTCGTTCAAGGCGTTCGACTTGGCCGCCTGGCTTCAGGCCGGCTATTCACTCAGCGATGTCATCAACGCGAGCACCCACAATTACACGAACGCGAACTTCAAGAACAGCTGCTACGCGATGGGAAACACCCCGTGGCCGGTGTCGAACGATGAGGGAACCGGGGCGACCATGACCGTTCTCCAGGCGACCGAAGCCTCCGTCAACACGGCCTTCACGAAGATGGCGGAGAGCCTGGACCTGTGCAACATCCTGAACGATGCGAAGTCGCTCGGGGTGCACCTGGCGAATCCGAATGGACAGTGGGTGCAGACGCCGTCGCTCATCCTGGGCACGAACTACATCGCTCCGCTGACCATGGCGACCGCATACGCCGGTCTCGCCAACAACGGCGTGACGTGCACACCGGTCGCGATCGACAAGGTCACCAACGCGGCTGGAACCGCGCTCCCTGTTCCGCAGACCACCTGCACGCAGGGGATAGCGGCTCCCGTAGCGAACGGCGTCGTCTGGGCTCTGCAGCACGTGCTCACAGCCGGAACCGCGATTTCGGCGAATCCGAACGACGGTGTTCCCATCATGGGCAAGACTGGCACCACTGACAACTCACTCGAGAACTGGCTTGTCACCTCGACCTCGAAGGTCGCGACGGCAACCTGGGTCGGCAACGTGCAGGGCAGCGTCCCGCTTCGATCGCAGACCTTCAAGGGCGTCAATGGCGGAAACGTGAAGTTCGCCATTGCCAAGCCGATCCTCAAGGCGATCAACGCCCAGTACGGCGGCTCCGCCTTTACGGCCCCACCGAACTCGATGATCTACGGCGGCCCTGGTGACCCGCTCTACGTCGCGCCCGCCCCGACCCCGACGCCGACGCCGAACCCGACGTCAACTCCGGGGGGTCCCGGAAACGGCGGTGGCGGCAACGGCGGTGGCGGCGGCGGCGGTGGCGCCCCTGGCAACACCAACGCTCCGGTTCCCGGAGGCGGTGGCACGACGGGATAGTCCCGTCAGTGCCTGACAGCGTGCAGGTGTGATCACCGAGAAGAGCCGACCATGCGTGGTCGGCTCTTCTCGTTTCACTCGTGAGTGCGGAATCCTGCAGGGCTGCCCGAACGACGAGGCGACCAACGGATTGGCGTATAGTTAGTTCACATAAAGTAACTAATTTGCGTTCCGTCTGGAGACATCCGCCTTGTCCTCTCGTACCGGCATTTTCAATCGCGACCACCCCCACTACAAGTGGGTGGCGCTGAGCAACACCACGCTCGGCATGCTCATGGCGACGATCAACTCGTCGATCGTGATCATCTCGCTCCCGGCGATCTTCACCGGGATCAAGCTCAACCCGCTTCAGCCGAGCAACGTGAGCTACCTGCTCTGGATCCTGATGGGCTACATGCTCATCACAGCCGTGCTCGTGGTGACGTTCGGGCGTATGGGCGACATGTACGGCAGGGTGCGGATCTATAACCTGGGCTTTGTCATCTTCACGATCGCATCGATCGCCCTGGCCCTGGACCCTTTCATGAGCGGCGCGGGCGCCATGTGGCTCATCGCGTGGCGATTCGTGCAGGGCGTCGGCGGAGCCATGCTGTTCGCGAACTCGACCGCGATCCTGACGGATGCCTTCCCCGCCGACAAGCGCGGCTTCGCCCTCGGGCTCAACCAGGTCGCGGCCATCGCGGGAAGCTTCATCGGCCTGATCGTTGGCGGCGTACTCGCCGCGATCGACTGGCGCGCGGTCTTTTTCGTCAGCGTGCCACTCGGCATCATCGGCACGATCTGGTCGTTCAAGTCGCTGCACGAAGTTGGCACGGGCAGTCCCGGTCGCATCGACTGGCTGGGGAACGTGACCTTCGGCGTTGGCCTCATCGCCTTGTTGACCGGGATCACCTACGGGATCCAGCCGTACGGAACGAGCTCGACCGGATGGGGCAACCCCTGGGTGATCGGGTCCATCGTCGGCGGGATCGCCTTCCTCGTCGCCTTCGTACTCATCGAACTGCGCCTTCGCGAGCCTATGTTCGACATGCGGCTCTTCCGAATCCGCGCGTTCGCCAGCGGGATCTTCTCCGGACTCCTCGCCGCGATCGGTCGCGGCGGCATGCAGTTCATGCTCATCATCTGGCTGCAGGGCATCTGGCTGCCGCTACACGGCTTCTCATACGAGGAGACACCGTTCTGGGCAGGCATCTATCTCCTGCCGATCACGATCGGCTTCATGATCGCCGGCCCGATCTCCGGCGCGCTGTCCGACAGGTTCGGCGCCCGATGGTTCTCCTTCGTGGGCCTGCTACTCGTCGGCGTGACCTTCATTGCGCTCCTGCTCATCCCGGTCAACTTCAACTACTGGGAGTTCGCCATCATCACCGGCCTCAACGGCATCGGATCCGGCCTGTTCAGCTCGCCGAACCGCACCGCCATCATGAACAGCGTGCCGGCGAACGAACGCGGGTCCGCATCAGGAATGGCCGGCGTCGCGCTGAACGCGGGCAGCTCCCTGTCGATCGGAATCTTCTTCTCGCTCATGATTGCCGGGCTCTCGACCGCCCTTCCCTCCGCCCTGACGAACGGGCTGGCCTCGAACGGTGTGCCGACAACGGTGGCGGGCGCGATCGGACAGACGCCGCCCGTCGGCAGCCTGTTCGCGGCCTTCCTGGGGTACAACCCGATCAAGAGTCTCCTCGCACCGACGGGCGTGCACGTCTCCACAGCCCAATCGGCGGTACTGACAGGCAACGAGTTCTTCCCACAGCTCATCTCGGCGCCGTTTCATGACGGTCTCGTCGTGGTCTTCATCGCAGCCGCCGTCATGTCCGTGGTCGGCGCGGTGATCTCACTCTTCGGTGGAGCCAAGTATGTTCATACTGACGAGCCGAAGAACGTGGCCGTCATGGAGGCGAGCGGGAGCAGGGCATAGTGCCACAGCAGTCAGAGGTGCCGATAGAGGTCGCTGCGCGGCTTGCCGTCGCCATCGGCAAGATCAATCGGCGCCTCCGCCCCAGAAATGGCGGGCTCAGCTACGGCCTCCTCTCGGCACTGGCCAGTGTCGTCTCTGTCGGGACGATCCGCCCTGGCGAGCTTGCACGGCTCGAGGCCGTCGCCGCGCCGACCGTGACTCGCATTATCTCCGAACTGGAGGGTCGCGGGCTCATCACGAGGGTGCAGGATCCGGCAGACGGCCGCTCCTTCCTGATCGAGGCGACCGAGGACGGCGCAGCTGAGGTGCTCCGAGCGCGCGCCGAGCGCGCGAAGCAGGCGGCCGCGCTGCTCGCCGGCCGCAGCACCAAAGAGATCGGGCTCCTGGCCGCGGCGCTCGATGTGCTCGAGGCGGCCGCCGGGGACGAGCCCCGGCCACCAGCCAACTAGCCTTCCTGGGTCTCATGACGTTGGGGCGCTTCCCCCGCCGTTGGCAACTCAGGCTGGATCGGAAGGAACGGGGCCAAGATCGGCCGAAACCGGCCGATCTGGCACGGACCCCGCCGATCCAGCCTGAGTTGCCCGCGCGGCAGCGGGCCGAGCGACCAACGTCATAACCCAGTGCTCCGGGCCTTCGGCCAACGACAAATCGCCCGCCCGGAACGAGATCCCCACGAATGTGGGGTCTTGCCTGGGCGGGCGATTCGTTAAGCCAAACGAGGCTCCGCTAGCCGGTTAGACGTTCGCGAGATCCGTCAGGAGCTGGTCACCCGGGATCGCCGACGCGAAGTCGGCTTCGATCTCGGCGCGACCGAGCAGGTCGTCCATGCGGCGACGACGCTGCTTCGGGATGAGCGTGACGACCGTGCCCTGCTTGCCCGCGCGGCCGGTACGGCCGGCGCGGTGCAGGTAGGTCTTGTACTCGTCGGGAGCATCGGCCTGGATGACCAGGTCGATGTCGTCGACGTGGATGCCACGGGCCGCGACATCCGTTGCCACGAGCACGTTGACCCGACCGCTCGTCAGGAGCGCCAGGTTGCGGGTGCGGCGCGACTGGTTCAGGTCGCCGTGCAGGCTCGTCGAGCGCACTCCGGCATCCTCGAGCTGGTCGGCCAGCTGCTCAGCATAGGCACGGGTGCGGGCGAAGATCAGCGTCTTGCCCTCACGGTCGGCGAGCTGCTCGATGATGGCACCCTTGTCGCGGTGCTCGATCACGAGCACGCGGTGGTCGATCGTCGAGGAGGCCTGGTCTTCGCCGGCGACCTCGTGAACCGCGGGCTTTGGGAGGAACTCGTTGACGAGCTGGGCAACCCCCTTGTCGAGCGTGGCGGAGAAGAGCAGCTTCTGGCCGCCGTCGGCGGTCTCACGCAGGATGCGCTGGACGGGCTCGAGGAAGCCCAGGTCGCACATGTGGTCGGCCTCGTCAAGGACCGTGATGGTGACCTCGCTGAGGTCGAGACGACCCTGGTTGATCAGGTCCTCGATGCGACCCGGGGTGCCGATGACGATGTCGACGCCGCGCTGCAGTGCACCAACCTGGCGGTGCTGCGGCACGCCGCCGTAGATCTGCGTGGTGAACAGGCCAACGCTGCGGGCGATCGGCTGCACGGTGCGGTCGATCTGCAGCGCGAGCTCACGCGTCGGAGCGAGGATGAGTCCGCGTGGCTTGCGGCCCATCTGTCGCTTCTTGCCTCCACCGTTTTCCATGAGCTTCTCGACGAGAGGTGCGCCGAAGGCGATCGTCTTGCCGGAGCCGGTCTTGCCGCGGCCGAGCACATCCTTGCCAGCGAGGACATCGGGGATGGTCGCGGCCTGGATCGGGAACGGCGTTGCCGCACCGAGTTCGGCGAGTTCGCGCACGATGTTGCCGCCGAGGCCGAGGTCGCCGAAGGTCACGCCGACAACGTCGGCAGCCTGGATGGCGTCCGCCTCGAGGCGCTCGAGTACGACGTCGTCCTGCGGAGTGAAGCGGGCCTTGTCGTCGCGGGCGGGGTAGAAGTCGCTGCCCTCACGGCGTGGGGCGCGGGATTCCGTCGACCGGCTCCCGGAGTCGAAGCGCGGCCTCGAGGGGCGGTCGCTGCGAGCAGCGCGGTCGCCGTATGCGGGACGCTCGCTCCGCTGGGCGCGGTCGCCGTATGCGGGACGCTCACTGCGCTGCGGGCGGTCACCGTACGCGGGGCGGGAATCGCGGTCGAACGAACGTGGTGCGCGGTCGCCGGAACGGTCGGTCCGCTCGGGGCGGTCACCGTATGCGGGACGCTCGCTCCGCTGCGGATGATCGCCGTATGCGGGGCGCTCGCTCCGCTGCGGACGATCACCATAAGCGGGACGCTCACCGCGCTGCGGACGATCGCCGTATGCGGGACGCTCACTGCGCTGGGGACGGTCACCATAAGCGGGACGCTCACCACCGCGGCCGGCGGCACGGTTCTCGCGCGGCTCCCAGTTCGGGCGCTCACCACGCTGCGGACGGTCACCAGAGGCGGTACGGTCGTTGCGCTGGGCACGATCGCCGTATGCAGGACGCTCGGAACGCTGGGCACGATC
>JAVECW010000068.1 GCA_030841285.1 Microbacteriaceae bacterium
GCGACGCGACATTGGCGATGAGGTCGTCTGCGGACTCCTCGAACGCCAGGAACACGCCGGGTTCGTTGAACTCGGTGATCCCCCGCACGAGGAACTCCATGGCGAGGAGCGTCTTGCCGCACCCGGCGGGACCGCACACGAGCGTCGATCGGCCTTTCGGCAGGCCGCCGCCCGTGACTTCGTCGAGGCCGCTGATGCCCGTCGGCGTCTTCGGCAGATCCCCCAGCTCGGCGATGGAACCGCCGGCTGCCGTCACAAACGGGTCGCGCTCAGTGGATGTCATAGCCCGGCGTCCTCGCCTCGGCCACGGAGTGGCCGTAACTGCACACCATACGCCCCATCCGCCCGCATTCGGCCGGTTCGCCCCATTTGCGGGCGGCTACCCGTGCTCGACGACCTCCTTCAGGCCGGACAACACCAGTTCCCAGTTCTGCCGCGAGTGTTCCGCCGCGTCCGGAGTCGTGTTGTTGTCCTGGGTCAATGTCACGCGCGTCTGGCCGTTCTCCTCACTCAGCAGGTATGTCACAGTCTGGTAGTTCTCCGGAACATCCGGCTCGCCGCTCATGGCGCTGAAATAGCTGCTCTTCAGGAGCTTGCCTGGCTGCACGTCAAGGATCGTGCCCTTGTCTTCGTACGCCGTGCCCTTCCACTCGCCACGGTAGGTGATCGGGTCTCCGACCCTCCAGGTCGTGTGGACCTCGGTGCCGAACATGTACTGGCTGATCAGGGTGGGCTCGGTGAGAGCCTCCCAGACCACGCTCGGCTGGGCGTCGATCGTGATGCCCGCCGTTGCCACGAAATTCTCCGCCATCTTTCTGCCTCCGGCAGCGATGCTACTCCCGACGTGCGCTACTCGACCATCGGATAGGCGAGGCCGCGAAGCGCCCTGGTCTGCTCCGCGCGCGCGGCCAGCGAGGAAGCATCCGGATACCCGACCTCGACGAGGGTGAGTCCTCGAGCGGGCATCACCTTGAACGCGCTCGTGCGCTGGCGGCCGTCGCGCAGTGGCGCAAGGTCATCGACGCCGAGCTTCTCCTCGCCGACCGCGACGCATGCGCCGACGAGCGCGCGCACCATGCTGTGGCAGAACGCGTCGGCTCGGACCTCCGCGATCAGCACGCCATCGTCGGCGCGCCGCCACCGGAAATCCTGCAACGTACGGATCGTTGTCGAACCGTCGCGCTGCTTGCAGTACGCCGCGAAATCGTGCAGCCCGAGGAGTGTGTTCGCCGATGCATCCATGGCCGTCACGTCGAGGTCGACGGACACCCACGTCGTCCTGTGCCGCTGGATCGGGTCCCGCGTGGCGAGTCGATCGGCCAGGCGGTACTCGTATCGCCGCCAAATAGCGGAGAAGCGCGCGTCGAACCCATCCGGCGCCTCTTCGGCACTGCCGACGACGATGTCGGCGACCGGTCCGAGGATGCCGTTGATCCGCCGCGCGAGGATCGCGCCAGCACTCTCCCCGACGGGCGCACCGCCGCGGGGACGGAGCAGGCCCTTCAGTTGCTCCGGGGTGAGGTCTACGTGCGCGACCTGCCCAGCCGCGTGGACACCGGCATCAGTGCGTCCGGCCACGATGAGCGTCGGCGCCGGACCATGCCGGCGGAAGATCGTGGCAAGTGCGCCCTCGAGCTCTCCCTGGACGGTGCGAGCCCCCGGCTGCTTCGCCCAGCCATTGAAATCCGTGCCCTGGTAGGCGACGTCGAGGCGGAACCGGACACTCACGTGAATAAGTCTAGGAGTCGCGACCCCCTTGCTATCGTTAACCCCTCAATCCCCCCGACGCTTCTCCTATGACTTCCGCCACGCAGACTCGCACCGGGGGCACAGCCCTATCCGTTGTGACGCCACCTGGCTCGCCGAGCCGGTTCGCGGGGCTCGACGGGCTCCGGGCGATTGCCGTCACGGCCGTCATCCTCTATCACCTCTTCCCCCGTCTCCTGCCGGGCGGTTTCATCGGCGTCGACATCTTCTTCGTCATCAGTGGGTTCCTGATCACGAGCCTGCTCGTGGCCGAACGGACCTCGACGGGTGGTATCAGTCTCCGCAGCTTCTGGCAGCGTCGCATCCGCCGCCTCGTGCCCGCGCTCTTCGTGCTCGTTCTCGCCTGCAGCACCGCGGCATGGATCATCGGAGGGGACGTGCTCGTCGGCCTCGTCCGCCAGGTGCTCGGCGCGGCGACGTTCAGCAGCAACTGGCTCGATGTCCTCAGCAACAGCAGCTATTTCAGCCGGGACGCGCCCCAACTGTTCCGCACCCTGTGGTCCCTCGCGGTCGAGGAGCAGTTCTACCTGGTCTGGCCGCTCATCCTGCTCGCGCTGTTCCTCATCCGCAGTCCGGTCGTCAGGGTCGGACTCATCGGCCTGCTCGCCGTGGCATCCGGCGCTGAAATGGCGTTGCTCTTCCAGCCGGGGGCGGATGCGACGCGCGTCTACTTCGGATCGGACACGCACAGCTTCGGGCTCGCGATCGGCGCGGTCCTCGCCATCGTCGTGAGCCGACTCAAACCTCTCGACCTCGATGCCGGCGAGAGTTGGATGCAGGTCTTCGTGCGACGGTGGCTGCCGGTCGTCGGCGCGGTCTCGCTCGCCACTCTCGTCTTTGCGGCCTGGTGGCTGCACGACGACGCGAGCGTCACGTATCGAGGCGGATTGTTCATCGTGAGTGTCCTGACAGCGTTCGTGATCTGGGCGGCGGTCTCGGCAGGGTCGACCCTCGGCCGCATCCTCGACGCCACCCCACTGCGCGCGATCGGCGCCCGCTCCTACGGGCTGTACCTCTGGCATTGGCCGGTGCTCATGCTCGTTCTCGCCGCCCTGCCCGAATTGCGGACACCATTGGGCGCCTGGTCAGCGGGTGCCACCGCCCTCGCGGTCACGGTCGCCGCCGCGTTCCTGTCGTACCGCTTCGTGGAACAGCCCATCCGCAGGGGCGGGCTGCGCACGACCGCCCGTCAGCTCGCGCTCCTCCTCCGCGAAGCTGGTCGTCGACGCCGGAGCGGGATCGCGGTCCTTGCGTTCTCCGCGCTGTGTTGCGGTGCCACGATCGCCGCTCTCGTCTCCGCGCCGACCGTCACGACAGCGCAGAGTTTCATCCAGCGTGGACAAGCCGCGATCGCCGCGCATTCGGCCGCGCAGTCGCGCGCCGCCGCTCACTCGACATCCACGCTCACCGCGCCACACCGGCATCCTCTGCCGACGGGCGCGCAGATCACTGCCATCGGGGACTCGGTCATGCTCGCGTCAGCGCCGTCGCTGGAGCAGGCATTCCCTGGAATCGCAATTGACGCGGTCGTTTCGCGCCAGATGCATGCTGCACCTGGCATCGTGCAGGCATTGATGGATGCCGGAGCCCTCCGTCCGTGCGTACTGATCGGGCTCGGCACCAATGGCTCGATCTCGGCGGACACGCTTCACCAGCTCCAGCAGATCGCCGGACCGACGCGCGAGCTCGTCTTCGTGACGGTGCAGGCGCCGCGCGGGTGGACCGACGGGGTGAATGCGACGCTCACGGCCTTCGCGGACGGCAACTCGAGGTCGGTAGCCCTCGCTCAGTGGCAGAGCGCGATCGCGTCGCATCTCGACTTGCTCGCGGCCGACCAGATCCATCCAGGCTCGAGCGGCGGACACATCTACGCGGCGGCGGTCATGGCGGCGCTCGTGCAGCTCAACGGGCCGCCACCGTTCAGACCGTACAGCGTGTGGGAGCTGAACAGGCGCACGCGGTAGGCGAATTCTGACCCGCAGCCCGGCTTGCGCGCGGCGGGGTCCCACGGCACAACGAGAGAGGGCCCCACGATCCGAACGGATCGCGGGGCCCTCTCAGGTGTGGCTACTTGGCGTCGTCAACCTTCTCCGCGTCAGCGGCAGCGACCTCAACCTCGGCGCTGTCGTCTGCAGCGGCGACCTCGGTGGTCTCCTCAGCGACAACCTCGGCCTCAGCGGCTTCGACTGGAGCGTCCTCGGCAACCGGAGCGTCCTCGGCGACGGGGGCGTCCTCTGCGACGGGCTCAGCCGTGGGAGCAGCCTTCTTGGCGGTGGCCTTGACGGGCTTGGCCTTCGGGGTCACCGGCTCGAGAACGAGCTCGATCTGCGCCATGGGCGCGTTGTCGCCCTTGCGGAAGCCGAGCTTGGTGATGCGCGTGTATCCGCCTTCACGCTCCGCGACGAGCGGCGCGATCTCGGTGAAGAGCTCGTGCACAACGCTCTTGTCGTGGATGATGGCGAGGACACGACGGCGTGCGTGCAGGTCGCCGCGCTTGGCGAACGTGATCAGACGCTCGGCGAGCGGACGAAGGCGCTTGGCCTTGGTCTCGGTCGTCTTGATGCTCTTGTGCGTGAAAAGAGCAGCAGCCAGGTTGGCGAGCATCAAACGCTCGTGAGCCGGACCTCCACCGAGACGAGGGCCCTTGGTTGGCTTAGGCATTATGGGTTTTCTCCTGTATCAAATCAAAAGTCGTAGTCGAAGCGACACGCCTTAGGCGTTCTCGTCTTCTTCGTAACCGCTGTAGAAGTGCGCGCCGTCGAATCCCGGGACCGAGTCCTTGAGCGACAGGCCCATCTCGACGAGCTTGTCCTTGACCTCGTCCACCGACTTCTGACCGAAGTTGCGGATATTCATGAGCTGGGTCTCGGAGAGCGAAACCAGCTCGCTCACGTTGTTGATGCCCTCGCGCTTGAGGCAGTTGTACGAGCGCACGGACAGGTCGAGGTCCTCGATCGGCATCGACAGCTCGGAGCTGAGGACGGCGTCAACGGGAGCCGGGCCGATCTCGATGCCCTCCGCAGCGGTGTTGAGCTCGCGAGCCAGGCCGAACAGCTCGGTCAGAGTGCGACCGGCGGATGCGATCGAGTCGCGCGGGCTGATCGCCGGCTTGGTCTCGACATCCACAACGAGACGGTCGAAGTCAGTGCGCTCACCGGCACGAGTCGCCTCGACACGGTACGTCACCTTGAGCACGGGCGAGTAGATCGAGTCGATCGGAATCTGACCGGCCTCGCTGTACTCGTTGCGGTTCTGCGTCGCCGAAACGTAGCCACGGCCGCGCTCGATCGTGAGCTCCACCTCGAACTTCGCCTTGTCGTTGAGCGTTGCGATGACGAGTTCCGGGTTGTGGATCTCGACACCGGCCGGAGCCGAGATGTCGGCGGCCGTAACCTGGCCGGCACCCGTCTTGCGCAGGTACGCGGTGATCGGCTCATCGTGCTCGCTGGAAACAACGAGACCCTTGATGTTCAGGATGATCTCGGTGACGTCTTCCTTGACACCGGGGACGGTGCTGAACTCGTGCAGAACGCCGTCGATGCGGATGCTGGTGACAGCAGCACCGGGGATCGAGGAGAGCAGAGTGCGACGAAGGGAGTTGCCAAGGGTGTAACCGAAGCCGGGCTCGAGGGGCTCGATCACGAATCGTGAACGGAACTCCGAGATGTTCTCTTCGGCGAGCGTTGGACGCTGTGCAATAAGCACTGTTGATTCCTTTCGGCTAAGTGTCCGCTATATGACACTTGCGATAGTGAGAGGTATTGAGTTGTGAAAGTGCGGTCGAAACTCTGTGCTGGTCGAGTGGGCCGCACGTAGGCCGCCTGCGGCCGCATCGAGACCCCCTCACCCGCTGGTGACGTGTGTCTCGCTGCGCTCGCTACCCGACCCGTCGGGTCTGGCTTCGCGCCTAGACGCGACGACGCTTTGGCGGGCGGCAACCGTTGTGCGCCTGTGGAGTGACGTCGTTGATCGAGCCGACCTCGAGGCCTGCGGCCTGGAGCGAGCGGATCGCGGTCTCGCGGCCGGAGCCGGGTCCCTTGACGAAGACGTCGACCTTCTTCATCCCGTGCTCCTGCGCCTGGCGAGCGGCGGATTCCGCAGCAAGCTGGGCCGCGAACGGCGTCGACTTGCGCGAACCCTTGAAGCCGACTCCACCGGAGGACGCCCAGCTGATGACCGCGCCCGTGGTGTCGGTGATCGAGACGATGGTGTTGTTGAAGGTGCTCTTGATGTGGGCCTGGCCCACAGCGACGTTCTTCTTTTCTTTCTTGCGCGGCTTCCGAACGGCCGACTTGGGTGCTGCCATGATTTCTCCTGAATCCTAAAGAGGCTTCGCTGGCCGAGGCCTAGCGAGCCTTCTTCTTGCCGGCTACGGTGCGCTTCGGTCCCTTGCGGGTACGAGCGTTGGTCTTGGTGCGCTGTCCGCGGACCGGGAGGCCCTTGCGGTGGCGAATACCCTCGTAGCTGCCGATTTCGACCTTGCGGCGGATGTCAGCGGCGACCTCACGGCGGAGGTCACCTTCTACCTTGTAGTTGCCCTCGATGTAGTCGCGGAGAGCGACGAGCTGATCGTCGCTCAGATCCTTGACGCGGATGTTCCCATCGATTTCGGTGTCAGCGAGGGTCTTGAGTGCCCTCGTGCGGCCAACACCGTAGATGTAAGTCAGTGCAACTTCCACGCGCTTATCGCGTGGAATGTCAACGCCGGCTAGACGTGCCATTGTGGCTTCTCCTGTGAGTGAGTGGAGGTCTGAAACAACTCCGGTGCCCCGGCCTCCAACCGGGGGTGTCCCCATTTGCTCGTCGAGCGCCTGGTTCTGGTGTTGCCGTATATCTGTTTTGAGTT
>JAVECW010000069.1 GCA_030841285.1 Microbacteriaceae bacterium
GTACTGCTCTGGGCTAGTGCGGCAGTTCGGCATCGGACGAGTCGTCGTTGGCGACGATCGGAGCTTCCTGGGCGGGCAGAATTGGCTGGCGGAGAACGGCGTCGAGGTGACAGTACTGAATGACCCAGCGCTCATCGCGATGATGGGGGAGTTCATCCATGCACACCCTGCACTGTGGAATGAGGACATCGGGGAAGACTGAGCCTCAAGCACCCCGTTCCGTTCCCTAGAAAGGCACCACACCATGTCAAACGCCGAAGCAGTGCTCTCCGACGACGATCTCCGTTACCTGCTCGCTTCAATCGACGTTGCCGCGCAAGCGCGGGCAAAGGGCAATCACCCCTTCGGTGCGCTGCTCGTCACCGAGGATGGAATGGTCTTCGAGGGCGAGAACACGGTTGTCACCTCGAAGGATCCAACCGGGCACGCGGAGACCAACCTGGTGCGCATCGTCGGGCGCGAACTCAGCGCGGCACAATTGGCGGGCAGCACCATGTACGCGAGCACCGAGCCATGCGCCATGTGCGCGGGCGCCACATACTGGTCTGGCATCGGGCGGCTCGTATTCGCCTTGGCCGGCACCGACCTCGCCGCCATCGTGCCGGCCGATTCCGTCGACCAGACCATCCGGATGCCCTCGAGGGAAGTCCTGGAGCGCGGGCATCGCACGGTCGAGGTCGTCGGACCGGTTGCACTGCAGGAAGCCAGGGACGTGCACGCCGACTTCTGGCACTAAGGTCGCCAACCTACAATGACGCAATGCGTCGTTTCGGTCTCGTCCTTGTCCTCCTGACACTGACACTGACCGGATGCGCTGCCAGCACGAATCCAGCGGTACGGGCATCGGGCACAGCTCAGCCATCGACCACGGCGCCGCTATCGACCTCCGCGGCGCCGCAGGAACAGGCGTCACCGGTGCCCGCCAGCGCAGCGGTCACCAAGGTCCTGGTCTTCGTCGAGGAGAACCATTCGCTCGCCGAAATGCAGGCGGGTATGCCGTACACGTTCGGCCTGGCCACGCAGTTCGGTTACGCCACGCATTACACGGCGATCCGGCATCCGTCATTGCCGAACTATGTCGCCATCACCGGCGGTCAAACATATGGGATCACGGATGACGCCAGCCCCTCCGTTCACTCCCTGAGTGGCGCATCGGTCTTCGGCCAGGCGATCGCAACGGGCAAGACGGCGGCGGTTTATGCCGATGGCATGCCGACCAACTGCGCCTTGGCGGATGGCGGCACGAATTACGCGGTCAAGCACAACCCGTGGGCGTACTTCGCGACAGAGCGCGCCGAGTGCCAGAAGTATGACGTCCCGGTCACTCAGCTCGACCAGGCGATTACGAACGGCGCCTTGCCGAATGTGGGAATGGTCGTCCCCAACCTCTGCAACGACGCACACAATTGCCCGCTCGCCACGGCCGACGCGTGGTTCAAAGGCTGGATGACCAAGATCTTTGCCGGCCCTGACTGGAGGTCGGGGCACCTTGCAGTCGTGCTTACGGCAGACGAAGACGACAGTTCGGCCAACAACACGGTGCTCACCGCCGTCATCCACCCGAGTCAGAAGGCGCACGTGGTCACCGCGCCGCTGACGCACTATTCGCTGACGCGGCTCTACGGGGATGTCGCCGGCGCACCGTATTTGTCCAACGCAAAGTCTGCACCGTCGATGGCAGCCGCATTCGGGCTCCCGCTGGGCTGACCTCCCGCTGGGCTGATCTGCCGCTGGGCTGATCCGGGTTGTCGGATGCCGCGCATCGACGCCATACGCTGGAGAGATGCACGACGCTCAATCCGCATCCGACGCCATGAGCTCGCGCTCGATCAAGAAGCCCCGGCTCTCGCGCGAGGTCGTCGTGCTCGGAGTGATCGCCTTCTTCGTCATGGTGGGCTTCGGCGTCGTCGTGCCAGTGCTGCCCATCTTCGTGCGCAGTTTCGGTGTCGGAAACGCTGAGGTCGGGGCGGTCATCTCCGCATTCGCACTCGTACGTTTCGTCGCGAGTCCGTTCTGCGGCCGGCTGATCGACCGCGGCGGTGCGCGCACGATCCTGGCGATCGGCATCGGGATCGTCGCGGTCTCCAGTGGGCTGGTCGGCGTGGCCCAGAACTACCCGGAGCTCCTCCTGCTGCGCGGCATCGGTGGCGTCGGTTCGGCGATGTTCAGCGTCTCGGCCATGACCCTCCTGCTCGGCTCGACGTCGGCGTCCGTGCGCGCCCGTTCGATCGGCTTCTACCAGGGCGGCTTCCTCATCGGGGGGATGGCGGGTCCTGCGCTGGGCGGCATCCTTGCGACGATCTCGCTCACCGCGCCATTCTTCTTCTACGCAGGAACGCTCACGGTGGCCGGCATCATCGGCCTCGTGCTGCTGCGCCCGGCGAACGGCGGTGCCTCCGGCGAGGCGGGCAAGGCCGTCATCCACACACCGTTCCGCACGGTCATCCGCGATCGCCGGTTTCGCGCCGCATGCCTGGCCAACTTCGCGCAGGGGTGGACCTCGCTCGGCGTTCGCGGTGCGCTGGTACCGGTGCTCGTCGTAGAGGTCCTGAAGGGGCCGAGTTCCTGGACGGGCATCGCCTTCGCGGCCTCGGCCATCGCCCAGACGATCGCCCTGGCACCGGCGGCCCGATTCGTGGACACCGTCGGGCGAAAACCAGCGATCATCGGAGCATCTGCCCTGGCCGCGGTCGCCATCGTCGCGGTCTCCTTCACGACCAGCTTCTGGATGCTCACGGCGCTCCTGTGCGTGTACGGCGTTGCCTCGGCGTTCATGGGAACCGCGCCCGCGGCGTCGGTCGGAGACGCGGCCGGTTCGGCCGGGGGTCGGCCCGTCGCGGTGTTCTCGATGTTCTCCGACTTCGGCGCCATCATCGGCCCGCTCGTGGCCGGCTTCCTCGCCGACACCGTCTCATTCCCGGCCGCGTTCGCGGTGGGTGCCGCGCTGCTCCTGGCGACATCCGCCTATGCGTTTCGGATACCCGCCAGGATTCCCGCGGCGGCGGCCGCCGCGGGCTAGCTTTCGCGATTCATCCACACGCGTTCTGAATCAGAGCAGTTTCGCCTCTTGGACGCGTGATGCAGGCCCGGCATAGCATCGAGAGACACCCACGAGAGGACTCCTGAATGACGACAGACCTGCCCCTGGTACCACTTGGCCGTACCGGGATGGACATCACCCGCGTCGGATTCGGCGCCTGGGCCGTGGGTGGAGGAGACTGGGCCTTCGCGTGGGGCGCGCAGGATGACGCGGACTCGATTTCCGCGATCCGTCACGCCGTCGAGTCGGGGATCAACTGGGTCGACACGGCCGCCATTTATGGCCTCGGTCACTCCGAAGAGGTCGTTGCTCGTGCGCTTCGTGACTTCTCGGATGGCGACCGCCCGTTCGTCTTCACCAAGGGGGGTCTCGTCTGGGACGAGAACGACCGCTCGCAGCTGCCCGTTCGCAATGGTGCTGCCGCGTCGCTCCGGCGTGAAGTGGAGGCCTCGCTGACACGGCTCGGCGTCGAGCGCATCGACCTCTACCAGATGCACTGGCCAGCCGAAGACGGTACGCCGCTCCAGGAGGTCTGGCAGACGTTTGTCGAGCTGAAGGCCGAGGGCAAGGTGCGCGCTATCGGGCTCTCCAACCACGACGCGGCGCAGCTCGCGGTCGCAGAGGCGGTCGGGCACGTCGACACCCTGCAGCCTCCGTTCTCCGCGATCCAGCCGGAAGCGCTCGAGAGCATCCTCCCGTGGTGTGACGCGCACGACACGGGTGTCATCGTCTACAGCCCGATGGGATCCGGGCTCCTGACCGGAGCATTTACGGCCGAGCGCGTTGCCGGGCTGCCCCAGGACGACTGGCGTCGCACCAGCCCGATGTTCACGACGGACCTCGAGAGGAACCTCGCGGTTGCCGAGGCGATGGGCCGCGCGGCCGAGCGTCATGGTGTGCCGACTCCCGCTGCGGCCGCCGCCTGGACGCTGGGATTCCCCGGGGTCACGGCTGCAATCGTCGGCGCACGAAGCGCCGCGCAGGTCGACGGATGGCTGCCAGCGGCAACACTCTCGCTCACGAGCGAGGACTATGCGGGAATCATCCCGGAGCTCGTGCCATAACCCGATTGTCGGCGATGGGGTGGCTGGACCTGAACGATCGTTCATGCCACCCCAGCACTCTCCGAGGCTGCAGCCTCCGCCTCTCTTTAAGCTGATCAGGCTCGCGATCGGATTCGCGACTCTGATTGAGGAGAGAGATGACAGCCAGCGAATCGACGATCGTTGCCAGTGCCCGGGGCGTGGGCAAGACCTACGGCACCGGTGAGGGAGTGGTGACCGCTCTGCGCCACATCGATCTCGACATCGAGCGGGGCAAGCTCACGGCGATCATGGGACCGAGCGGTTCTGGCAAGTCGACCCTCATGCACATGCTCGCCGGACTGGACACGCCGACGAGTGGCCGGGTCATCGTGGGCGAGAGCGACCTCAGCGGGCTCGATGACGACCAGCTGACCGTTCTCCGCCGCCGCCAGATCGGATTCGTCTTCCAAGCATTCAATCTCGTGCCGACGCTCACGGTCATGGGCAACGTTCTGCTGCCGTTCGAGCTCGATGGCGTGAAGCCCACTGCGGAGCACTTTGCGCGGGTGCGTACTCTCCTTGCCGGCCTCGGCCTCGGGGCGATGGAAGGGCGGCGTCCGCACGAGCTCTCCGGCGGCCAGCAGCAGAGGGTCGCGATCGTCCGCGCGCTCGCGATGCAGCCGAGCCTGATCTTCGCGGATGAGCCGACAGGCAGCCTCGACTCGCGCTCGGGGCGCGAGGTGCTCTCGATCCTTCGGCAGTCCACGAGTGAATTCGGACAGTCGGTCGTTCTGGTCACGCACGATCCGGTCGCGGCATCAT
The DNA here is from genome assembly GCA_030841285.1 of Microbacteriaceae bacterium. Classification (GTDB taxonomy): domain Bacteria; phylum Actinomycetota; class Actinomycetes; order Actinomycetales; family Microbacteriaceae; genus JAUZGC01. Next base: position 4,888 of record JAVECW010000069.1, read on the forward strand.
ACGCAGACCGCGTCGTCTTCATCGCGGACGGACGCATCGCGAGGGACGTTGCTGCGACGGATGCCAAGTCCCTCTCCGAAATCGCCCTCGATCTCGAGGTGCGGGCATGATCGCTCTCGCGTTGCGCGAACTGCGCCATCGCGGATCGCAGCACACGTCGAGCCTGCTCGTGGCGATCATCACCGCGGTGTTCGCAACCATGGTGATCGAACTCGAAACCGTGCTGAGCGTGCAGTCGGTCGGAGGACAGTTCGTCAGTCACGGATTTGTGCGCGCGCTTCTCGGCATCCTCAGTGTGCTGTTCCTGTTCGTGGCGATCTTCGTCGCGTGCATCGTCACCGCCAACACGTTCGGCATCATCATGACCGGCCGGGCGAAGCACATTGCACTGCTGCGGCTGCTTGGTGCGACGTCGCGCGCCCTCCGTGGTTCGATCGCGATCGAGGGCATCGTCGTGGGCTTCGTCGGTTCGGCCGCTGGTCTCATCCTCGGCCTTCTGATCATTGCGGGAACGTACCAGGCGCTCGTCGACAACGGCACGTTCGTGCCCGTACCGATCAACCTTGGAACGCCACTTCTCGTGACGCCCGTGATCGTGGGCATCCTGAGCACGGCCGGATCCGCCTGGTTCGGTTCACGCAAACTGCTGTCTGCGTCCCCGCTGGAAGCGGCGGGGCATGCCCAGGAGCCGAGTGTCGCAATGCTCAGGTCGATCGGTGCGCGCAACCGCGTTGCCGTGCTGGTGATGTTCTTCGGCGGGTTCGCGCTCCTGCTTGCCGGCGCGCTGATCGGTCTCGCGTCGCCGCTCGGCGTTCTGATCGCGGCCCCGGGTGGCGGTATCAGCTTCCTGGGGTTCGTCCTCGGTGCAAACCTCTTCATTCCGCCCATCCTCAAGCGGGTTGGCGCGCTGACCGGTCCGGGCGTCTCCAGCGCCCTCGCGAGCGCGAATGCGCTTCGCTATCCGGCGCGTGCGTCACGTTCGACGATCGGATTGATCATCGGAGTCACCCTCGTGACGATGTTCACCGTTGCCGGGCAGTCGTTCGTGGCCGAGACGACACCGGTCGCCAACAACGCCGGAGCCGCCTCCGGGAGTGACAAGATCTTCCTCCACCTGACAATGGGAGTGCTCGACGTGCTCATCGGCTTCTCGCTCGTGATCGCGGCCATCGGCCTGGTCAACAGCCTTTCCCTCAGCGTGCTCCAGCGTCGCCGCGAGATCGGTCTCCTGCGTGCCCTGGGATTCACGCGGGGACAGGTCCGCCGCATGGTCCTGGCCGAGAGTGTGCAGCTGACGATTGTAGGCGGTGGTGTCGGCCTGGTCCTCGGTGTGGTCTACGGATGGGCCGGGGTGCTCGCCGCGATCGCGTCAGACGGGCACATCGGCGGATTCTTCTGGCCGACGATCCCGGCCTGGATCATCGGGTCGATCATCGCTGGCGCGCTCGTGATCTCGATCGTCGCGTCGGTGCTTCCAGCGCGACGCGCCACTCGGATCGCACCCATGCGCGCACTCGCCGCGGACTAGCCGGCGTCGCCCTCCGACCCCCGCGAGCCTGCGCAAATGGCTTTATGACCCTGGTCGAATCGCCATTTGCGCAGACTCGGCGGGGTTCACGTTTAGGGGGCCTTGGGCGCTGAGGCGTTCTGGCTCTCGAGCAGGCTGCAGGGAACGTACACCTTCCAGGCGGATGCGGGGGCTCCCGCGAGGGGGAGTACATCCGACGTCGGCTTCGTGAGACAAGCCCGCATCTGGGCCGCGACCTGGGGTGCGTAGAGAGGGCCGCCCGATCGGCGCGTCGACGCCGGCGCGAACTGGGCCAGCATGAGCGCGACGATAACCACCGACGCGGCCCAGGGCAGTGCCAGTCGTGTCACTCTGCGCAAGGATCGCGCGACGGCAGGCTGTATCGGTGCCCGGAGTGCGGCGACCGCTCGTCTGGGGCGCCGCGTCGTCACGGCGATCGGAATGAGCGCGAGCAGCATCATCGACGGCACGACGCCGTATCGCGCAAGCCACGGATTGGCCAGCTGCTGGGTCGTCATCGACGCGTAGTCGTAGAACGTGCCAGGGCTGATCTCGATCGCCGTCACATACAGCACGACAGAGCCCAGGAGGAGCGTGCCAATGACCACGCGGTTGAGTCGGCCGCCATAGCGGAAGCCCCACACGGCCGCGGCCAGGAACGGAAGGAGGAAAACGATGCAGGCGATCGGTCCGACGCCCGTCAGGAGCGTTCCGATATCCAGCGCTGACGGTATCCAGATTGTCATGACGCAGTTGATGAGGTACCCGTATGCGAGCGAGGCGGGCCCGATCAGGTCCGCAGTGCTGTGCCCACGCGGCCACAGGAGCGTCGTGACGACCTGGGCTGCAACTCCGACAAGGAAGAGGGCGCGCACGGGCCACCGCACGCGATCACGGAAGCGCCAGAGGAGCAAGGGAACGAACGCGGCCATCTGGATCTCGGTAAGTGCCGCGAGCAGGGCCGCGACTCCGAGCATCCATGCCCCGGATCGGCTTCGCGGGCGGTAGAGAAGCAGCCACGGCGTCAGCCAGAGGAAGTACCAATGCAGGTTCGCCGTGTTGCCGAGAACCTCACGCGGCGCGAGTGGGACCAGGATCGTGATGCTCGCGAGGACCAGGCGAGCAGGGAGCCAGCCGACGATGTCCCGCGAGCACACGAAGACGAGAGCAGCAACGCCCGCCGCAACGAGACAGGAACCTGCCGCCATCGAGTTCGCCCACAACTCGATGGGCACGAACTGGACCGTGAGGCCCGCGATCATCCGCGGGACCGTGTGCAGGTAGCCGGCGTACGAGTTGAAGAGGGCAGGGAACGGCCCCATGTGCACTGCCTGGTTGAGGAAGATGCGGGCGTCCTCGGCCCAGAGCGTGCCCTGGGCAGCTGCGGGGAGCCGCAGCCACGCGGCGGCGGTCCCGACGATCAGGATCGCAACCGTGATCGCTCCGTTACGGTGATGACGCCACAGTCGCTGCAGCGGAGTGAGCGGATCCACCGAGGCTCCCGTCTGAGCGGCCCGGCCGCCGGCCTGAGCTCGATCGAGAACGGCAAGCGAGGGCGATGGCATGCTGTGAACGCTATCGACGCCAGCTTTGCCGCAGCAGTGGAGCGGCGCCGTCGAGGATGAAAACATCCTCAGGTTTACGCGCCCAGGCTGTGAGAATGCTCGTTTCTGTGAGAATCCTCGTTACGAGGCGCGGAGTCTCGCCAGGAGGCCAGGCAGGTCGATCAAGGCGACACGGATTGCGGAGTCGCTGCATCCGTATGGCAGGACGAGAGTGTCGTTATGGACCAATCCACCACAGGTATAGACGACGTTGGGCACGTAGCCTTCACGCTCATCATCGTTCGGTGTGAGGATCGGCTCGGAGAGCGATCCGATGAGTTTCGTGGGGTCATCGAGGTCGAGCAGGATCGCGCCGATCCCGTACGAACGGACCGGCCCGACGCCGTGCGTGAGAACGAGCCAGCCGTCGGCGGTCTCGATGGGAGATCCGCCGTTTCCCAGCTGGATCAGCTCCCACGGCTGCTGGGGTGCGTGCACCGTCACCGAGTCGCCCCATTTGCGGCCGTCATCCGAACGCGCGATCCCGATGCTCTCGCGATCCCAGCGGGAGAGCGCCAGGAACCGGCCTCCGAAGCGACGCGGAAACAGCGCCATGCCCTTGTCCTTCGCGGCGTGCCCGATGAGCTGCATGCTCTCGAACGTCACGAAGTCGTCGGTCTTGAGCAGGCGCGGGGCGATGCGCGATCCGTCGAACGCCGTGTATGTCGCGTAATACGTGATCGATCCGTCATCCTCGACGAACCGCGTGAAGCGCGCATCCTCTGCACCGTGGCTCTCGTCGGAGCTCGTGGGGTAGATCACGCGCTCGGAGAGCGGGCGATCGGCGGGGAAGCTCAATCCGTAGTTGCAGGATGCGATCCAACGGATCTGATCGACGATCGCGTCGGAGCTGCCGCGCGTCAGCCTGTCACGCCGAACCGAGGCGAGCGCGCCATCGAGATCGAATTGGTTGAATTGGTCGGGGAGAAGGCTGAGAATGTGGCGAGCGATGTACGCGTCCGTACGCTCGGCGAGGGCATCGCGGACGAATTCCCGCGGGATGGTCGCTGGTGTGGCCTGCGCGGTGACGAGCTGCGTACCTGGGTCATCGAATCGCACGCCACCCGCGGCGGTGAGCACGCCGGTACGGAATCCGATACTCGAGATGTGACCCTCACCAACCGCGCGGACGCTCATGATGAAGCGCAATGCGCCTGGTGCGAGCCTCGTCTGGTCGGGGTGGGCGACCATGGACGGATTGAGCAGGGCAGCGCCTTCGATCGCGTATTCCTGCGTGTAGTACGCGCCGATCAGGTCACGGCGATTCAAGGAAATCTCCACACCGTCGGGAATGCGGTGCGCCACGAGCGCATAGTTCTCAAGGAACGCCGAATGCAGGTCGTGATGTCGCCAGTCGAACTGGCGTACGGTCGCGGCGAGGGTGAGGGAGACATCCTCGTCGGTCATCGCCAGGATGCGGCGGATGACCGCGTCAGCGCGGGAGACCCCGCTGTCGAGAATCTCCTGGCCGGGCAGATACAGCTTGCTGATAACGCGACGGGGGTCGGGCCGCAGCACGGAGGTCCCTCTACGGACGAGCGTCTGGTCGTCACCGACCGGGAGGGCGAGCACGCCGAGCGCCTGTTGGAACGTGGAGATCAAGGCGAGCGTCGACTCTGCTCCCTGGTTCTCGTTCCGTCCATCGCGTTCGAGGCCGTCGCATCCGCCGCCGCTGATGGGGTCGTTGATGGCTGTGTGGGCATCGTTGTCGCCGAGGAACCAGGCTGCGCAGCTGAGGAGCCCGTCCTTCCACCGTGGGTCGCCCGTGAGTTCGAACGCGAGTGCACACGCATCGGCCAGGGCAGCGACTTCGATCGGCTGCTGGTCGAATCCCGGCTTCGGTTCGCCGAGGGCCCAGCCGCCGACGGGCGTCACCGAGAGATGACCGGCGGACGTCTCGAGGTCGAGGAGCCAGCCGAGCATGGCAAAGCCGTCGGCGAGCGCGCCCGGGTCACCCAGCAGGGAGCCGGCGGCCAGGAGCGTTTCGGGGAGAGCCGCGTTCGCGTAGCGCAAACGAGGCTCCGGCCAAGTCCATTCGCGGTCGCCAGACGGCGATCCGATGAGTCTCGCGGCATCCGCCAGCAGCTCTCGCGCGATCACGCTGTGCGGCTCAACGCGAAGCACCTCGGCGGCTCCGAGCGCGGCGAATGCCATCGCCCTGGACCACGGCGACCGACGGATGGCGCTGATGTTGAAGTGGGCGAGTGCCTGTTCGGCGAACTCGGGCGAGTGCGCGACTGCCGTGCCGAGTCCCCAGAGTGCCCTGCCCCATGCATCCTCGAGGAACGCTTCGTCCTGCCACTCCTCTTCCAGCCCGCGCCGATTATGGAAGCTGCCATCGGCGGTCTGGGCGTTGATGATGAATCGCAAGTAGACGCGTGCGAGGTCGACGAGGCGGTCGGACGGGTTGGGCTCGCGGACGGCGACAAGCAGGCCGCGTGCGACATCGTCGACGCAGTATCCGTGTTCGATCCGGGGCTCGGTCAGTTTGGCGTGTTCGAAGAGGCCCGTCTCGTCGCTCAGGTGGAACAGGTGCTCGAATGAAACGGCGGGAATCGTCATGCGGTGGCTAGCACGGACTCCGTGCGGAGTGCGTGCGCGGCGACCTCTCGGTACTGGTCCGCGACGGCAGGCCACAGCAGGTCCGGCGCGATCCTGCGCGACTCGGCCGCCATGCGTGCGGCCAGCCCGGGCTCGGTGAGCACCCGGCGCAGGGCGTGCGCGATTGCGGTGGGATCCTGTCGTTCCACGATGAGACCGGCACCGCTCGCGAGCAGTTCGGTCGCGTGTGGGAATCCCGTGGAAACGACGGGCTTGCCCGCCGTCACGGCCTCGATGAGCACGCCCGAGGTCACCTGTTCAACCGAGTCGTACGGCAGAAGTACCACGTCGGCCTGCTGCACGAGCCGCTGGAGTTCGGATCTCTCGAGATACCGCGCGTCGAAGTCCACGGCATCCGTTACGCCCAGTTCCCTGGCGCGGAGAGCGAGACTCTCGCGATAGCGTTCGCCGTGCCGTTCGAGAACCCGGGGATGGGTCTGGCCGACCACGCTGTAGCGCGGAGCCGGCCGAAGGTCGCGCAGCTGCGCCATCGCGTCGATGGCCCACTCGATGCCCTTGCCCTCGCCGAGGAGTCCCCAGGTCAGGACGACGGGGGATGTCGTGGGCGAGCGCCGCTCAACCACGCCATGGGCCTGGTTCTCGGCGGCACCGTGTGGGATCACGCGAATCTTGCGCGCGTCGACCTGGTAGTGCGCGATCAAGCGGGAGCGTGCGGTCTGGGTCATCGTTACGACAGTGACGCACAGCCGCACGATCTCCTCCAGGATCTCTCGCTGGTGGGCGCTCGGCGTGGTCAGGACCGTGTGCAGCACGACGATCGTCGGTACCCACAGGGCGCGGACGACCTCGAGCACGTCGGCACCGTCCCGGCCCGCGAAGATTCCGTATTCGTGCTGGATGATCGCGACGTCGTGCGCGTTGAGGGCAGCGGCCGCGGCGCGTGAACCACCGGCCTCCCCGCGCACCCATTGGTGTACGACTTCGGCGAAACCGGAGCGCTCGCGCTTGTCGAGAACCCGCACGACGCCCACCACGTCCCTGGGCGACCGGAGGGAATCCACGAGCGCCTTGCTGAAGCTCGCGAGACCGCATTGGGTCGGTGGATACGTGCTCAGTACTCCATATGACATGGCCACGACGAGCCTCCCCTGGTGTAACACAACATCTCCTGTCGCCAACGGCGACAATGTGTCGGCTTCGCTGCCGACATTTGTGGATACGTAGTGAAGTGAGATCGGCCCGGATACCTCACGGGCGGATCGGACACGACTACCGGGAGATCCAAATGGTGCTTGGCTAATAGAAGCAACCGATAACTTGACCATAGCATCGTTTCTCGTGTATAGGACAGTTTCGGAGGACACGTGAAGATCGGCGTGATCGCATCAATCGCACACCGCTTGCCGCCCCTGGACTACGGGCCGTGGGAGCAGATCGCCTCGACCCTGACCGAGGGCTTCGTCGCCCGCGGTCATGACGTGACCCTGTTTGCAACCGCAAACTCCACGACGACCGCGAAGCTCCACAGTGCCGTAGCCGTGGGCTACGAGGAGGACGACGGCGTCGACGCCAAGGCGTCGGAGGCGTTGCACAACGCCGCAGCCTTCGAGGCGGCATCCGACTTCGACGTGCTCGCCAACCACTTCGATTTCATGCCGCTGAGCTACAGCCGGCTGGTGTCAACGCCCATGGTCACGACCATCCACGGCTTCTCATCGCCCAGGATCGTGCCCGTCTATCGCGCCTATGACGACATCGCCCACTACGTCGCGATCAGCGATGCGAATCGGCACCCCGACCTGGGCTACGACGCCACGATCTACCACGGCATCGACACGAGCCAGTTCACTTTCGTGCCCGAGCACGGCCATTACCTGCTGTTCCTCGGCCGGATCCATCCGGACAAGGGAACGCACCTGGCGATCGAGGTCGCCAGGCGGACTGGCCTGCCGCTGATCATCGCGGGCATCATCCAGGACGAGGTGTACTTTCGGGATGCCGTCCGGCCGCACATCGACGGCGTCGACGTCTCTTACCTTGGGCCGGTTGGACCGGTGGGGCGGGACGCGCTCCTCGGCGGTGCGAAGGCGCTGCTGCACCTGATCGGTTTCGCCGAGCCGTTCGGCCTGTCGGTCGTCGAGGCGCTCGCAACGGGGACGCCCGTCATCGCAACGCCGCTTGGCTCGATGCCAGAGCTGATCCGCCACGCATCGACCGGATTCCTGGTCGCCGACGTGGACGAGGCCGTGTCAGCGGTTGCCCGGATCGGCGAGCTCGATCGCATCGAGGCTCGGAACGAAGCCACCGGCCGATTCAGCGCCGACCGCATGGTCGACGACTACCTCACCCTGTTCGAACGGATCCTTCGGTAACCGCAGGCAAACGGGCAGCGGATGTCGCCCCGAGCGGGGGCGTGTCTCAGCGCATCCACAGTTGCGCTCGAATAGAGTCCTCGATGTTCCGCTCGATCGTGCGACGGAGACCGAAGTCGTGCGGGATGGGAGGGATAGCCATGAC
>JAVECW010000102.1 GCA_030841285.1 Microbacteriaceae bacterium
CGGCTCGCGCTCAGGATCGGCGACCGGAGCGGTCACCGACCGCGGATGATCGCGATGCCGCCTACAATCACCACAGCAGTGATGAATGCTGCGAACCAGAGCAGCGTGATCGCCAGGGGAACAAACAATGTGGCGATCCCGACGCCGAGCACCGGGACCACGAGTCCGATGTAGCTGAACAGGAACAATCCGGCAAGCGCTTCGCCTCGGAATTGCGGCTCGGCGAGCCCGGAACCCACCAGCAGGCCGTTCTTGAAGAGCACGCCGGCGCCGCCGCCGGCCAGGATGCCTCCGACGATGAACAGGGCCAGGGACGACGACCACACCCCGAATGTCAAACTTGCCAGCCCAAGCCCCATCAGGATGATGCCGGTCATCACCTGTGTCGCCAGCTTTGCTGACCGAATGAGGAGTTGTGTTCCGACGGCGGACGCGAAGGTAAGGAAGACGACGAGGCCTCCGATGGCCTTTGAGGTCACCCCAAGATCGCCTGCAACGAAAGCAGGAGCCAGCGAGGTAGCAAGCCCGAAGAGCGAGAAGCCGCCAAAAGCGATGGCCGCTGCGGCGAAGTATTTTCCGCGTGCGGTGCGAGGAACTCGGATGCGTTGCGGGCGATATGGGGTGTGCCCTGTCGACGTGTCTACCGTCTCGGGGACGAATGCGATGCCGATTGCCGCAAGCGTCAGCAGCACGATAAACACGACGAAAGGGGTCACCAGGGGCTGGCTGACGAACTGCGCCAAGATGCCGGAAACGACCGCTCCGACGGCGAAACCACCAAGATTTGCCGCCGTGGACACAATCTCTGAGCGCGTGCGTTCTTGCTCTGGATGTGCGTGACTGTGCAATTCGAAAATGAACGCGGTCGCGGTCGCGGTGATCATCCCAATGCCGAGCCCTGCGATGACCCTGTCGACGATGAGACCGGCGAGAGTGTTCCAGACGATGAAGAGAACAGCGGCGATCACCTCGAGGACGATCGCGGGAAGAAGGATGGCGCGCCGGCCCACGCGGTCGCTGAGATGCCCCGCGAGGAAGAGGCTGACGAGTACTCCCACCGCATACGCCGCGAACGCGACGGTGATGGCGAACGTCGAAAAGGCATCCCGAGCTTGATAAAGGGTCCAGAGCGGGGTAGGGACAACCGAAAACGCCATCGCGATGAGGAACGTGCCAGCAACGACCCAGAACCCTGAACTATGCGTAAAGCCGCGACGTGATGGGACCGCGATCTCAGCGGTCGCGATTGAGTGCAGTGATTGTGTCATGACTCCAGTGTGCGAACCACGACGGATCGTGTCCAACGGTTTGTTTCGATGGAAACAATCGCCACATGCGATGATTCGAGGATGGAAGTTCGACACCTGGCCGTATTCCTCGCTGTTGCCGACGAGCGCAACTTCACGCGAGCATCCATTCGCCTGCATACGACGCAATCCGCTGTCTCGGCAACGATCCAGTCGCTTGAAGCCGAGCTTGGCGCAGAGCTCTTTGATCGATCGGCCAGGCAGATTCAAGTGACCGTGGCAGGGCTCGCACTCATTCCGAAAGCCCGGGCTGTTCTGGACGCGGTCGTCGAGGCTCGAGATTCCGTGGATGCGGTCACCGGGGGTGTCACGGGCACGGTATCCGTCGGGTTCATGACCTCTGTCACGCTCGTTGACATCCCGCGCCTGTTGGGCACGTTCGCCGAGGCACACCCAGGGGTGCGCGTGGTGCTTCGTGCATCGGAGCGCGGCTCGAGTGGGCTTACCGACATGCTCTCCTCGGGCGAACTCGATATTGCTTTCGTCGGCAACTCTGCTCAACCGCCAACCGATGTTCGCTTGATGGAACTCGACTCGACACCCTTACTACTGACAGTCACGAGCGCACACCGGTTTGCCTCACGAGGTTCGATTGAGCTTCGTGAGTTGGCCGGGGAGCGGTTCATCGACTTCCCGCTCGGTTTCGGGAACCGCTCGACCATTGACCGAGCGTTCGCCGACGCCGGCCTTGATCGCGACGTCCGATTTGAAACCGCGGACGTCGCCGATGCCGCAGCCTTGGTGAAAAACGGGCTCGGCGTGGCCTTCTTGCCAGCATTCCTGGTTGAGTCAGAACCGAGCCTTCGCACCCTGACAGTGGAGGGGGAGGACCTCAGACTGACCGTGTCGGTCGCGCTCTCCGATTCGCGTCGACCATCTCGCGCTGCCCAATTGTTGTGGGATCTTGCACAGGGCGCTCGCAAGCCGACGTGACCGTTTCCAAATAGACGACGCGATTCCTCCAGATCTCCGTCGCGCTTACTCTGTGATCATGAGAGCGATCGTCTACAACGGTTACGGCGGGCCGGAGCTGACCACGCTCGCCGAGCGGCCGGAGCCCAGTCCCGCCGGGGGTGAGGTGCTGATCCGGGTCTCCGCCGTCGGGCTCAACCCGATCGACGCTCACCAGCGTGACGGCGCTCTTCGGAGCGTCGCCCGTTACGCGTTCCCGAAGATCGCCGGTAATGAGCTGAGCGGCATGGTCGTCGACGTCGGTGAAGACGTGACCGCCTTCAGGGTCGGCGACCGTGTCTTCGCGCGCGTGGACAAGAGACTTCTCGGCGCTTTCGCGCAGGAGGTCGCGGTCGCACAAGAGCTCGTCGCCGCGGCGCCGCGCACTCTTCCCCTGGTCGAGGCCGCGGCGGTTCCCCTTGCCGGCCTCACCGCGCTCCAGGCGCTCGGTCCCTCGCACCTCGCGGTTGGCAGGGGCGATCGGATCCTTATCACTGGCGGCGCGGGTGGAGTCGGGCTGTTCGCGATCCAGTTGGCGAAGCACGCAGGCGCGCACGTAACGACGACCGCCTCTGCCCACGGCGACGCCCTGGTGCGCAGGCTCGGCGCTGACGAGGTCATCGACTACCGGACGCGATCGGTTTCTTCCGGCTCGGAGCGTTTCGACAAGGTGTTCGATCTCGTCGGAGGAACGACGCTCGACGATCTCGTCGGCTCGGTCGAGCCGGGCGGGAGCATTTTGTCGATCGCCGGTCCGCTCACGCCGGGATGCCTCGACGACCAGGTGCGGGGCGTCAGGCGGCTCGCGGTCAACGCCATGCTTCGGATCCGCAGTCGCGACGTCCGCAGAAATGCGCGAGCCGCTGGCGTCGACTACGAGTACTTCTTCATGCGGCCCGACGGTGCTGGGCTCGTCCAGCTTGCCGTCCTCATCGACGCGCACGAGCTGAAGGTCATGATCGACAGCCGCTTCCCGCTGGAGCAATTCGCTGAGGGTTATGCGCGCGTCGAGTCGCGCCGGGCCAAGGGCAAGGTGCTTCTCACCTTCAGCGCCGACGTGGAAACGACCACTACGTCGTAGGGTGTCGGGTCGGTACACGCCCCGTAACATTGGGCCAGTGACTGCGACACCTCCATTCCTGAGCACACTCACCGGCCTGTTCGCCAGGCCAGCGGCGGAGAATCCGACCGTCGCCATGATCGAAGCCGCGTACCGGCATCACGGGATGGACGCGCGCTATGTGAACTGCGACGTCGCGCCAGACGACCTTGGAGCGGCCGTGCGCGGTGCGGTTGCGATGGGCTGGGTTGGATTCCACTGCTCCCTGCCGCACAAGATCGCCGTCATCCGCCACCTCGATGAGCTCGCCGAGTCCGCTGAGGTCATCGGGGCGGTCAACTGTGTCGTGGTCAGGAACGGGCGTCTCGTGGGCGAGAACACCGACGGGCAGGGATTCCTTACTTCCCTCCGCACGACCATCGACCCTCGTGGGAAGCGCGTCGTGATCTTCGGTGCGGGCGGGGCAGCGCGCGCGATTGCCGTCGAACTTGCGCTGGCTGGCGCAGCGCAGCTCACCATCGTGAACCGCGACCCCGAACGCGGTGCCGAGCTCGCCGATCTTGTGCGCAGGCGAACCCCGGCCGGTGCCGAAGCCAGGGTGTGGGACGGGGCATTCCGGGTTCCCGCCGACACGAACATCGTCGTGAACGCGACGTCCATCGGACTCTTCCCTGATGTGAAAGAGCGGCCGGACGTGGACTACGCGAGCCTGACCGATGGCATGGTTGTCGCCGACGTCATCCCGAACCCTCCGCACACAGCATTCCTCGCCGAGGCCGAAGCCCGCGGCTGTGTCGTAATCAACGGCCTCGGGATGCTGGTGAACCAGGGTGTGATCTCGATCAAGCACTGGACGGGCGTGGATGCCGACCCAGCGGTCATGCGTGCGGCTCTCCGCGAGATCTTCGTCTAAATCGACGCTTGATTCTGAGGTGCTCCTGCCGATATCTGCGCGCAGGAACGGGCGCTTCGCCCCGTGATCAGAGGCGCTCATAGGCCGAATTGACACGCGAACATGACATGGCTAGTGTCTGATCTAACGTGATTCAAGAACAAGATCACACGTTTCTAACACGACTTTGTTTGCGCATTCGTGTTCGAACAGCACGTTTGCCGTCAGTGACGACGAATGCTCCGCTGTCGGCACAAACCCAGCACGACAGAGCCACACCGAAGAAGGGCGTCAGAGCAGATGCGAGCTGTAGTTTTCGAAGCGGCCGGCAAGTTGGGCCTCATCGAACGACCGGAGCCGAGCCCCGGACCGAAAGACGTGGTCATTGAGGTCGCCGCGGTCGGGATGTGCGGTACCGATACGCACGTTTTCGACGGCGAGTTCGAGGGAACCATCTTCCCGCTCGTCCCCGGGCATGAGGCAACCGGCACGGTCGTCGCCCTGGGCGATGAAGTCAACAACGGCATGACCTCGCTCGCCATTGGCGACCACGTCGCGATCAACCCGAGTACGACCTGCGGCGAGTGCGAGTTCTGCCTCAACGGCAAGCAGAATCTCTGCCGCCTCTGGAACGGGCTCGGAGTGGTCGCTTCCGATGGCGCATCCCAGCAGCGCTTCACCGCGCCTTCGGCGAACGTCTACAAGTTGAAGCCGGAGACCGACCTCTTCCACGCAGCGCTCATCGAGCCACTCGCGTGTGCCATCCGCGGCTGGGACATCCTTCCCCGTCGCATCGGCGACCACGTGCTCATCTACGGCTCCGGCACCATGGGTTTGTTGATGGCACAACTCGCGCCCCGTGCGGGGGCGGCCTCGGTCACCATCATCGACCTCAACGAGGATCGGTTGAAGGTCGCCGAGGCGGTCGGCGTTCAGAACCGCTTCACCCGCGCAGATGACGCTGGACGCGACAAATGGGATGTCGTCATTGATTGCACAGGCAGCATCCGTGCCATCGAGGACGGGCTTCCGCGCGTCAAGGCAGGCGGCACGTTCCAGCACTTCGGGGTTGCACCCGCCGAAGCGAAGGCCGGTTACTCCCCGTTCCGCGTGTATCGCGACGAGATCTCCATCGTCGGCACCATGGCGGTGCTCAACACCTTCGCCCGCGCGGTGGAGATGTTCGAAGCGGGGGCCATCAACCCCGAGCCCATGATCAGCCACTCATTCACCCTTGACGACTACGAGGAGGCCCTCGACATGTTCCGCAAGGGCTCAGGGCGCAAGCTCCAGATCCGTCCCAACGACACCGAGTCCCGGGTGTTCCAGTCGTGAGCGCCGTCTCCCAGAACCGTCAAGGCACGGGGCTCGCGCCAAGGACGAAGCGCATCGCCTGGATCGTCGCTGTCATCCTCATCGTCGTCGCCATGGGCTTCGGCACAAAAGTGGTCGGAGCCGGTTCGGCTCTCGCAACGACGACCACGGCCTTCTCCGCCCAGGCATATGGGAAGACGGAATTCCCGAAGGTCCAGGCAGCCATCACAAAGCGCGCCGTCGATGCGGCGACGCTCGCGGCCGCGATCGCGGCAGACCAGGCCGCTGCGGGCACGAAGTATGGAGTCAACTCGGGCGCAGGGGCGGGCCCGGAGATCTCGGTGAGCCTCACCGGCACCCTCGGCACGAGCGAATCCGGGATCTACCCGGTCACGGTCTCAGGTCTTCCGCAGGCATTGTTGGTCCGCGTGCAAACCGGCCCCGCAATCAACGGGACCGATTTGCGCGACGCCCCCGGAACCATCGCGTTCGGCGATTTCTCCAACCAGATCGACTACCAGAACGCTGCAAGTGCCCTGAACGACCAGCTGAAGAAGCAGGTGCTCTCGAAGGTCGACGCTGCCAGCCTGACGGGCAAGACGGTCTCCATCGTTGGCGCATTCCAGTTGATCAACCCCAACGCCTGGCTCATCACCCCGGTCAGCCTGGAGGTGAAGTGAGCGCCGCCGCCGACGTCGTGTTTCGAGCGAAGGACGTCGTCAAGACCTACGGCGGAACCCGCGCGCTCAAAGGTGTGAATTTCGACGTCCACCGCGGCAAGGTGACAACGCTGTTTGGTGAGAACGGCGCGGGCAAGTCGACGCTCATGAAGATTCTTTCCGGTGTCGAGACGCCAACGACAGGAACGATCGAACTTGAGGGTGAGGTCGTCGAATTCGCCTCCAGCGTCGAGGCGCGTGAGCGGCGGATCTCGATCATCCACCAAGAACTGAGCCTCGCCCCCAATCTCAACGTGCGCGACAACATCTTCATGGGCCGCGAGATTCGCAACGCGGTCGGCATCGACTTCGCCGAAGAAGAACGCCAGACGCGCGAATTGATGACGGGCCTCGAGGAGTCGATCGATCCGCTGACCCTCGTCGCAGACCTGCGGCTCGGTCAGCAGCAGATCGTGGAGATTGCCCGTGCGCTCTCGATCGATGCCCGGATCCTCATCATGGACGAGCCGACGTCGGCACTGAGCGCCACCGAGGTTGAGGTTCTCTTCACTGTTATCCGGGATCTGACGAGCAAAGGCGTCTCGATCGTCTATATCTCGCACCACCTCGAGGAGGCGCTTGAAATCAGCGACTTCGCCGTGGTGCTCCGCGACGGATCGATCACGGCGACCGCACCGGCATCCGAGATCGACCTGGAGTGGATCGTCCGCCAGATGGTGGGCGAGAACTTTGACCTGGGCGAGCCGCCGAGCGGCTACGAATTCGGCGATGTCGCGCTCTCCATCGAGAACGTCAGTGTCGCCGATGTCGAGAACCCGGAACGTTCGATCGTCGACGGCCTCTCCCTCGATGTGCGGGCGGGCGAGATCGTCTGCATCTACGGTCTGATGGGTGCGGGTCGGACCGAGCTGCTCGAGGCCGTCGCCGGCCGTGTGCGGATCAGCGGTGGCCGGGTTCTGAAGAAGGGCAAGGACATGTCCCACCTCTCGCTCGCGCAACGCATCGCGAGCGGACTCGCCCTGGTGCCGGAGGATCGTCAGCGCGACGGTCTAGTGCAGACGATGAGTGTAGGCACGAACCTGTCGCTCGCGAGCATCGGCACGTTCGTGCGGGGGCTGTTCCTTTCGTCGGAAAAGGAAAAGGGTCTCATCCAGGAGTTGATCCGGGATGTGCGTGTGAAGACATCGAGTGGCGACGCACCGATCGGATCGTTGTCGGGCGGCAATCAGCAAAAGGTCGTGATCGGCAAAATGCTCGCCACCAACCCTGACGTGATCCTGCTCGACGAACCGAGCCGGGGAATCGACGTCGGTGCCAAGGCGGAAGTGTTCCGTCTTCTCGCCGAGCGCGCGGCTGCTGGCCTCGCCGTCGTGTACTCGACATCCGAGGTCAACGAGTGCCTCAGCATCGCCCACCGCATCATCGTGATGAGTCGCGGTCGTATAGCGGCGGAGTTCTCATCAGACATCAGCAAGGAAGAGATCATGGCCGCCTCCGGCGAAGCCGTGGTCGCCTGACCCCCAGGGAATGGAAAGCCCAATGACCACCTCAACTACCGCACGCCAGCGTTCCCGACCCACGATGTTTGCGAACGGCTTCGACCTGGGTGCGCTCCTGCTCCAGGGGAGGGCGTTCTTCGCTCTCATAGCAATCATCGTCTTCTTCTCAATCCTGTCTCCCAACTACTTCACGGTGAGCAATATCCTGACGATGTCGTCGCATGTGGCGGTGTACGCCCTGCTGTCGATCGGGATGCTGCTCGTCATCCTCAACGGCGGCATCGACCTCTCCGTAGGGTCGACTCTCGGTTTGTCCGGCATCGTCGCTGGCGCCCTCATGACGGGCGTGCCGTTGCATGCGTTCGGGATCACGCTCTATCCCTCGGTCTGGGTCGTAGTGATCGTTTCCTGCGCGGTCGGCGCGCTGATCGGTTTCGTGAACGGCGTGCTCGTCTCCCGGTTCAAGGTTGCACCCTTCGTCGCCACCCTCGGAATGCTCTACGTTGTGCGCGGTGTCGCTCTCCTCATGACGAACGGTCTCACCTACAACAACCTCGGCGGCGACGCAGCACTCGGTAACACCGGATTCGACTGGCTCGGATTCGACCGGATTCTCAACATCCCCGTCGGGGTGCTCGTCATGATCGCCGTCGCAATCGTCGCCAGCGTTCTGCTCAACCGCTCGGTCTTCGGCCGGTGGCTCTACGCATCCGGTGGAAATGAACGTGCCGCCGAGCTCTCAGGAGTGCCCGTCAAGCGAGTGAAGGTGCGGGTATACGTCATCTCCGGTGTCTGCGCCGCGATCGCCGGGCTGATCCTGGCTTCGGAGCTCACGTCGGCCAGCCCTACCGCCGGGAACTCCTATGAACTCACGGCGATCGCCGCTGTCGTCATCGGAGGTGCCTCTCTCGCCGGCGGGCGCGGCAACGTCCGAGGCACTCTGCTTGGCGCATTCGTGATCGGCTTCCTCTCCGATGGCCTCGTCATCATCGGTGTCTCCGCCTATTGGCAGACAGTATTTACCGGCGCGGTCATCGTGCTGGCGGTGCTCTTGAACGCCGTGCAATACAAGAACCGCAAGAAGGCGCCGAAGGGCATCGACCCCACTACCTCTTCTCCATTGACGAGCGCACCAACAGATGTTGCGCCAGTGCCCGAGAAGATAACCGGCTGACGTCCGTCAGCCGGACACACAGCGAAAGGAATCAGCATGAATCGCAGATCAGTAATGATGCTGGCAACCGGTGTCGGTCTGGCGGTGTCACTCGTCGGGTGCTCCGCTGGCGCCGGTGCCACAAGCGGCTCCAGTGCAGCGAGCAAGGCCAAGGGTGGCCTGATCTCCATCATCGTCAACGACCCGGCGAACCCGTACTGGCTGACGGAGGGCAATGTCGCCTCCGCCGAGGCCAAGGCTCTCGGCTACACGGCGAACGTGTCGGCATCGAAGGGTGACACCAATACGGAAAGCACCCTCATTGACACCGCGATCACGAACAAATCGGTGGCCATTATCCTGGACCCCGCGAATGCGAGTGGATCGATCGGCGCCGTCAAGAAGGCGGATGCCGCCGGTATCCCGGTGTTCCTCGTGAACGCCGAGATCAACCAGGCGGGCCTCGCGAAAGCACAGCTGGTGTCGAACAACGCCCAGGGTGCCGCGCTCGGCGCGCAGGAGTGGGTGAAGGATGTCGGCCAGACGGCTAACTACGCCGAACTTTTCGGTGCCCCTTCCGATAACAACGCGCAGACCCGATCGAACGGCTACCAGACGGTGCTGTCGCAGTACCCGGGTTTGAAGAAGGTTGCCACTCAGGTCGCGAACTGGGACCGTACCCAGGGTCACGACAAGATGCAGTCCATTCTGCAGGCGAACCCTTCGATTACCGGCGTGATCGCAGGCAACGACGAGATGGCGCTCGGCGCGATCGCGGCGCTGAAGGAAGCCGGCAAGCTCTCCTCGGTCAAGGTGGGCGGGTTCGACGGATCACCGGATGCCGTCGCGGCGATCACGAGTGGTGAGTTGCAGTACACCGTGCTGCAGCCGGTTGCCACGTTCGCGAAGAAGGCGGTCGATGAGGCGGACAGCTACATTCGCACCGGCAAGACTGGCGTTTCGACTGAGAAGCAGGCGTTCGACTGCATTCTCATCACGAAGAGCAACGTGAGCAAGTACACCGCACCGTTCACCCTCTCGCAGTAGCACAAACCCGCAAGAAATAAGACCGGCCGGGACGGTCGTCGCTCGCAGGCGACCGTCCCGATGCGCCGGGCGCACGCGCCGTCTCCACCCCGCCGCCATGCGCTTCTCTCCCGTTTCGTCCGAAGGCACCAAGATGACGTATCTGTACAACGATCCGACCGAGTTCGCCGATGAATTCCTTGACGGATTCGTCGCCGCCAATGCTTCGCTCGTGCGACGTGTGCCGGGCGGAGTTGCGCGACGAACCGCTACTCCCGCCGGCGAAGTCGCCATCGTGATCGGTGGCGGCTCGGGCCACTACCCCGGCTTCGCCGGCCTCGTCGGCGCGGGCCTTGCCCACGGTGCCGCCGCAGGCGGTGTCTTCGCAAGCCCCTCCGCCCAGCGAGTGTATTCGGTTGCCAAGGCGGTTGCGGGTGATGCCGGTGTACTCCTCTCCTACGGCAACTATGCCGGGGACGTGCTCAACTTCGACCAGGCCCAGCGCAGGCTTATCGCCGAGGGAATCCCGTGCCGCACCGTAGTTGTGACGGACGACATCTTTAGCGCGCCTCTCGATGAGCACACCAAACGCCGCGGCATCGCGGGGGATTTGGCGGTCTTCAAGGCGGCGGGGCATGCGGCCGCCTCGGGGTTGTCTCTTGACGAAGTGTGGGCCGCCGCCGACCACGCCAACGAGCGCACCCGGTCCTTTGGAGTCGCGTTCACCGGATGTACGTTGCCGGGAGCGACGGAGCCCCTCTTCACAGTGCCACCGGGCCGGATGGCAGTCGGCATGGGCATCCACGGTGAGCCCGGAATCGACGAGACCGATATCCCGACCGCCGACGAGCTCGCAGCCCTGCTCGTCGACAAGCTGCTCGACGAGCTGCCCGCCCACGTCGGGGTCGCCGACGGATCCCGCGTCGGGGTCATTCTGAACGGGCTGGGCGGCGTCAAATACGAAGAACTCTTCGTCACCTACCGCTCCATCACGGAGCGTCTTGCCGCCGCGGGCGTCGACATCGTGGAGCCGGAGGTCGGCGAACTTGTTACCAGCTTCCAGATGGCAGGAGTCTCGCTCACCCTGGTCTGGCTCGACGAGCCTCTGGCCGAAGCCTGGAGAGCACCTGCCTGGAGCCCCGCATACCGAAAGGGGTCAATGCTCGTCGCGACCGGCGACAGCGTTGAGGTGGCCGCCGATGTCTTGGAGGAACCCATCCCGGAGTCGAGCGAGGACTCCCGTCTGGCGGCTTCACTCGTGGTACGCGCGCTGGGTGCGATGGCGTCGGTCATCGACAGCAACGTCGAGCGCTTGGGTCACCTGGACGCGATCGCGGGTGATGGGGATCACGGCATCGGCATGCAGCGCGGCGTGACCGCTGGCGCAGCTGCCGCCGCGACTGCGGCCGAGTCCGGAGCCGGAGCCGGCACCGTACTCCTCCGCGCCGGCGACGCCTGGGCCGACCGCGCGGGCGGCACGTCCGGTGCCCTGTGGGGGCTCATCCTCCGCGCGCTCGGGGAGGCGCTCGGCGACACTGACATGCCCACGGCCTCGAACGTCGCGCTCGGACTGATCGCAGGGCGCGACGAAGTGGTGCGCTACGGCAAGGCCCAGCTCGGAGACAAGACTCTCCTCGACGCCCTCACCCCATTCGTGGAGAGCCTCGAGACCGGAGCTGCCGCCGGCCAGGATCTCGCGACGGCCTGGCCAATCGCTACGGCGACGGCGAAGGATGCCGCTGCTGCGACGGCCGAGCTTCTTCCCCGCATCGGCCGCGCACGACCACATCAGGAGAAGAGCGTTGGAACCCCGGATCCCGGCGCAGTCTCGCTCGCGATGATCGCGCAGGCCGTGGCGGATGTCATCACAGAATCAAAGGAGCGAGTATGACCAAGCAATTTCGGATCGTCGTCGGATCAGACGATGCGGGCTTCGACTACAAGGAGATCCTGAAGGCAGATCTCGAAGGTAATAGCCTCGTTGCGTCCGTTACCGATGTCGGCGTCAACGCGGACGGTCACACGGCCTACCCGACCGTCGCCATCCAGGCCGCTGAGATGATTGCTCGCGGCGACGCGGATCGCGCGCTCCTCGTCTGCGGCACGGGCCTCGGAGTGGCGATCTCAGCGAATAAGGTTGCCGGCATCCGCGCGGTGACCGCCCACGACAGCTTCTCCGTCGAACGGTCCGTGCTGAGCAACGATGCACAGGTGCTGTGCTTCGGACAGCGCGTCGTCGGCATCGAGCTGGCGCGCCGTCTCGCGCGCGAGTGGCTCACGTACAACTTCGATGACACTTCCGCTTCGGCTGAAAAAGTGTCGATCCTCACCGAGTACGAGAATGATGCCACGGCCTGATCCGGTGCGACGTATGGGGAGACGGTGAAGCGCTTGGCGCCGCGAACTCTCATAGGGGTAAGCCTCAAGATGTACTTCGACCACGCACGCACTCTCGAGTGGTGCGGCGAGGTTGCGGAAGTCGTGCGCACTCATCCGGCTGTCGCGGCGGGGCAGGTCGGCCTCTTCGTGCTTCCTTCGTTCCCTTCTGTTGTCGACGCCATCGATACCTTCGAAGGAACTGGGGTCGATGTTGGCGCGCAAGACCTGTTCTGGGAAGACCGGGGCGCTTACACCGGTGAGGTGAGCGGACGCGACCTCGCCGCGATCGGGTGCACCTATGCCGCGATCGGACACGCGGAACGTCGCTCCGTGCTCGGCGAGGATGACCGGATGACGGGCGCCAAACTGAGCGCGGCTTTCCGAAACGGTCTCACCCCCGTGATCTGCATCGGCGAGAAGGAATACTCCAACGCGGAGCGGGCGGCGCAGGAGTGCATCGCTGAGCTCGAGGCACTCCTCGTCAACAGCGATGTCCCGCGCGGCGCTCCTGTTGTCCTGGCGTACGAACCCGAATGGGCGATCGGAGCAGCGAAGGCAGCGAGCCCTGAGCACGTCGCCGAGGTCGCAGATCGGCTGCG
>JAVECW010000167.1 GCA_030841285.1 Microbacteriaceae bacterium
GGCGGATGCCGCGCTCGCGCAGATCGTCGAGCACCGCGTGCAGGTCGTGTGTCTCGGCCAGGATCGGCGGATTTGGGTGCCGGAAGATCGCGGCGCTCGCCGGGATGGGTCGCGTTCCGATGACGACGGGCACCGGTTGCTTCGAGAGCAACTCGCCAGCGTCTCCGCGTGCGGTCAGGCTCGGGTCGTCGGCCAGGACAGTGCCCGTTCCGACGATGATCGCATCGGATGCCTCGCGCTGCTCGTGCACGCGTTGGCGGGCTGCGGTTCCCGTGATCCACTGGCTCGTGCCGTCGTCTGCCGCCGCGCGGCCATCCAGGCTGCTCGCCCACTTGAGCGTCACGAACGGGCGGCCGAGGCGTGCGGCGACGAGCCAGTCGGCGAGGAGCTCGGTGGCCTCGTCGGCCAGGATGCCGTCGACAACTTCCACGCCGGCCGCGCGCAGGCGCTCGGCGCCTCCGCTGGAGTCGTGCCCGGGGTCAGCTACCGCGTAGATCACGCGTGCGATGCCCGCCGCAATGAGAGCTTCTGAGCAAGGGCCGGTGCGACCTGTGTGATTGCATGGTTCGAGGGTGACTACCGCGGTCGCGCCGCGCGCGCCGCCGTCCGGCAGCTTGCTGAGCGCGTCGATCTCGGCGTGATCGGTGCCAGCACCACGATGCCAGCCCTCCGCGATGATGGTGCCCGCGGCATCCAGAATCACGCAGCCGACGCGTGGATTCACTCCTGTGGCCGGACCGTTGGCGGCAAGCGCGAGCGCACGGCGCATCGGCGTCTCGTAGCTGCCTGGCATCATCCGGTTCCTGTCTCTCCTGAGACGCGTCCGGGGTGATGTCGATGGTCGTCGACGTCGCGGTCGGCTTGCCTGAGCAATTCAACCGCGCGTGCTGCCTCCCATCCGGACTGAGAAAGCGGGCGACTGGGTCGCACACTCTCATTACCGTCGGTGCCGGAATTTCACCGGCTCGACGGCTCCCCCACCCAAGGTGTTGGCGCCGCTCGCGGACTATAACCGCCGGTTCGGACTTTCACCGACCCCGGAGCACGTTTCGCTTCTGAGTCTAGGTCAACGCATGCGGGGGCAGGATATTCCTGAGCTTCGACCTATATTGGGTCGTGGCGCCCAAGCGACGACGAAGGAGTTGCCAGAAGTGACCCAACACGTTCTAGCCATCGATCAGGGCACCACGAGCACTCGGGCCATGATCTTCGACCACACCGGCTCGGTCGTGGCTGTGGGACAGCTGGAACATGCGCAGATCCTCCCACGCGCGGGGTGGGTCGAGCACGATCCCCGGGAGATCTGGGACAACACGCGGGAGGTCGTGGGTCTGGCCCTCGCGAGGGCGAACATCACTCGGCACAGCATCGCGGCCGTCGGCATCACCAACCAACGCGAGACCACGGTGGTCTGGGACCGGAACACGGGCGATCCCGTCTATAACGCGATCGTGTGGCAGGACACGCGCACGCAGGGCATCGTCGACCGGCTGGCCGCCGACGGCGGGATCGACAGGTTCAAGGCCGACGTCGGTCTCCCGCTCAGCACCTACTTCGCCGGCACGAAGATCGCCTGGATCCTCGACAACGTCGACGGCGTCAGGGCGCGTGCCGAGGCGGGCGACCTGCTCTTCGGAACCATGGACACCTGGCTGCTCTGGAACCTCACGGGCGGCATCCGCGGCGGTGTGCACGCGACGGATGTGACGAACGCCTCCCGCACACTCTTTCTCGACCTCGTGACGCTCGAGTGGCGGCAGGACATCCTCGACGTGTTCGGGGTTCCGGCCTCGATGATGCCGGAAGTCCGCTCATCGTCCGAGGTCTACGGCGTGGTCGAATCGTCGAACCTCCTGCGCGAGGTGCCGGTCGCCGGCATCCTGGGCGACCAGCAGGCCGCGACGTTCGGCCAGGCCGCGTTCGAAGTGGGCGGCGCCAAGAACACCTATGGCACGGGCAATTTCCTCATCGTCAACACGGGGGAGGAGATCGTGCACTCCAGCAACGGACTGCTCACGACCGTCGCATACCGGCTGGGGAATGAAGCACCGCAGTATGCGCTCGAGGGTTCGATCGCGGTGACCGGGTCGCTCATCCAGTGGCTGCGCGACAATCTGGGGCTCATCTCGACTGCCGCCGAGGTGGAGGAGCTGGCAGCGACCGTCGCCGACAACGGCGGCGCGTACTTCGTGCCGGCGTTCTCCGGGCTCTATGCGCCGTATTGGCGATCGGACGCGCGGGGCGCGTTGGTCGGCCTGACACGGTTCGTCAACCGTGGGCATATCGCTCGGGCCGCGCTTGAGGCGATCGCGTACCAGACGCGGGAGGTCCTGGACGCAGTCAACGCCGACGCAGACATACCCTTGCGCGAACTCAAGGTGGACGGCGGAGCGACGGCCAACGAGCTTCTGCTGCAGTTCCAGGCGGACATCCTCGGCATGCCCGTCATCCGCCCGGTCGTCGCCGAGACCACGGCACTCGGCGCGGCATATGCCGCGGGCCTGGCCGTCGCATACTGGGGCGGCCTCGAGGAGTTGCGCGGCAATTGGCAGGAGGGGCGCCGCTGGGAACCGGGCATGCCGGAAGCCGAGCGCGAGCGCCTGTTCCGCGGCTGGAAAAAGGCGGTCACCAAGACATTCGACTGGGTCGACGCCGACGTACGGTAGTCCCGGCCGGTCCGCCGGTGCGCCGGCGCCCTGCTGGTCCGCCGTGCCGCCGGTACGCCCGCGCCCCCCGCTGGTAACTCAGGCCGCGCCGCGGTTCGCGACTGATAAGTCGCCGTCTTCCGGCCGATTTCGACGTCCGTCGCGGTCCTCAGCCTGAATTGCCGACAGCGAGACGCGGTGCCGACTTCTCCACGGATCGCATTCGAGGCCGGAGCCCACGATGCAGGTTCATCCAAGGTTCTTGCATGTCCTGGGACTTCTACTTCGAGCAAGCCGGTGCGCGCGTTGCGCACACCACTGAGCTCCGCGCGGCGGGTGCGACCGAGCGGATGCTGACATCCGCCGTCCGATTGGGGCACCTCATCCGCGTGCGCAGGGGCTGGTACTGCCTTCCGGGCACCGATCGTGCCACGGTTGAAGCGGTTCGTGTCGGCGGACGCCTCGGCTGTGTCTCCGCGCTCGGCGATCTGGGCATCTTCGCGTTCGACCAGAGCCGGACTCATCTGCACCTGCGCTCCGAAGCATCCAGGCTCCGCTCGCCTTACAACCGGCGCGAGTCGCTCGACCACTGGAATCGTCGCGGAGTGACGCTGCACTGGTCGCCGCTGATCGATCCCGATGCGGCTAATGCCTTTCGAGTCGGCGTGAAGGATGCGCTCGTCCAGTCGCTTCAGTGCCAGCATCCATGGCACGCACTCGCCTCGATCGACAACGCACTATTCCTCGGGATGATTCAGGAGGAAGACGTCGCCGAGATCTTCGTGGCTGGCCCGCCGAAGCGACGCGCTCTCAGACCGCTCGTCGACGGGCGCAGCGAGTCGGGTCAGGAAACGGTGTTGCGAATGATTGTGCACCAGGCCGGTCTGGCATACGAGATTCAGCCTGTGATCCAGGGCGTTGGCCGCATCGACATGCTTATCGAGGGTGTTCTCGTCGTCGAAGCCGACAGTCGGGCGCACCATGACGGATGGGACGCGCACGTGCGCGACCGCACGCGGGACGCGAAACTCGGCAGCCTGGGCTACCCGAGTCTTCGGCCGGTCTACCAGTCGATCATGTTCGAACAGGACTTCGTGCTCGCCGCAATCATGGGGGTGTTGCGGAGCAGCGCGCACCATCGCACCGTGATCGGCTGAACTCGACGAGCGTTGAGCTTGAGATCGGCGGGGTGCACGCGGGCAACTCAGGCTGGAAACGACGGCTCCTGCTCCTCGACGCCGTGAAACCGCGGCTCTCGTCGGCTGGCAGACCGCTCAGCCTGAGTTGCCAGCGCGAGCCGGTGCCGAGCGCGGGCCAGCCCCGAGCGCCGGCAGGTGCGCGGCGCGTGCCGCCGACGAGCGCGGGCCGACCGCGGTGCTGAGCCGGGCCGCAGCAGCTACGACCGCGCGAGCAACGCAGGCAACTCGGCGAGGG
>JAVECW010000122.1 GCA_030841285.1 Microbacteriaceae bacterium
GGGGTGACAGCCATGTATGAGTGGATCATGCTCGGCATCGGTGTCATCCTGACCGTCGGCACGGGCTTCTTCGTTGCAGGCGAGTTCGCTCTCGTCAATCTCGACAGGTCGGATCTCGAGGCGCGCATGGCGCGCGGTGAGTCCCGTCTGACGATGACGATTGCTGCGCTGAAGATCACGTCGACGCATCTCTCCAGTGCCCAACTCGGCATCACGCTCACGACCCTGCTGACCGGGTACACGATGGAGCCGGCGGTCGGCGCCCTGCTCGCTGCGCCGCTCGCGGCGGTCGGGCTGCCGGCCGGCGCCGTGCCCGTCATCGCGACGACGACGGCGATCGTGGTCGTGACGCTCGTCTCGATGATCATCGGCGAGCTCGTCCCCAAGAACTTCGCGCTCGCGCTTCCGGTTGCGACGGCCAAGTTCGTCATCCCGTTCCAGACCGTCTTCACGACCGTGTTCCGCCCTGCCGTTGCGCTCTTGAACAACAGCGCGAACGCCGTCCTTCGTGCATTCGGGGTCGAGCCGAAGGAGGAACTGTCCGGCGCGCGCACGGCCGAGGAACTCTCGTCGCTCGTTCGCCGTTCGGCAAGCGCCGGCCTGCTCGAAGCAGACACCGCCACGCTTCTCAACCGCACGCTCGCCTTCTCCGGTCATACGGCGTCGGATGTGATGACGCCGCGCCTGCGCATCGCGAGCGTGCGGCGGTCCGATCCGGCGCAGGCCGTGCTCGATCTTGCGCGCAAGACCGGCTTGTCACGCTTCCCGGTGGTCGATGAGGGCGTCGACGACGTCGTCGGCTTCGTGCACGTCAAGCAGGCCATCGGGGTGCCGCGCTCGCGGCGGGCGAACGTACCAGTGTCGGCGCTCCAAACGGATGCCCTTCGCGTGCCGGAGACCATGAAGCTCGACACGCTGCTCGGCGAACTGCGCGGTCGCGGCTACCAGATGGCGGTCGTGGTCGACGAGTACGGCGGCACGTCGGGGATCGCGACGCTCGAGGACCTCGTCGAGGAGCTCATCGGCGAGGTGGCCGATGAACACGATCGTGCGCGCGCCGGCATCGTGCGAGGGCGCGACTCTGTCACCTTCCCGGGGATCCTCCGTCCGGATGAACTCGCGGAGCGTGCCGGTATCTCCGTGCCGGACGACGGGCCGTACGAGACCGTCGCCGGATACGTCATGGACGAGCTCGGGCGGCTTCCTGTCGTGGGCGACGAGGTGCTCGTCGATGGCGGAACGCTGCGCGTCGAGCGTCTTGACGGACGCCGGATCGATCGGATCCGGTTCACGCCCGATCCCGTGCAGGGCGCAGTTCCCGAACCGGGCACCGCTCCTGGCCAAAGCGCTGATCCAGGCCGCGGGGAGGTGGCCGATCATGGGTGACTGGGCAGGCATCCTGTGGCTCGTCGTTCTCCTCCTCGTGAACGCCTTCTTCGTTGGGGCCGAATTCGCCGTCATCTCCGCCCGCCGGTCGCAGATCGAGCCGCTGGCCGCGCGTGGCAAGCGCGGCGCGAAGACAACGCTCTGGGCCATGGAGCATGCGACGCTCATGCTCGCGACAACGCAGCTCGGCATCACCGTGTGCTCGCTGCTCATCCTGAACGTCTCGGAGCCGGCCATCCATCACCTGCTCGAGGTGCCGCTCGCCCTGACCAACTGGCCGGAAGGGGTCATCGGAACGATCGCGTTCATCATCGCGCTCCTGCTGGTGTCATTCCTGCACGTCGTTCTCGGCGAGATGGTGCCGAAGAACCTGTCGTTCTCGGTTCCGGATCGTGCTGCGCTCATCCTTGCGCCGCCGCTCGTCGCAATCGCCCGCGTGTTCAAGCCGGTCATCATCGCGCTCAACGCGACGTCGAACGGTGTGCTGCGGCTGTTCGGCGTGCAGCCGAGGGACCAGGCCTCGAGTACATTCACGCTTGAGGAAGTCGCGACCATCGTCAACCAGTCGACGCGCGAGGGCATCCTCACCGACCGCACCGGCGCTCTCAACGCCGCATTCGAGTTCACCGAGAAGAAGGCGAAGGACGTCGCGCTCGGCCTCGACAAGCTCGTATGCCTTCCGGAGAATGCGACTCCGGCGGACGTCGAGCGTGCCGTCACTCGCCACGGGTTTTCGCGGTACGTGCTCCTCGACGCAGAAGGCGAACCCGTTGGCTACGTGCACCTCAAGGACATCCTCGACCTCGAGGGCGACGGCTACGACCTGCCGATCCCGAGCAAGCGCGTGCGCCGGCTCATTTCGGTCTTCGCCGAGAGCGACCTCGAGGACGCGCTCGCGACCATGCGCCGTTCCGGCGTCCATCTCGCGCGGGTCTTCGACGCCGAGGGTCGAACGACGGGCGTGCTGTTCCTCGAGGACATCATCGAAGAGCTCGTCGGAGAGGTGCAGGACGCCACCCGGCGGGCCTGATTCCTTCGCCGGCCGGGTGGCGTCGCGGGTGGCGCTGGAGCCGCCGCGCTGAGTTGCTGCGCTTAGGCGTTGACGGGAAGCGGGTGGCGCGCCCGCAAGTACTGCTGCGGCCAGTAGTCGATGTCGACACCGAGTTCGTGGGCGGCACGGAGAGCGAAGTGCGGGTCCCTCGCCATCTCGCGACCCATCATGACGGCATCCGCCCGCCCGCTCTCGACGATCTCTGCGGCCTGCTCGGGCGTCGTGATGAGCCCGACGGCGTTGACGCTCACGCCGGCCTGCTTCTTGACGAAATCGGCGAACGGCACCTGGTACCCGGGGGAGAGCGGGATCGCGACCTGTCCCAGGTTGCCTCCGCTGGAGATGTCGAAGAAGTCCGCCCCCGCATCCTTCGCCCACGCGGCGACTGTTGCGATCTGCTCCTCGTCCAAACCGCCAGGCACCCAGTCGGTTGCGGAGAAGCGAACGAAGATCGGAGTGTCGGCATCCGCCGCTTCGCGGACGGCCGCGACGACCCGCAGCAGCAGACGCGCGCGGTTCTCGAGGCTTCCCCCGTACTCGTCAGTTCGCTCATTCGAGAGCGGAGAGAGGAACTGGTGCATCAGGTAGCCGTGTGCGGCGTGCACTTCGAGCACGTCGAATCCGGCGTCGAGCGCGCGTCGCGCTCCCGCGGCGAAATCGGCCACGACCTTGTCCAGACCGGCGTGGTCGAGTTCGAGCGGCGGGTCGTATGACGGGAAGGGGATGGTCGATGGTCCGACCGTCTGCCACCCGCCATCGGCGATCGCCATGGTGCCACTGCGGTTGTAGCCCCACACCGGCCACGATGATGCCTTGCGACCCGCGTGCGCGAGCTGGATGCCGGCCGCGGAACCCTGCGAGTGGATGAACCCGACGATGCGCGTCCACGCATCGCGCTGTTCGTCGTTCCAGATGCCGGTGTCCTCGTCGGTGATGAGGCCCTCATGGCTGACGGCGGTCGCTTCCGTGAAGACCAGGCCGGCGCCGCCCGCTGCCATTGCTCCGAGATGGACGAGGTGCCAGTCCCCTGGAACGCCATCCTTCTTGAGAATCGAGTACTGGCACATGGGTGAGACCCAAATCCGATTGCGGACGGTGACCCCGCGCAGGGTCAGTGGATCGAACAGGGTGGGCATGAAACTCCTACTGCTAGACGGCGAGGGAAGCCAGGAACGCTCGCAGGGCGGCCGCGCCGGTGAAGGTGTGGCCCGTGATCCCGAGCGCCTGGGCGCCGCGTACATTTTCTTCCTTGTTGTCGATGAAGACCATCTCGCTCGCGGTTATTCCCAGCTCGCGCAAGGTGACTTCGAAGATCTCCGGATTCGGCTTGATCGCGCCGAGCTCGCCGCTGACGAAGACGGCGTCGAAGAGGCCGCCGAGTGCGCCGTGGCGAAAGTAGCTGCCGAAGTCGCGTCCCGCGTTCGAGAGCAGGGCCATCCGCGTGCCGCCCTCCTGCAGGTCGACGAGCACGTCGAGCGTGCCATGGTCGACCGTCAGCCAGCTGCGGAAGTCGGCGAGCCACAGCCGGTGGATGGTCGCGTCGCTCCAACGCTCACCGAGTTCGTCAGCGATGCCGCGCCAGTATGCGACGATCCCGAGGGTGCCCTGGTCGAGTTCGTCGCGATGCCGCCAATACGCCGGCCAGAATCGATCCGGGTCGCTTCCCGCGAGCGCGACGATTGCTTCGCGATCCGCTTCGGTCGGGGTTGACGAAATCACCTCGCCATAGTCGAAGACGATGACCTTGCCCGGGATGTTGATGCCCATGTCGTTGAACCTCCGTGAGAAATTCAACCTATCGTGAAGGCATGGGAATCCAGGGCGACGGTTGGCGAGAGTGGGGCGCGGCCGATGCCGGCACATGGCTGGCAGTTCCGGGTGAAGCCGACGACAAGTACACCAGGGGCGTGCTCGGGGTCGTGACCGGATCCGAGCGCTATCCGGGTGCCGCGGTGCTCGGGGTCGAGGCGGCGGTGCGCACGGGGGTGGGGATGGTGCGCTACCTCGGGGCGTCGCATCCTCAGTCGCTTGTTCTCAGCCGCAGACCCGAGGTCGTCACTGCCGCGGGCAGGGTGCAGGCCTGGCTTCTCGGTTCGGGGATGGACCCGGCGACGCGGTCGGCCGAAGAGGCCGTGCGCATGCAGGACGCGCTCGCGGATGGCACGCCGACGGTGCTCGACGCCGGTGCGCTCGACGGGCTCCAGACCGCGACCGGCCCTGTCGTGATCACGCCGCACTACCGTGAGCTGTCCGGCCTGCTGCGCGCGAACGGCACGGAGGTTTCCGCAGACGAGATCGGGGCACACCCGGCCGAGTGGGCCGCTCGCTCCGCCGAGTCGCTCGGTGTAGCCGTGCTGCTGAAGGGGTACACGACGCACGTCGCGGAGCCGGGTGGCGTGCGCCTTCGGGTCACGGCCGGCACGACGTGGCTCGCGACCGCGGGCAGCGGCGACGTGCTGGCCGGCATCCTCGGCGCGCTCGTCGCGACGCACGCGAAGGCGATCGCGGATGACGTCACGGCCCTCGCGCCGATCGCAGCGACGGCCGCGGTGCTGCACGGGCTCGCAGCCGTGCGGGCATCCGCTGGCGGGCCGATTGCGGCCCTCGACATCGCTGAGGCGCTGCCGGCGACGATCGCCGCCTTGCTCGC
Source organism: Microbacteriaceae bacterium (assembly GCA_030841285.1). Taxonomy (GTDB): domain Bacteria; phylum Actinomycetota; class Actinomycetes; order Actinomycetales; family Microbacteriaceae; genus JAUZGC01. Next base: position 5,088 of record JAVECW010000122.1, read on the forward strand.
GTAGCCCGGCCGTTGGCGGGCGCCCCCGCCGCTGGCAACCGGCCCTGCCGCTGGCAGCGACCCCCGCCGCTGGCAACTCAGGCTGAACCGGTCTGCCGTGAGGCGGATTGCCCCCGTTCCGCGAGCCATTCACGGCCCGAGGCCGATCCAACCTGAGTTACCGACAGGGCAGCGCCCGGTACGATCGGAAACTATGTCCTCCGATCCCGCCGCGGGAGTTGCGCCCTCGTTCGCTGCGCCCGCCACAGGCATCCGTCGCGCGCTCGTCCACCCCATCACGCTCTGGATTGCGTTCCTGCTCGTCCATCTGCTCCTGGGCTTCCTGTGCCTGCGCGGCC
>JAVECW010000179.1 GCA_030841285.1 Microbacteriaceae bacterium
GGCAGCAAGAACTACTCGACACTGCTGGCGGGCGGCGGCCTCGACGAGCAGAACTTCGGCACGGCGCTGCGCAACAACGCGTGGTACGTCGTGCTCGTGGTACCGATCCAGACGGCTGTCTCGCTCATTCTGGCGATACTGGTCAACCGCGCGATCCTGCGCGGACGCGGATTCTTCCGCACCGCGTTCTACTTTCCCTCGGTGACAAGCTCCGTCGCCATCACCGTGTTGTGGCTCTTCCTCTTTGGTACAACAGGCGCCGTCAACAACGTCCTCTCTTGGGTAGGCATTCACGGACCCAACTGGTTCAACGATCCAAGCGGCGTCCTGCACAACATCCTCGCGATCGTGGGCGTGAAGAATGGCCCGCCTGTGCTCACCGGCAACAGCTTCCTCGGCGTCTCGTGGTGGGATTGGCTGGCCGGCCCATCCGTCGCCATGAGCGCGTTCATCCTGATGGCCGTCTTCACCACGAGCGGCACGTTCATGCTGCTGTTCATCGCGGCCCTGCAGAACCTCGGCGGAGACGTCACCGAAGCCGCGATGATGGATGGTGCAAACGGCTGGCAGCGTTTCTGGCGAGTGACGCTGCCCCAGCTGCGCCCCACGATGTTCACCGTGCTCACGCTCGGGCTCATTGGATGCTGGCAGGTCTTCGACCAGATCTACACCGGGTCAAAGGGTGCTCCGGCCAACACGACCCTCACCCCGGCCTACCTCTCGTACACCGCCGCATTCTCCAACCAGAACTGGGGGCAGGGCGCGGCCATCTCGTTCATCCTCTTCGTCATCATCGTCGTGTTCACGATCTTCCAGCGCTGGGTGCTGCGCGACCGCGCGGTCTCCAAGCGGCGGATGCGGCTGTATCGGGTGCCACCGCCCAATCCGCAGCTCGCTGCGGCGGTCGCAGCAGACTCCACCCAGAAGACCTCTGGACGTGCATCGTGAGCGGCGCAGCGCAGACCACGCTGGCCGCCCAGGCGTCAGCGAAAACGGCGCCAGCGAACACGCCGCCGGCGTCAGGCTCGCGACGCACGTCCGCTCCGAAACCGCACCACCGGCCGGTCACGCGGCGCGGCATCGTCGCCCGCTCCGTGCTCTACGCCGTGCTGGTCGCCATCGCGCTTGTCTACATCTTCCCGTTCCTGGTCGAGATTGCGACGTCGTTCAAGACGGATGCGGAAGCCGCCGTCAACCCGGTATCGCTCGTCCCCGCCAACTGGTCGACGGCTGCCATCCAACAGTTGTTCCTCAGCTCCGATTTCCCGCTGTGGTTCAAGAATTCCGCCATCGTGACGATCTTCGTGACCGTTGGCCGAGTCTTCTTCGACTCGCTTGCCGGGTACGCGCTCGCACGCCTGCATTTCCGCGGGCGCAGCGTCATCTTCGCCGGCCTCATCGCCGTCATGTCGGTGCCGACAGTTGTCCTGCTCATCCCGAAATTCCTGGTGATCAACCAACTCGGAATGTATGACTCATACGCGGGCATGATCATCCCGCTGCTCGTTGACGCGGCCGGGGTCTTCATCATGAAGAACTTCTTCGAGTCGATCCCGGCGAGCGTCGAGGAGCAGGCGCACATCGATGGAGCTGGCACATTCCGCGTGTTCTGGTCGATCGTGCTCCCGATGGCGCGTCCCGCACTGGTGACCATCATCATCCTGTCGTTCCAGGGGTCGTGGAACGAGCTCAGCCAATTCATTATCTCGACGCAGGACCCGGCTCTGACCACGCTGACCAAGGGCGTCGCGTCGCTCGCGAGCGGTCAGCTCAGCCAGGGCACGCAGTACCCGCTCAAGCTCGCCGCCGCGATCATCATGACGATCCCGGTCGCCGTGATGTTCTTCATCTTCCAGAAACGGATCATGAATACGAGCGAAGGCGCGGTCAAGGAGTGACGGCTGCAGAGCCGACCATCCTCGCGACGTGCGGCGGACTGAATGCAGGTGAGTGGACGGATGCCGTGTACGGCCCGCTTCTCCTGCATGGCATCGAGCTCGCGATGGTTACGGGTCGCGCGCCCCGCGTCACGCACATCAACACGGCAGGCGGCGACCAGCGCTTCGTCGAGGGCACGGAGCTCGAGGCGGCGCGTGCGGCTGGCGTTGATGCGTCGCACCTGCGCTTCTTCCCGCATCCGAACGTTGCCGACGTGCGTGCGCACATCCTGGCGCAGGACATGATCTGGGTGAGCGGAGGGAGCGTTGTCAACCTCCTGGCGGTGTGGCGGGCGCACGGGCTCGACCGCATTCTCGAGGAGGCCTGGAAAGCCGGTGTCGTGCTGGCCGGCGGTTCCGCCGGCGCGCTGTGCTGGCACACGGGCGGCACGACCACGTCGTTCGGCCCGGACGCGAGCCCCGTCTCGAACGGGCTGGGCTTCATCCCGCATTCGCTCGGTGTGCACTACGACTCCAATCCGAAGCGGCGACCAGCGCACGAGCGTGCGGTTGCGAGCGGGGCTCTCGACGGCGGGTACGCCATCGACGAGGGCGTCGGACTCGTCTATCGCGGAACTGATCTCGCGGATGTCGTCACCGAGCGGGTTGGGCAGTACGCCTGGCGCGTCGACGCCGTCGATGGCCGCGCCGACGAAACCCGCATCATCCCCCGACTTCTCACATCGACAACCACGGAAGAAAGCACCACAGAGGAAACATGACGACCACCATGACAAAGACATTCCAACCACTCCTGCACGACAGCGTCGTGCTGCTCGCGGCGCCGAGCCAGGCGTGGTCGAACGCTGACGGTGACATGTACGGCTACGGCATCCAGGGCTTCTACCACTCGGAGTCCCGCGTCCTGAGCGAGATCGCGTTGCTCGTTGAGGGAAGGCAGCCTGAGCATCTGTCCAATGCCATCGTGGATGCGACGACCGCGACATTCGTCTCCCTCGCTCGTAATGTCGACGACCATACGGCCGACCCGCGTGTGCGGATCGACCGGACCCGCCGCATCGGCGATGGCTCGCTCGCCGAAGAGATCTCGCTCGTCAACGCACTCGCTACCGAGATCGAGACCGAGGTGACTCTGCGGCTTGCTTCGGATTTCAGCGAGATCCAGACGGTCAAGTCCGGTCGTGTCCAGCGCGCGATAGGCATCCGGGCCACGGTCGAGGGCGAAACTGTACGCCTCGAGGCAGGCTCGGTCACCGCGACCGTTCTGCTTGAGGGAGCGGCGTTGACCGTCGACGACGGCGTGATCACCGCGACCTGGACCGTCACGATTCCCGCCCGCAGCAGCGTGACCCTGCATTGGCGGATCGACGCCACCGACTCGTCGGCCGTCGTCCAGGGCGCGAGGGAGGCTTCCGAGTGGGCGGACCTTCGCGTGCGCACGGACGACTCGCGTCTCGCGGCGTGGGTCGGCGCGGCGGTCAAGGACCTCGACGCCCTCCGCATGGTCACGAGCGACCGCCCCAACGACGTCTTCCTGGCCGCGGGCGCGCCCTGGTTCTTCACGCTCTTCGGGCGCGACTCGATCTGGGCTGCCCGCTTCCTGCTACCGCTTGGCACGAAGCTCGCCGCGTCGACCCTGCGTACGCTCGCCGCCCGGCAGGGCATCCGCGAGGTCGCCGAGACGGCGGAGCAGCCCGGCAAGATCATGCATGAGCTTCGGCCCGGCGTGCTGACGATCCCTGGCGAGAGTGTTTCGCTGCCGCCGCTTTATTACGGCACCGTCGACGCAACGGCGTTGTGGATCAACCTGCTGCACGACGCGTGGAAGTGGGGCATGTCAGACGCAGAGGTCGAGGCACTCCTGCCCAACCTCGAAGCCGCCCTCGCCTGGATGCGCGACTACGGCGACAGCGACGGTGACGGGTTCCTCGAATATGTCGACGCGACAGGACATGGGCTCGCGAACCAAGGCTGGAAGGACTCAGGCGACTCGATCCAGTGGCGTGACGGCAGCCTGGCCGATGGGCCGATCGCCCTTTGCGAGGTTCAGGGGTACGCCTATGAGGCGGCCGTGGGTGCCGCCGAGATCCTCGAGCACTTCGGACGGCCCAGTGAGGCGTGGCGAGCATGGGCGGCATCGCTCAAGCAGCGCTTCGCTGAATCCTTCTGGATCGACGCCCCAGACGGCGCATACCCGGCTGTCGCACTCGACGTGAACAAGAAGCGCGTCGACACGGTGACGAGTAACATCGGGCACCTGCTCGGCACGGGCATCCTCGACGAGGATGGCTCGCGCCTCGTCGCGGCTCGACTTGTCTCGCCCGAGTTGAACTCCGGCTTCGGACTGCGCACGATGTCGTCGGATTCGGCCGGGTTCTGGCCGCTCAGCTACCACGGCGGTTCGGTGTGGACGCACGACACCGCGATCGCGATCTCGGGTCTTGGCCGCGCGGGGTTCGAGGCCGAGGCCGCGAGCCTCATCGACGGACTGCTCAATGCGGCGGACAGCTTCGGCTACCGGATGCCCGAGCTTCACTCCGGTGACGCGGCGAGCGATTTCTCTGCGCCGGTCCCATACCCCGCTGCCTGCCACCCCCAGGCATGGTCGGCCGCTGCGGCCATCGCGGTGCTGAGCACGAGCCTCGGAATCCGGCCGAATGACGACGGATCGGTTCGTCTTGCGCCCCTGGCCGGAGTAGGCGCGATCATGGCCGACGGCCTGCGCATCGCCGGCCGCAGCTTCGACGTCTCTGCGGATGCCGACGGCCAGGTCACGCGGAACACCCTCGCGGGCGCTTAGAGCCGCCGTCGGCGGGGAGCTGGGCCGTGGGCCTAGAGCTGGGCCATGATCTGGCGAGCGATCATGCGGCCGGCGCGATTAGCGCCGGCCGTACTCGCTTGAGGCCCATACCCGGCGAGGAATATGCGGGGATCCTGCCACGACGCTCCTGATGCCACGGTGAGCCCGCCCGCCTTCTCCCGCAGCTGCAGCGGAGCGAGGTGCCGCAACTCCGGACGGAATCCGGTTGCCCAGATGATGGCATCGACCTCGCTGAAGGAACCGTCCGGCCAGCGCACCCCGTGCTCCTCGATCGCGGTGAACATGGGCCGTTCGACCAGGACGCCACGTTCGATTCCGGCGGCGATGCGTCGCGTCCGCGGGACACCCGTGCCGCTGACGACGCTCGGAAGGGCCAAGCCCGCGCGCGCCGCGGCATCCTGGACCGCGACGGCAGCAACGCTGTCTTCGACCGTGAGTTCTGCCGTGTCTCGGATATCGGCGGGCCGCCTGGTCGCCCAGACCACATCCGATGCGACGTTCTCGAGCTCGAGCAGGAACCCGATTGCCGAGGTCCCGCCGCCGACCACGACGATCCGCTTGCCCTCGAACTCCTCGGCAGAGGTGTACGAGCTGGTGTGAACATGCCGTCCGAAGAATGTTGACACCCCTGGGTAGTAGGGGATGAACGGCGCCCCCCACGTTCCCGTCGCGTTGACGAGCAAGCGCGTCGTTGTCTCGCCCAGGCTGTGCTGCACGACGAGGTCGGCGCCGCGGTTGACGACGCGGGAAACGGCGACGGGGCGTTGCACCCGCAGGTCGAAGTGTTCCTCGTAGCGCCGGTAGTAGCCCGCGACGATGTCCTTGGCGGGAAGCGAGCGGTCCGCAGTTTCGAAGCTGATTCCCAGCTGGGCCATTCCCGGCAGGTCGTTCACCCGGTGTGCGCTGCCGAGCTTGAGTGCGTCCCAACGGAATTGCCAGGCGCCACCGGTTCCTGGCCCGCGGTCGTAGACGATGAAATCCTCGCCAGGAGAAAGCTCAAATCGCTTCAGATAGAATGCAACTGAGAGGCCGGCTTGACCCGCGCCAACGATCACCACTTGGGTGTTAGTCATACTCGCGGTCACGCCTTATCCCATCACGTTTTACTGCGAAGGCATACCGGGGTGCATCGGACCCCACATGCTAAACTAGCTGCTAGTTTTCAATGTTCCCTGTTCGGAATCCCGGGTGACCCATTGCCCACCCGGCCTGGCATCGTAAGGGGGTCACGCATGGGGCGCGGCCGTCAAAAAGCAAAGCACACCAAGATCGCGCGTGAGCTGAAGTCGTTTAGCCCCGACGTCAACTACGACGCGCTTGAGCGTGAACTCACGGGACACTCCCACGACGACGAGCAGTACGCCAAATGGGCGGATTACGAGCCTGAGGGCTACACCGCGAACTACGGGCAGGACGAGCCCAAGCGCGCTTAGCGCTCCGCCCTGCGCCCGCTGAGTAGCACACCTGTGTTGGTTGAGTAGCGAGCCCAGCGAGCGTATCGAAACCCGGTACTCACGACTACGCGGGTGAGCCTCAGGCTCGGTAGCTGCCAACGAGGCGCACAGCGCCGCCGTCGACGCCCTTGGCGCCCTGCTCGAAGCCGTCCAGATCGCGCGGGCTCGTGGAGATCGCGCCCGCGACCCAGGCCGGGATGCGGTCAGCCGCGAGTTTCCCGATGACGCCGGCTGCAGCATCCGCCGCAACGACAGCGAACATGCCGACGCCCAGGTTCCAGGTGCCCTCGCTCGATTCGAGCGTCGAGCCGGCCAGTTCGCTCAGCACCCGGAACACGGGGGACGGCGACCAGGTGGAACGGTCGACCTCGACCCACGATCCGACGGGCAACACGCGCGCGAGGTTCGCCGCGATTCCGCCTCCCGTGACGTGGCTGAGCGAGTGCACCGCCCCAGCGAGTGCCGGATCGGCGAGCACGCGCAGGAGCGGTGAAGTGTAGAGGCGGGTCGGCTCGAGCAGGACCTCGCCGACAACGCCGCCGAGGTCGTCCGACCGGTCGGTGAGCGCGATACCGCGCGAAGAGAGGATGTGCCGCACGAGCGAGAAGCCGTTCGAGTGCAGTCCGGAGGAAGCGATGGCGACGACGACATCGCCGTCGCGCACGCGGTCGGCGCCGAGTACGGCATCCGCTTCGACAGCACCGACGGCAGCGCCCGCCACGTCGTAGTCATCGGGACCGATGAGGCCAGGATGCTCCGCCGTCTCGCCGCCGACGAGAGCGGTTCCCGTCTCCGAGCAGGCACGCGCAATTCCGGCGACGATGTCGGCGATACGCGATGGCACGACCTTGCCGCACGCGATGTAGTCGGTCATGAACAGCGGCTTCGCGCCGACCACGACGATGTCGTCGACGACCATGCCGACGAGGTCCTGACCGATCGTGTCGTGCTTGTCGATCGCCTGTGCGATCGCCACCTTGGTGCCGACGCCGTCGGTGGACGTTGCGAGCAGCGGCCGGGTGAACGCCTTGAGGAAGGAGACGTCGAAGAGGCCCGCGAATCCGCCGACGCCGCCGAGAACTTCCGGTCCGTGGGTGCGCGAAACGGCGGACTTCATGAGCTCGACGGCGAGGTCTCCCGCTGCAGTGTCGACGCCGGCTTCCCGATAGGACGTGGATGAGTTCTCGGTCACGCCTCAAGCGTATCCACTCAACTTTGGTGTGCGAGACTAGAAGCCGCCCGGATCCGGGCAATCAGCAACTCGAACCCTGGAGTCGCTTACGCATGTGCGGCATCGTCGGCATCGTTTCCACTGAGCCGGTCAACCAACAGGTCTATGACAGCCTCCTCTTGTTGCAGCACCGAGGTCAGGACTCCACCGGGATCGCAACCGCAGATGGCAGCACCTTCCACATGACGAAGGCCAAGGGCCAGGTGCGCGAGGCCTTCCGCACGCGCGACATGCGCTCGCTTCTCGGCAACGTCGGCCTCGGCCATGTGCGTTACGCCACCAAGGGAGACGCGGCCAACGAGCACGAGGCGCAGCCGTTCTATGTGAACGCTCCGTACGGCATTGTCCTCGTGCACAACGGCAACCTGACCAACACGCGCGAGCTGACCTCGGATCTCTTCCACGTCGACCGCAGGCACGTGAACTCGACGAGCGACACCGAGTTGCTGCTCAACGTGCTCGCAACCGAACTGCAGGGCCAGATTTCGGGGCCCGACCTCGATCCGGACCAGGTCTTCAACGCCGTCACGCACGTGCACGAACGCGTCGAGGGCTCATATGCCGTCATCGCGCTGATCGCCGGCCATGGGTTGCTCGCGTTCAGGGACCCGTTCGGTATCCGCCCGCTGGTTCTCGGGAAGCGGCCGGCCGGTCTGGTCGGCGACGAGTGGATCGTGGCATCCGAATCGCTCGTACTCGAGGCATCCGGATACGACATCGTGCGCGACGTCGCACCCGGCGAAGCGATCTTCATCACCACGAGCGGTGAGATGTATTCGCGGCAGTGCGCCGCGAACCCGCGACTCATCCCGTGCTCGTTCGAGTACGTCTACCTAGCCCGACCCGACTCGATCATGAATGGCATCTCGGTTTACGAGGCGCGCCTGCGCCTGGGCAATCGCCTGGCGGACACGATCGCGCAGTACACACCGATGGGCGACATTGACGTCGTCATGCCCATCCCGGACTCCTCGAGGCCGGCCGCCATGCAGGTGGCGCAGCGGCTCGGCATCGAATACCGCGAGGGCTTCTACAAGAACCGCTACGTCGGCCGCACCTTCATCATGCCCGGGCAGGCGCAGCGCAAGAAGAGCGTGCGGCAGAAGCTCAACGCGATGGGCTCGGAGTTCAAGGGCAAGAACATCCTCATCGTCGACGACTCGATCGTGCGGGGCACGACCTCGAAGGAGATCGTGGACATGGCTCGCGCCGCTGGTGCGAACAAGGTCACCTTCACCTCGGCCGCACCCCCCGTGCGCTTCCCGCACGTCTACGGGATCAACATGCCGTCACGCGCGGAGCTGATCGCCGCCGGCAAGAAGATCCCGGAGATCGCACTCGAACTCGGCGCCGACAACCTCATCTACCAGGAGGTCTCCGACATGAGGGATGCGATTCTCGAGGGGCAGACGGCGGTCACCGATCTCGAGATGAGCTGCTTCACCGGCGACTACGTGACGGGGACCGTCACGCCCGAGTACCTCGAGTGGGTTGAGCGCACGCAGCTGAGCTGACACGTGCACGTGTTGGTTGACCAACCAACACGGGCAGGGCGAGCTACTCGGCGCGCGTGGTCGTGTGGGCGGCAGCGACCGTACGGGCGCGGCGGCCTGTGACCCAGCCGACGATGAGAGCGATGACAGCGCCAACCGTGATGCCGACCACGATGCCGCCGAGCAGGAGGAAGCCGAAGATCTGGCCACGGTCGTAGCCCGGCTGTGCCGGAAACGCGAACGTCAGGATGAGCGCGACGACCGCAAAGACGATCGCACCGGCGAGCATGAACCGGAAGTACCTCGGCGAACGCTGCACCGTCACGCTGTCCTCGGTCACGTTCTCACTCATACCCCTATCTTCTCGCACTCAGGGTGAGGGGAGCGCGCGAAGGGGCAGATAGTCCGAGAGATCAGCGCGCTGGCCGGAGGCGTGCACCGCTCCCGCCGCGACCGCGTCGTCCCAGCGGCGGGCGCCGGAGGCGAGCGCGAGCCAGGTCGCGGCATCCATCTCGACGACGTTGGGCGGCGTGCCGCGTGTGTGCCGCGGTCCAGGAATGCATTGCACGGCTCCGAACGGCGGTACCCGCACCTCGACCGTGTTGCCTTCGGCGCGCTCGGCGAGAAGCTGCAGGAGGTACCGAACGGCCGTCGCCGTCGTGTCGCGGGAGGCCGGTGCGGACTCGCTTGCGCCAAGGGCAGCGCGTACCGCAGCCCCGCCCGCGTCATCCGCGATTCTTGCCCGTGCCATCCACCCATCCTCCCAAAGTTGCCGCCGCCTCGCGCCGGCGCGAAGCCAACTACCATGGGGTCGTGAAGATTCTCGTCCTCGGTTCCGGTGCTCGCGAGCACGCCATCGTCGCAGCCTTGCTCTCCGAAGATGCCGGCCATGACATCACGGCCGCACCGGGGAACGCCGGGATCGCGCGTGACGTTCGCGTCGCCGATCTGGACGCGAACGACCCACAAGCCGTCACGAACTACGCGATCGAACACAACATCGAGTTCGTCATCGTCGGGCCGGAAGCGCCCCTCGTCGCCGGCGTCGCAGACGCGCTGCGCACACGCGGCATCCCGGTGTTCGGGCCGGGGAAGGCTGCTGCGCAGCTCGAGGGCAGCAAGACCTTTGCCAAGCGCATCATGGATGCCGCCGGCGTACCCAGCGGACGTGCCGTGCATGCCCGCAGCATGCTCGAGGTCGAGGAAGCCCTCGACGCGTTCGGCGCCCCGTACGTCGTGAAGGCGGATGGCCTCGCCGCGGGCAAGGGCGTTCTCGTCACCGAGTATCGCGAGGCGGCCGTCGCGCACGCTAGCCTGTGGCTCGACCACGGCACGGTTCTCGTCGAGGAGTTCCTCGACGGCCAGGAGGTGTCCCTCTTCCTGGTCAGCGACGGCCACACCGTGCTTCCGCTCTCGCCTGCGCAGGACTATAAGCGGCTCGGCAACGGCGACCGGGGTCCGAACACGGGTGGCATGGGCGCGTACTCGCCGCTGCCCTGGCTTCCCGAAGGCTTCGTCGACGAGGTGATCCAGACCATCGCGGTGCCGACCGTGCGCCAGCTCGCCAAGGAGCAGACTCCGTTCATCGGACTGCTCTACTGCGGGCTCATCATGACCCGCCACGGCATCCGCGTGATCGAGTTCAACGCACGCTTCGGCGACCCGGAGACGCAGGTCGTGCTGCCGCGTCTCGTCACCCCGTTGTCCGGGCTGCTCTTCGCGGCCGCGACCGGTGCACTCGCCGGGATGCCGCATCCGGAGTTCGCTCTCGACGTCGCCGTCACTGTCGTTCTCGCGAGCGAGAACTACCCGGATGCGCCCGTCATCGGCCGGCCGGTCACGGGTCTGGATGCCGCAGCGCAGGTCCCCGAGGTCACGATCGCGCACGCCGCCACGGCGATCGACCCGGCAACCGGCGAGCTCGTCACCACGGGCGGGCGAGTGCTGAGTGTGATCGCGCTCGGAACGACCTTCGCCGAAGCGCGCGAGCGTGCATACGAGGCGCTCGGCCACATCGAGCTCGAAGGCGGCCAGTACCGCACCGACATCGCGGCGCGCGTCGCCTAGCCCCTCTGCGCGAGGTCGTGCCCGTTCCGGCGGGCTACACGCCGATGTGTCGCTCGAGGAAGGCGTTGCCGAACACACGGTTCGGGTCGTAGCGGAGAACCAGGTCGCGGAAGTCGTCCAGTTGCGGGTAGAGCGATGGCACGATTCCGTCGCGGTCGATGAAGACCTTGCCCCAATGCGGACGAGCGCCGAACGGAGCGAGCGCATCCTCGATTGCGGGAAGCAGCGCTTCGACGGCAGCCTGGTCGCGCACCCAGGTGAAGTGCAGGCAGACCGCGTCCTCGCCGTAGGCCGTGCTCAACCACAGCTCGTCAGCAGCCACGGTGCGAATCTCACTGATCTGCAGGATGGGCGTGATCCGCCCGGCGAGCCCGCGCAGCGCCTCGATGGCAGGGGCGGCGAACCGGCGCGGCACGAGGTACTCCGACTGGATCTCCTCGCCATTGCTCGGTGTGAACGCGAGCTTGAAGTGTGGCAGGCGCTCGTGCCACGGGCCGCCGACGCCGAGTTGTTCGGTGGCGTTCTCCGGCGAGATTCCGCGAATCATGTGCAGCGGCGCCGTCGCCGCCGTCGCGCCGAACAGGGTGTCACCGATCGCGGATGGCTCGTCGACGCGCGCCTTGAGCCAGACCTGGCCGATCGACTCCTCGCTCCAATCCGTGAACAGGCTCACGCTATACGCGCTCGAAGTGACCTCGTTGAAGTGCTCGAGCGCCACGCTCCACGGGAGATTCTCGAAGAGGCGCTGGCTCACGTCGAAGGTGGGCTGGATGTCGAGCGTCACGGCGACGACGAGTCCGAGCGCACCGAGTCCGACAACGGCGCCGGCGAAGTCGCCGTCGCCGCGGGTCAGGCTCCGCAGTTCGCCATCCGCGGTGAGTACCTCGAGGCCGCGGACGGCCGTCGCCAGGTTGCCGAGCCGGTTGCCCGAGCCGTGCGTGGCCGTCGCGATCGCGCCCGCAATCGAGATGTGTGGCAGGGACGCCATGCTGTGCAGCGCCCAGCCCGCCTCATTGAGCAGGCGGGCGACATCCCCGTAACGCATCGCGCCCCCCACTGTGACGGTGCGCCAGGCAAGGTCGATCTCGAACCGCTGCGGCAGTCCAGCGAGGGAGACGAGCACGCCGTCCGTGTCCGCAAGGTCGTTGAACGAGTGCCTGCTGCCTAGAGGCCTGACCAGTCGCGAGGTGGCCACGATCTCGCGAGCCTCGTCGAGCGAATCCGGTGTCGCGATCCGCTCGGCACGATAGCCGTAGTTCCCAGCCCAATTGAGTTCGCTCGTCATTGATGCCACCCTTTCGCCGTTGAAGCCGCGGTTTCCACCGCTCGACGTCCAGTCTCTCGCGTCGCGGTGCCGCGCAACGCCAACTAGCATTGCATGGTGACTTCGAGCACCCCGACACTGCCCGGCTGGACGCACATCTACTCCGGCAAGGTGCGCGATCTGTACGTTCCGGATGGCGCATCCGGGCTCTCGGATGCTCCGGCGGTGCTCGTCGTGGCGAGCGACCGGGTGAGCGCATTCGATCACGTCCTCGAGCCGGGCATCCCCGGCAAGGGCGAGCTGCTCACGACGCTCAGCCTGTGGTGGTTCGACCGGCTCACGGGCGTGCCCAACCACCTGATCGCCGACCACCGGTTGGTGGGTGGCGAGGTCATCGACGAGATCCCGGATGCCGTGGCCGGCCGGGCCATGCTGGTCAAGCCTCTCGACATGTACCCGATCGAGTGCGTCGTGCGTGGTTACCTCACAGGAAGTGGCTGGGTCGAGTACCAGGCATCGCAGAGCGTGTGCGGGATCGCGCTCCCCGCGGGCTTGCAGAACGGCGATCGCCTGCCGGAGCCGATCTACACCCCGGCCTGGAAGGCCCCCCTCGGCCAGCACGACGAGAACATCACGTTCGAGCGCACAGTCGAACTCGTGGGTGCCGGAGCCGCCGCAGAACTGCGCGACCTCTCTCTCGAGGTCTACGCACGGGCATCCGCGATCGCCGAGGCTCGAGGTGTCATCATCGCCGACACCAAATTCGAGTTCGGGGCCGACCGCTCGACGGGCGTCACAACCCTCGCAGACGAGGTGCTCACGAGCGACTCGAGCCGCTATTGGGATGCCGCAGCGCACGCGAGCGGGACCACGCCGGACGAGCGCATGGCCAGCTTCGACAAGCAGATCGTGCGCAACTGGCTCGCGGCGAATTGGAACCCATCCGACTCGTCTGGCCAGGAGACACCGCCGCCACCACTGCCCGCCGACATCGTCGAGCGCACCGCGGCGCGCTACCGCGAGCTCTTGGAGCGCCTGAGTTCCGACTGAAACACTCGGGCTCGGATTGGCTGAGA
>JAVECW010000004.1 GCA_030841285.1 Microbacteriaceae bacterium
GTCGCGCGTGACTTCCTGCGGGCCGGCCTCGTCGATCGCGTGCATGTCGCGATCACCCCGATCGTCCTCGGTCGGGGCGTGCGGCTCTGGGATGATCTGCGAGCGCTCGATCGCGACTACACCGTCACCTCCGAGGTGGCGGAGAGCGGCGTCATCCACGTCACGTTCGCGCGCTGAGATCCGCCGTCCGTCGCACCGCCGGTCGACTACGGATCAATACGTCGGGGGTTCGAACCCTTCTCACGGTTGTCAGCGCAGAGGGCCACGCCGCCCAACGACCGCGGCAAAGACGGCGTGAAGCAGCGGGAGCGCAGACAGGGCCATGAGGACCGTTCCGAACACGACATCCTCGACACGAAGCAGGATGCCGCCGATCAACAGAGCGGCGAAGAGGACCGCCGAGATGACCCTCCGTCCAGTTCGTTCGAGGCTGCTGACGCGACGCTCGAGCCGAGGGCTCTGCGCCGAGATTGTGCCCTCCTCGATGCGCGTCGTGAGGTCGTCGAGCCGCTGCGGCAATCGGGTGATGACCGCGGCGATCGTCCACGCCTGCCTGGCGACATCCATCACCAGGTTCCCGCCCTCGGCCCGGATCAGCTGGGCGGAGTATGGCTCGACGGCATTCCAGATGTTGAAGGCAGGGTCGAGCGAGCTGCACATCCCCGACGTCAGCGACATCGCGCGGACGATCAGGAAGAAGTTCTCGGGTAGCTGAAACGGCAGCGATCGCACGACATCACCGAACTCGACGGCAAATGCGCGGAACTCGCGTGGCTCGACTTTCTGCAACTCGGCGAAACCCATCCCGCCGAAACGGGCGAACAGCTTCGTCATCGCGCGCTCGAGCTCGGCGGTTTCAGCGGATGGAAGGAGCCCGCCCACCTCGCGAATGCCATCCACCATTCCTTTGCCGTCGCGCGATGCGGCGGCGATGAGGAGCTTCCGGAGACCATGACGCAGGTCGTCGGACACCTCGCCCATCATTCCGAAGTCGACGAACGTGAACTTCCAGGCCCGGCCGGCCGATTCCGCGCCGCCAGCACCGCCGCCAGCGCCGAGAGGGGTGACGAAGATGTTGCCGGGGTGCGGGTCGGCGTGGAAGTAGCCATGAATGAAAAGCTGGTCGAACATGACAGCCGCGAACTCGTTGGCGACTTCAGACGGGTCGATGCCGGCTGCTCGCAGCCCTTCGACATCATTGATCTTGATGGCGGTCACATCCTGCAGGGTCAGCACCCGCCGCGTCGTGCGCTCCCACACCAGGTCGTGAACGCTCACCCGGGGGTCGCCCGCGAAGTCCTGGGCGAAACGCTCGGCATTCGCCGCTTCGTGCACGTAGTCGATCTCCTCAAGGCTCGTCGAGGCGAATTCCTCGACGAGGGCGGGCAGGTCGACTCGATCCGAGACGAGGCGCACGTGGCTGAGCCAGCCGGCGACACGGCGCAGTGCGCTGAGGTCGACGTCGATGATCTTCTCGATGCCGGGCCGCTGGATCTTCACGACGACGTCGAGTAGTCCTGTTTCGGCGGCATCGTCTTCTGAGAGCCGCGCGCGGTGGACCTGACCGAGGGATGCCGCCGCAACGGGCGTTGGATCGATGAAGGAGAACGCGCGCTCGAGCGTTACTCCCAACTCTGCTTCGGCGAGGGCTCGGATCGCAGGGAACGGCACGGGCGGAACTTCGTCCTGCAGGCCCTCGAGCTCCTTTGTGATCTCCGGCGGTAGCACGTCCAGCCGGGACGACATGAACTGGCCGACCTTGATCATGAGGCCGCCCAGGTCGACCGCGAGCACATGGAAGTGCTGCGCTATGCGCCGCAACCGGGCAGACCTGCTGCGCGCTGCGAGCCGCCCGAGCCCGACCCGAGGGAGGAATAACTCGAACCACCACGTCTGCAGCAGATAGCGGGCGGCGAACCGCATGATCCTGCGATAGCGGACGCGCATGCTCCCGACGTCGGTCATCTACCTAGTTTCCTTGACCCGACGTGTTGTGGGCACTCCGTTACTCCTGAGCGAGGATGGAGTAGAGCTTGCGACGCGCTTCGTCAAGCACGGCCACAGCCTGCTTCACTTGCTCCGGGTTGCCGGAGTGTCCTACCTGTGCGGCTGCCCGAGCCAGGTCGATGCCGGCCCTCGGCAGCGCGGTCGCCCGCCCGCCGTCCCGAGCACTCTGCGCCTCCCACGGCGCGGGCTGGTCTGCCGCTGCCTCTGCTACCCGCCGCCCCTCGTCCGTGAGGGAATAGGTCTTGCGGCCGTTGGACTCAGTGGCGCCGATTAACCCCTCGTCCGCGAGCAGCTGAAGGGTTGGATACACCGAACCGGGACTCGGCTTCCACGCGCCGCCACTGCGTTCCTCGATCTCCTGAATGATCTGGTAGCCGTGCATCGGCTTCTCGGACAGGAGTGCAAGCACCGCTACTCGCACGTCGCCTCGCCCCATCCTCGCGCCGGCCTTGCGCTCGAATTGTGCGCGCAACTGCTCCATCGCTTCCCACGCGCTGGTGCCCGGCCAGTTCTCACCGGGGCCGCCACGGCGTCCCCCAAAACCGCTGCCCCTGAACGACCCACTCATGATGACCTCCTGAGCGCCGTAGCCACTGTGCTCGGCGATAGTTAACGATATATCTTCCAACGATGCGACCACAGATTGGATTCCGAATCGCTTTGAGCGCGGAAGTTCCAGCGAGTAGGAGTCGGTGCTTGCCGCGCCTTCAACTCTGGAGTTCTCTATCTCCGCTACCGCGTGGCGCATTAGCCAGTTCGTCCGCCGAACGACCGAGTGTGGCGCACTTCAGAGTCGTACGGTCTCGCCCGATTCGCTGGAGGCGTAGATGGCGCGGATCAGCTGAACCGACCGCCGTGCTTCGGTACCGGTGACAGCCGGCGGTCGACCCTCGGCGACGGCGGCCACAAAATCCTGATATTGGGCACGGTGTCCGCCTTCGGCGACCGCCTTTGGGTCGCTGGCGCCCAGGCCCACGACCGCATCCTCGCGCAGGTGCACGATCTCGTCGTCGTCCGGTGTTGCGGTGGCGAACTCCCACAGCACCGGCACATCGTCGACGAGAGTGACCGAACCGTACTGTCCTTTGACCTCTATGCGTTTGCTCTCACCCGGGTAACAGCAGGTGCTGCACTGGATGACACCAAGCCCGCCGTTGTCAAACTCCAACCAGGCGACGGCGTTGTCTTCGGTCTCGATGTCGTGGATGCGCGTCTGCACCTTCGCCGACACCGTACGCACATCCCCGGCCAGCCACAGCAAGAGATCGACCGCATGGAGGCCTTGATTCAGCAGGGCGCCACCATCATCCGCCACGGTGCCCCGCCACGGCGCAGCCGCATAGTATTCGTCGGTGCGAAGCCACGGGACGTAGGCGGAACACTGTGCCAACCGTCCAAACCTGCCCTGGTCGATCGCATGCTTGAGCGCCAGGGCACCAGGCCCGAACCGGCTTTGGGAGACCACACCGAGGAGCACGCCATTGCTCTCGCACGCCGTAATCAACCTGTCGATGGCGTCCAGCGAAATGTCGAGCGGCTTCTCGCAAAGTACATGCTTCTTCTGGTGCGCAGCCTGGATGCCGATCTCGGCATGACTGCCTGAGGGCGTCGTGATGACGATGACATCGCAGTCGTCACGCGCGAGGAGCTCGGCAAGGCTCAGCACAGCGTCGCAGCCAAACTCTGCGGCGAACGCCTGCGCGCCGGCCGGCGAGCGGGAAAAACACGCCGTCAGTTGCGCCCCCGCGGTGTTGGCGATCGCTCGCGCGTGTACCGCCGCAATACTGCCGGCGCCCACCAGGCCGAAGCGAATAGTTGACTGTGATGGTGATGCTGTGGTGACCGGGGTAGGCATTCGGACATCCTATGCGGATGCTTGTCAGCCCTGTCTCAATGACCGTAATGTCGAATTCGTTACCGAGGAGGAGTTCTGGTGCGCAGCGTGACCTATTCGATGGGCGTCTCACTAGACGGCTACATCGTCGGGCCGGACGGCGGCTTCGACTGGACGGCGCCTGACAAGGAAGTCTTTCGCTTCTGGATCGACGAGATTCGAGAGGTCGGCGTCCACCTGTTGGGACGACGGCTGTACGAGACGATGCTGTACTGGGAGACCGCCGACCAGGATTCTTCGCTCGACGATGCAGAACTCGAGTGGGCCGCGCTCTGGAATCCGCTCCCCAAGGTGGTGTTCTCCACCACGCTCTCAGCGGTGCAGGGCAATGCCCGTCTGGCCTCCGGCGGCCTGGCGGAGGAGATCGCGCGGTTGCGAGCCGAGCCGGGGGAGGGCGACATCGCGATCGGCGGCGCGACTCTCGCCGCCGAGGCGGCCGCGTTGGGCCTGATCGACGAGTACCGGGCGGTGGTCTACCCGGTGCTGGTTGGCGGTGGCATTCCGTTCTTTCCCCGGCACGAGCGTCGGGTGAATCTCGAACTCGCCGAGACCCGTACCTTCAACTCGGGAGTTGTCTATCTCCGCTACCGCGTGGCGTCTTAGCCGGCTCGTCCGCCGAACGACTGGGTGTCGCGCAGCGCTCGGACAGTGCATACCTCAGGAGAACCATGTCGCCGACTTGACGGCACTCGGCGAGGGGCGCGTGGCGGTCGGGATTCCACGGGAACGTGCCGTCGCCGATCAACCGAGGGGCTAGCCGGTCGCCGACGAAGAACGGGGCGATAGCCAACTGAAGTTCATCGACAAGGTCGGACGCCAGAAACTGAGTGATCATGGTTCCGCCGCCTTCGACCAGGAGCGTGCGCACGCCCCGGTCGTTCAGTTCGCTGACGAGATCGGCCATGGTGACCTCTTCGCCCAACCCGACGACGGTAGCAAGATCACCGAGCCGGTCGCGGATGCCCCGAACCGCCGATCGCGGGCAATAGACCAACTTCTTCGTGTGTCCGAAGGTGAAGAACTTCGACTGCGGATCGAGGTCGCCGGTTGCCGTCACCGTCACCTTCCAGGGCGACGGCGACAGGCCCTCGGCTTCGCGTCGACTCCGTCGCTCCTCGCTCCGCACCAGCAGTCTCGGATTGTCGACACGCACGGTACGTGCTCCGACCAGGATGGCGTCGCTCTGCGCCCGTACCTCGTCGACCCGATCGAAGTCCGCCGTGTTCGAGAGGGCGAGGCGCGGTGGGGAAGAGGTGTCGAGGTAACCGTCGATGGACATGGCAGCGCTGAGAATCACGTACGGCCTGTCGATCACGATCTCCCCTTTCGGACACCGCTCAGCACTGCCGCGACGATCCCCGCGGACTCATCCCACGTTCGCGTCACCGTGCGCGAGCGCACTGCCTCCGCCTTGAGCGCGGCACGCCAACCGGGGTCCTCCGCCCAATGCCGCAGGACCGCGCCCAACGCGCCCGGATCGTTCGATGGAATGAGGATGCCGGCCTTGCTGCCCGCTATCGCCTCCGGTATTCCGCCGACGCGTGCCGCCACAACCGGGATGCCCCGAGCGAGCGCCTCGGCGACGACCATGCCGTAGCTCTCCGCCCGCGAAGGCGCGACGACGAGGTCCGCGGCGCGGTACGCGTCCGCGAGTCGCTGACCGGTGAGAACCCCCATGAGCGCGACTCGCTCGGTGAGCGTGGCGGATCGAATCGCGGCAGCCGTTCGGATCGCGAAATCGGGGTCGGCGTCGAGCGAGCCCACGATCGAGCAGCTCCAATCGGGCAGATCGGTCATGCCCGCCAGCGCTTGGACCAGCACATCCTGTCCCTTGTGGGGCGCGACAGCGCCGACGCAGAGCAGGTGGCCGCCCGATTCGGATCCGATCGCCGCCGGTGCGGTGTCCGTGCCCGGGCGAGCGACCGTGATCCGGTCGGGCTCCGCGAGCGCGCGGGCGATGAGTTCGGAGCGGGTCCACTCGCTGGTCGTGATCACACGTCGCGCGGCATTCAGGGCCTCGCGCTCTCGTTCGGCCGTTCGCGCGACGTCCTGGATTCCGGGCAGCGCGCTGGCGACCATGTGCGCCAGCACGACGATCCGAAGACGCGTCGAATGCGCCTCCAGCACCTCCGATGCCGCGACGGCGATCAATCCGTCGATCAGCACGAGAGCGTCGCGCGGGGGATCGGACATCGCCTGCGCCACGTCCTGCACGCGGCCTTCTGCAACGAGCACCATCCGTACGTCGAGGTCCCGTGCTCGCAGCGATTCGCTGATGCGCCGGTCATAGACGTTGCCGCCGCTGACGCGCTCATCATCGTCGATGTCGTCGGGCACGAGGAAGTGCACGGCCGCGTCCGTCATCCCATTCACAACTTCCGCTCGTAACTCGCCCATGCAATGTGAGACTCGTGGAGGGTGATCTCGATCGACGACAGACGCCTGCCGGCTGATCCGAGCTGTCCTTCTGCGGCACGCTGTGCGAGGCGGTCGGCGATGACCTGACATAGTCGTTCGGTCGTGGTGTTCATCCCGGCGAACTCCGGTTCGTCGTCCAGATTGCGATAGGTCAGCGAACCCGTGATCTGGCTGAGCGCCTCGGCCGCGCGTCCGATATCGATGACCACGCCATCGGAGTCCAGTTCGCTCGCACGGAAAGACGCGTCGACGATGAAGGTCGCACCGTGCAGACGCTGTGCTGCGCCGAAAGCCTCTCCGGAGAAGCTGTGGGCCACCATCATGTGGTCTCGCACTGTCAGGGTGAAGGTCACGGGGCGCCCTTCCAATCGATCGTGTGGCAGAGCTCCGCGCTCCGGTCGGTTGCGAGCCCCGCCATCACGGCGGGAAGCTCACTCCACGGGGAGTGCCCCGTGAGCAGGGTGTCGAAGGCCGCGTCCTGCAGAAGCTCGAGCGCAAGCGTCAGCCGGTCGCGAGTCGTGCGAGTGCCTCGCCGGCGTCGGGCCACAGCACCCACTTGGCTCGACCGGATGGTCAGGCGGCGCGAGTGGAAGTCGGCGCCTAGGGCGAGCGTCACCGGGCGATCGCCGTACCAGCTGGCCTCGATCACCTCCCCGTCAGTCACGACGGACTCGAGTGCGAGTTGCAGCCCGGCCTCCGACCCGCTCGTGTTAATGACCAGATCGCGATCTCCCGGCGCGTCGCCTGGTTCGGCGAATCGGACGCCGAGTCGGTCGGCGACCTCGCGACGCGACGTGTCCACGTCGACGAGCACAACGTCGAGTTCGGGGATGCCGCGCATCAGTCGTGCGACGCAGCATCCGATCATGCCGGCGCCCACGATCGTAACCCGGTCTCCGATCAGGGGGCCGGCATCCCACAGCACGTTCACCGCGGTCTCGACCGCTCCGGCGAGCACCGCACGGCGAGCGGGCACGCCGCGGGGGACCGGGATGACGGCATCAGCGGGAACGACGAAGGCGGATTGGTGGGGAAACAGCGTGAAGACGGTGCGGCCGCGGAGCGCTTCCGGCCCTTGCTCGACGACTCCGACGTTGAGATAGCCGTACTTCACCGGGCCTGGAAAGTCGCCCTCCTGAAACGGCGCCCGCATCCTCTCGTGCTCGCTGATAGGCACGCGACCCAGAAAGACGGAAGCCTCGGTGCCGCGGCTGATGCCCGTGTATCTGGTGCGCACGAGAACGTCGCCATCGACGGCGCGAGCGATCGGCTGCCGGCGCAGGGCCCCGACGCCTGGTTCGTCGATCCAGAAAGCCATGGCCTCAAGCAACGGTACGTCTCCTTCGGTGAACCATCCGGCGGTGCCCCACGTGGATACGACTATCCTCCGTGAGGTGCTCTCCAACAAGGCCGTCGAGGGGCTGCCGGCGATCAGCTGGACGGCCGCGCCGGTGTATCTAGCGCGCGACCTTGACCCCGTCTGGGTCGCGCAGTAGCTTCCATCTATCTATTAGGGAGAGGTTCTCATGGAACCCGAGGAGAACAAGGCGCTTGTGCGGCGGTACTACGCCGAAATCGACGCTGGCAATATCGACGCAATGGACGAGCTGGTTGCTGAGGACTACGTCGACCATAACCCGGCGCCGTTTCCCGGACTACCGGCAGGGCGGGAGGGGCTGAAAAAGGCTTTCGAGATCTTCTGGAAGGCCACTCCCGGTCGGCACGAGATCGAGGACCAGATCGCTGAGGGCGACAAGGTAGTGACGAGGCTGACGGCGTATGGCCGCCACGAGGGGGACCTTCCGGGCCCACTGCCCGCCACGGGCGCGGAGATCCGGGAGACGGGAGTGGCGATTCACCGGATCGCGAATGGCAAGCTCGCCGAACACTGGTCGGACAGGAATGACCTCGCGCTGATGCAGCAACTCGGCGTCATCCCACGGCCCGCAGAGTGACTGCTCAGACGAAGG
>JAVECW010000050.1 GCA_030841285.1 Microbacteriaceae bacterium
TGCGTGCGGTCAGCCGTGGTGGCAAGAAGTTCGGCGCCCTGGCCTTCTACATGGAGAACTGGCACCTGGACTTCCCGGAGTTCCTGGACCTGCGCCAGAATTCGGGCGACCCGTACCGCCGCACCCGAACCGCCAACACGGCCGTCTGGATCAGCGACGAGTTCATGAAGCGCGTGCAGAATGACGAGGCGTGGTACCTCTTCGACCCGCTGGAGGTGCAAGACCTCAACGAGCTCTACGGCAAGGAGTTCTCGGAGCGCTACAGCTTCTACGCCGCGGAGGCCGAGGCCGGCCGCATCAACATGTTCAAGAAGATCACGGCGCGGGAGCAGTTCAAGGCCATCCTGATGAGCCTGCAGACCACGAGCCACCCGTGGCTGACCTGGAAGGACACGATCAACAACCGTGCCCTCAACAACAACACGGGCACGATCCACCTCTCCAACCTGTGCACCGAGATCTGCCTTCCGCAGGACCGCGAGAACGTCGCGGTGTGCAACCTGGCCTCGATCAACCTGTCCCGCCACCTGGTCGACGGCAAGTTCAACTGGGAGCAGCTCGAGGAGAGCGCCCGCCTGGCGGTGCGCCAGCTCGACAACCTGATCGACATCACGGTCTCGAGCGTCGATGAGGCTGACTTCTCCAACCAGCAGAACCGCGCGATTGGCCTCGGCGTCATGGGCTTCACCGATGTCGTCGAGAGGCTGGGCATCAGCTACGAGAGCGAAGAGGCGTACGACCTGATCGACGAGATCATGGAGCACGTGTCGTACGCGGCAATCGACGAGAGCGCCGACCTCGCCCAGGAGCGTGGCGCGTACACCAACTTCGCCGGGTCGCGCTGGTCGCAGGGCATGGTTCCGCTCGACAGCATCGCGCTGACCGAGCAGGACCGTGGCGTCGCGATCAAGGTCAACCGCACGACCCGCCTCGACTGGGACGCGCTTCGCGAGAAGGTCAAGGGCGGCATGCGCAACGCGACGCTCATGGCGATCGCGCCGACGGCATCCATCGGTCTTGTTGCCGGAACGACGCCGGGCCTCGATCCGCAGTTCTCGCAGATCTTCAGTCGGTCCACCTCGAACGGCAAGTTCCTCGAGGTCAACCGCAACCTGGTCGCGGACCTGCAGGACCGTGGCATCTGGGACTCGACCAAGGAGTTGATCCTGCGCAGCCAGGGCGACATCCAGAACATCGACGCGATTCCCGACGAGATCAAGGCGACGTACAAGACGAGCTTCCAGCTCTCGCCGTACGCCTTCATCGAGGTCGCGGCGCGCGCCCAGAAGTGGATCGACCAGGCGATCAGCCGCAACATGTACCTCGAGACGCGTGACCTCGGCGACATGATGGACATCTACTACGCGGCATGGGAGCGTGGCGTGAAGACCACGTACTATCTGCACATGAAGCCGCGTCACCAGGCAGAGCAGTCGACCGTCAAGGTCAACAAGGCGGAGGAGATCTCCGGCGGAGCGCGCGGCTTCGCCGCGGTCGGCGCAGGGTCGGCCCCGGCCGATGCCGACTCGACGCAAGCGGCGGCTCCTGCCCAGGCGCCCGCGCGCAAGGGATTCGGCTTCGGCGGCCTGTCGACGGGTGGTGACAAGTAATGAACGAGTTCAACACCGTCGACGCGCCATTTGAGTACGTCGTCCCGGTCGATCCGATGGATGACCTCCAGTGCGAGTCCTGCCAGTAGCGCAGGGCGCGTAACGACGATGCGTCGTCGATGAGACAGACTCAATACGAAAGAAGAAGACAAGCATTATGGCGATTTTGGGAACAGGCATCCAAGAGGGACTGCTGCTCAAGCCGATCCGTTACAAGTGGGCGATGGACCTGTACGACCAGGCGGTCGCGAACACGTGGTTCCCCAACGAGATCCAGCTGGGCGAGGACATCGCCGACTTCAAGAAGATGACGGACGAGGAACGCCACGCCGTCACCTTCCTGATGAGCTACTTCAACCCCAACGAGCTGCTCGTCAACAAGGCCCTCGCCTTCGGTGTGTACCCGTACGTCAACGCGGCGGAGTGCAGCATGTACCTCGCCAAGCAGATGTGGGAGGAAGCCAACCACAGCATGTCGTTCGAGTACGTGCTCGAAACCTTCCCGATCGATCGTGACGCGGCGTACAACTCGCACGTCAACATTCCTTCGATGGCGAAGAAGGAAGAGTTCGAGATCAAGTTCATCAAGCGGATGACCGAGCAGACCCTCGACATCACGACGACGGAGGGCAAGAAGGACTTCGTTCGCAACCTCGTCGCGTACAACGTCATCCTCGAGGGCATCTGGTTCTATTCGGGCTTCATGGTCGCGCTCTCCTTCCGCCAGCGCAACCTGCTGCGCAACTTCGGTTCGCTCATGGACTGGGTCGTGCGTGACGAGTCGCTGCACCTCAAGTTCGGCATCAACCTGATCCTCACGGTGCTCGAGGAGAACCCCGACCTGCAGACGGCGGAATTCGCAACCGAGATCCGCCAGATGATCCTCGACGCCGTGGAGATGGAAGAGGAGTACAACCGCGACCTGCTCCCCAACGGCATCCTGGGGCTGAACGCGAACTACATCAACCAGTACGTCAAGTACCTGGCCGACCGCCGGCTCGAGGAGCTCGGCTTCGACGCGGAGTACAAGGTCTCGAACCCGGCGAAGTGGATGGCTGCCGCGAACGACACGCTCGAGCTGGTCAACTTCTTCGAGTCGACCAACACGTCGTACGAGTCGAACGCGCGGTCTACGACGCCGAGCAAGTAGGACTGCGCGCTGGGGCGTGAGCGGGCGCGCGGGCGCGTTGAGCGGCCGCGCGCCTCGCGGACGCCGGCCCGGCGCGTAACAGAGAGCAATGCTCGTTTTGCCGGGCGAACCCGCACCTAGGATCAACTCATGACGAACCTGGATGTGGGCGCGACGGCTCCAATGCCGCTTGTCGCGCCGCCCGCATCCGACGCCATTCTCGATTCGGTGACCGCACTCGTCGGCAATACGCCCGTCGTCGAACTGCAGAGCCTCGCGCGGGGTCTTCCCGCTCGGGTGCTGGTCAAGCTCGAGAGTCGCAATCCGGGTGGTTCGTCGAAGGATCGCGTCGCGCTCAACATGGTTCGTACGGCTGAGGCGACCGGGTTGCTTGCGCCAGGGGCGACCATCGTCGAGGCCAGCTCGGGCAACACGGGCATCGGGCTCGCGCTCGTGGGGCGCCTCACCGGTCACCCCGTCGTGATCGTGCACAGCGCGGAGATCTCCGACGAGAAACGTGCCGTGCTCGCGGCATACGGCGCGCGGCTCGTCGAAGCGGACTGGGACGCTGCACCGAGCGACCCCGCCAATCCGCGCGCGGTTGCCGACCGCATCGCCGCAGAGACGCCGGGAGCATGGCGCTCCTCGCAGTTCGAGAACTTCGCCAACCCCGGCGCGCACTACCAGACCACCGGACCCGAGATCTGGCGGCAGACGGCCGGCGCGATCACCCACTTCGTCGCGTCGATCGGCACGGGCGGCACCGTGAGCGGCGCCGGGCGCTTCCTCAAGGATGTGAGCGCGGGTGCCGTGCGGGTGATCGGTGCCAACCCGGCCGGCTCGACCTACGGCGGTGACGCGAGCGGAGGCATCCTCGTCGACGGTGTCGGTACGAGTTGGCCGCGCGCGTTCTGGCCGACGACGTTCGACCACACGCTCGTGGACGACATCCGCACTGTCGACGATGAGACCGTGTACCGAACCGTACACGCGCTGGCCGCCGAGGAAGCGCTGCTGCTCGGGCCGTCATCCGGTCTGGCGGTCGCGGTCGCGCTCGAGACCGCTCGGAAGGCGGCACCCGGATCCGTGGTGCTCGCCATCGCGCCGGACGGTGGCATCAACTATCTGACGAAGGCGTTCAACCCGGAGTGGTTGCGCGACGCGGGCCTCAGCTCCTCGGCCCTCGCGCGATGAGCCTCCTCCATTTCGGCTGGTTCCTGGGCGCGGGTTTCGGCGTGCAGGGCTGGGGTGACCCGACATACGGCATCGGCTACGACTGGACCCAGCCGGAGGTCTACCAGGACGCCGCGCGCCGGTTCGAGGCGAGCGGGCTCGACCTGTTCATCATCGAAGACGGCGTTACGGTGCCAGACACCTACGGCGGAACCGCAGAGGTGAATCTCGCCAATGCGCGGTTCGTGCCAAAACACGATCCGTTGCCGCTGGTTCCCTATCTCCTTGGCGCCACAAGCCACCTCGGCATCGTGCCGACGCTCAGCGCGAGCTTCTATGAGCCGTTCACGGCCGCGCGACTGCTCGCGACCCTCCAGCATTTCGCCCATGGCCGCCTCGGCTTCAACGTCGTGACCAGCGGCTCGGATCTCGCCGCCCAGAATTACGGGCTCGACAAGCAGGTCAACCACGACCTGCGCTACGACCGCGCTGACGAGTGGGTCAGCATCGTGCGACAACTGTGGCGCAGCTGGGACGCGGATGCCGTGCTCGAGGACACCGCACGCGGTGTCTATGCCGACTTCACGAAGGTGCGCCCGATCGACCACAAGGGCGAGTTCTTCCAGGTTCGCGGTCCGCTCAACACCGTGCCACTGTCCGAGGAGCCCGTCATGGTGCAGGCCGGCGCGTCCGGTCGTGGGCGCGATTTCGCTGGCAAGAATTCGGATGTCGTGCTCGCGCTCGCGTCGACGGCCGAGCGGATGCGGGACTACCGCACGTCGATCCGGGATGTCGCGGCCGAGAACGGCCGCAATCCAAACGACATCAAGGTTCTCTTCGTCGTCAATCCCATCCTCACCGCAAACGACGAGGAGACGGCTGCCGTCAAGGCCCGCCGGGCGGAGCTGACACAGGCGGCCATCGATGAGGCGCTGCAGTCCATCTCCTACCTGTCCGGCGTCGACTTCAAGCGCTTCGACCTGGATGCGCCGCTGCCGCCGCTGACGACCAACAGCAATCAGGGCACGCTCGACAACTTCGTCGCGTCGGCGCCCGCCGGTTCCACGCTGCGGGAGATCCTGCAGGCCAGGGCGCGCAAGGACGGCCTCGCGATCGTCGGCACCGCCGAGCAGATCGCGGACCACTTGGGCGAACTCGGCGAGGCTGTCGGTGGCGACGGGTTCCTGTTCACCGGCCAGGTGCATCCTGCCCACGTGCACCGCACGCTCGATCCGCTTATTCCGGCGCTCCGTCGTCGTGGGCTGATCCGCTCCGAGTTCGGTGACGGCGGGTTGCGCGCCAACCTGCTGGACTTCTAGAGGCCCGGCCATGAACGATGCGCTCCCGGTGACGCTCGGCCACGGCGACGTGACGCCGGAAACCGTGCAGCTCGTCGCGGACGGACGGCGGATCGAGCTCGCCCCGGACGTGACGGACCTGCTCGCCCGTTCGCGCGCGGTCGTCGAGGAGGCGCTCCTCGCCGACGCACCCGTTTACGGCCTGAACACCCATCTCGGAGCGGGTCGCGACGAGCGTGTGACACCCGAAGAGCTCGAGAGCTTCCAACGCCGGGTGATCGCCAACCACGAGGGCGGCACCGGGACGCCGCTGCCGGTGCCGGAAGTGCGCGCGATCATCACGGCGCGGCTGGCCGGGCTCAGCCGCGGCGGCGCCGGCGTTCGGCCCGAATTGGCCCAGGCGCTGGCCGACCTGCTGAATTCGCCGGTCGTCCCGGTCGTGCCGACACGCGGTTCGGTCGGCGCGGGTGACCTCACCCAGCTCGCGGAGATCGCGGCCGTGCTGACCGGGCGCGGCGAGGCGTACCTCGGAGAACGGCGCCTGCCGGGCGGCGAGGCGCTTGCAGCCGCCGGGCTGGAAGCGATCACGCTGGGACCGCACGAGGCTCTCGCGCTGCTCAGCAGCAACGCATACAGTGTCGGGGTCGGCTCGCTCGTCCTGCGGCGGCTCGATGAGCTCGTGCAGGCAGCGGATCGCGCGGTCGCGCTCACCCTTGAAGGGCTTGGAAGCCGCGGCGGGCTCGGCGCCGGCGGCGGAGGCAACCTCAGCCCGTTTGCAGCGGAGGTGCAGGCCGCACGCGGGGGAGCCGGCCAGACGGCATCCGCTGCTCTGGTTCGGCAGCTGCTGGCGGGCAGCTTCCTGGAGGGGGCGGACCGCGAGGTCACCGTGCAGGACCCGCTCTCGGTGCGCACGGCTCCGCAACTGCACGGCGCGCTGCGCGAGCGCGTTGAGGCGACGCGCGCCGAACTCACGCTCGAGCTCAATGCGCGCGCGGAGAATCCGCTCGTCGTGTTCGACGCGGACCCTGCCGATCCTGACAACGACGGCGCGGTCTCCGGCCGGATGATCTCTGGCGGCAACTTCCAAGCGCTGCCGCTCGCACTCGACTTCGAGTCGCTCCGGCTCACGCTCGCTCACGTGGCCGCGGCGAGCGAGCGCCGGATCGGGCAGCTTTCCGACCTCCTGCGCCCGCTGCGCGGATCGGGCACGAGTGTGCTGCCCGGGCTGACCTGGTACGCGGCCGGCTCGGCACTCGCCGAGCTGCGCCAGCTCGCCGCCCCGGCCACTCTCGGGTCGACGAGTCTCTCCGGCGTGGAGGACCACTCCTCGCTCGCCCCGACGGCGCTCCAGCTGCTGCAGCGCTCCGTCGCACTCACCAGCGAGGTACTCGCGATCGAGGCCGTGCACGCGGCAGAGGTCATCCGCGTGACATCGTCCGACGGCGACACGGATGTCGCGCCGCTCGGCCAGGGGACGGAACCACTCGTGCGGGGCCTGATCCGCCTGCTGACGTCAGGTGTCGGCGCCGCGTCGCTCGTCGAGGCCGCGGCTGCGTTGCTCGCGGGCAGCCAGGGATCCTAGAGCGCCTTCTCGAAATGCAGGTAGCTGATCGCCTCGAGGTCACCGTCGAGGTCGAAGAGCGGCCGATAGCCTAGCGCGAGGTAGAGGCCGACGGCCTCGGGCTGCCGTGCACCCGTCGTCAGCACGATCGTGCTGATCGCTCGGCGCCGTGCCTCGCTCTCGAGTTCCGCCATGACGCGCCGCGCCAGCCCCTTGCGGCGGTGGGCGGAGTGCGTCCAGACGCGCTTGACCTCGACTGTCGTGGGGTCGACGCGCTTGAACGCGCCGCCGGCGACGGCCACCCCGTCGACCACCAGCAGCAGGAAGTCGCCGCCGTGGTCCTCGCGGAAGAGCTCCGCCGGGTAACGCGAGAGCTCCACGGATGACGGGATACCGTCGTTGAGCCCGTACCGTTCGTCGTATTCGCGTGAGAGCTCCTCGACCAGCGGTGCCGCGAGAGCGTCATCCGGCGTCGTGCGCAGCACGCTCGCGTTTGCGGCGAAGAGGGCAGACGAGGCGGACGGGGCGGGCATCCATCGACGATATTCGCTGACTTCGCGCGTTGCAACACGCAAACTTCACAAAGCGTCACTGGGAGGCATCCGCACGCAGGATTCCGGATAATCGCGCCGAAATACTTGGCGATATCGTGTGTTTCACGCACATTTCCGCGCGGATGTCGTCGCCGACGCTGGGGTAGGCTGCGAATCACAGCATCCCCTCAGCCAGGAAACGGAGACATAAATGCGAATTCGATATGCCGCGCCCGCGCTCTTTGCGGTGGCAGCGCTCTCTCTCACCGGGTGTGTCAACAATGACCAAACGACACCGGGCGCGACGACCACCGGCGGTGCCAGCATCGCGAAGGATGACGCGCTTGCGGCGCTCTTGCCTGCCAATGTGAAGTCGGCCGGCCAGATCACGGTCGGCATCGACCCGACGTACCCGCCCAACGAGTACAAGGACAGCAACGGTAACCCCATCGGCTGGGAAGTCGACCTGATGAACGCTGTGGGAGACAAGCTCGGCGTGAAGATCAACTACTCGGTGGCGAAGTTCGACAACATCATCCCGAGCGTCGTCGGCGGCAAGGACGACATCGGGCTGTCGTCCTTCACCGACACGGTCGAGCGCGAGAAGCAGGTCGACTTCATCAACTACTACACGGCTGGGATCCAGTGGGCGTCGCCCGCGGGAAAAACCGTCGACCCGAATAGCGCGTGTGGACTCAAGGTTGGCGTTCAGGCCACGACCTTTGAAGACACCGACGAGGTACCCGCGAAGTCGAAGGCATGCACGGATGCCGGCAAGCCCGCGATCCAGATCTTCAAGTACGACACGCAGGATGCTGCAACCAACGCGCTCGTGCTCGGCCAGATCGACGCGCTGAGCGCCGACTCTCCCGTCACGCTTGCCGCGGTCGCGAAGACGAAGGGCAAGCTCCAGGCAGCCGGCGATTCATTCGATGTCGCGCCGTATGGCATCGCGACCGCGAAGGGCTCGAAGATCACCCCGGCGATCCAGAAGACGTTCCAGGCGCTGATCGACGACGGGACGTACGGCACCATCCTCAAGAAGTGGGGCGTCGAAAGTGGCGGCGTGACGTCGGTCACCATCAACGCAGCCTCGAAGGGCTAAAGCATGACCCAGGACGGCCGAGACCGTTCGGCGGCGAGTACCGTCTCGCCGCCGAACGGCGGTTCCCACCCCGAAGCGATCAAGGCGATCAAGCTGCGCCACCCGTGGCGCATCCTGATCTCGGTCGTCCTCGTCATTCTGCTCGTTCTATTCGTCCTCGACGCCGCCCAGCGACCTGCGTACGGCTGGCCTGACGTCGGCAAGTACATCTTCGACCGCAGGATCAGCCAGGCTGCGCTCGTCACCCTCGAGCTCACTGTCTACTCGATGATCATCGCGATCGTCCTCGGGCTGCTGCTCGCCGTCATGCGGCTCTCGCCGAATCCAGTGGTCAAGTCCGTGGCGTGGCTGTACCTGTGGGTCTTCCGCGGAACGCCGATCTATGTGCAGCTCGTGTTCTGGGGGCTCATCGGGCTGATCTACAAGAACATCGACATCGGCCTGCCGTTCTTGCAACCGTGGATCTCAATCCCCAATACTCTCGCCGTCAACGTGTTCATCATCGCCATCATCGGGCTCTCGCTGAACGAAGCCGCATACATGGCCGAGATCGTGCGCGCCGGGCTACTGTCGGTCGATCGCGGCCAGGAAGAGGCGGCAACCGCGCTCGGCATGTCGTGGGGGCAGACGATGAGCCGCATCGTCGTGCCGCAGTCGATGCGCGTCATCATCCCACCGACGGGCAACGAGGTCATCTCGATGCTCAAGACGACCTCGCTCGTCGCCGCAATCCCACTCACCGCCGATCTCTATGGCGTCTCACGCGACATCTCGGCGGTGACCTTCACGCCGATCCCGCTCCTGATCGTCGCGTCGATCTGGTACCTGCTCTTCACCTCGATCCTGATGGTCGGCCAGTACTTCCTGGAGAAACGGTTCTCCCGTGGGGTCGGGATGCGCAGGCCGGACAAGAAGACTGTTCAACCCATCGGCAACGACGTGGGAGGCAAGGGATGAGCGACATGCCCATGGTGCGCGCCGACGGCGTATCCAAGAGCTTCGGTTCGAACCAGGTACTCAGGAGCATTTCGCTCGAAGTCGAGCCGGGTGAGGTGCTGTGCATCGTCGGCCCGAGCGGCTCGGGCAAGTCGACCTTCCTGCGCTGCATCAACCACCTCGAGCGCGTGGATGCCGGCCGACTCAGCGTCGACGGCCAGCTCGTCGGCTACCGCGAGAAGGGCGACAAGCTCTACGAGCTCAAGCCCAAGGAGGCCGCTAAGCAACGGCGCGAGATCGGGATGGTCTTCCAGCGCTTCAACCTCTTCCCGCACATGACGGCTCTCGAGAATGTCATGGAGGCGCCCATGCGCGTGCGCGGCATTTCGAAGGCGCAGGCCACCGCGCGCGCCGAGGAGCTGCTCGTCAGGGTGGGTCTCGGGGATAAGGGCGATCACTATCCGGCGCACCTCTCCGGCGGCCAGCAGCAACGTGTCGCGATCGCGCGCGCGCTCGCCATGGAACCGAAGCTCATGCTCTTCGACGAGCCCACGTCCGCGCTCGACCCCGAGCTCGTCGGCGAGGTGCTCGACGTCATGAAGGGCCTCGCGAAGACCGGAATGACCATGATCGTCGTCACGCACGAGATGGGTTTCGCACGCGAGGTCGCGGATTCACTCGTCTTCATGGATGG
>JAVECW010000114.1 GCA_030841285.1 Microbacteriaceae bacterium
ACTCCCGCGGTTTCGGGTCAGGCATGGCCGCTTTCATCACGATGACGTCGTGGCGCGGAGAGTTCACAGGCGACTACTTCGCTCTGCCTGCACCCGACCCCGCGATGTTCGGGATGCCCGCAGACGACAACGGCTCACGCGACGATCCCCTGCTCTCAGAACGCTCGATCGCGATCACCGGTTACCGGCCGGACATCGACGCCCTCAAGGCCGCGCCGACGCGAATCGTGATCGGAGTCGGCGAAGAGTCTGAAGGCATCTTCACCGGCCGCGCCTCGGCCGCCGTCGCACAGCTGCTCGAAACGGAAGCGGTCGTGTTCCCGAGCCACCATGGCGGCTTCGCTGCCGAAGACTCCGGATACCCGGGGCAGCCCGAGGCGTTCGCCCGCCGGCTTCGCGACGTACTTGACGAGCGCGGGTAAGCCAGCGCCCGCGAGATCGAGTACCCGACGGGGTACGGGCCCGAAGGTGCCCCTGGAGGGACTCGAACCCCCAACCCTTTCCTTAGGACGGAACTGCTCTTCCATTGAGCTACAGAGGCTGACTAGGTGAGTTTAGCCGAGACGGGGGTTTCGATACGCTCGCAGAGCTCGCTACTCAACAGGCACAAGTCATCCGGGTTTCGATACTCTCGTGCCTCGCTACTTAACCAGCACCAGGCACGGGGGTTTCGATACGGCCGCAGGCGGCCTACTCAACCAGCAATCAGGCGGCAGGCGCTAGGTAGTCCTCCCATTGAGGGAGCGCGCTCTCCACACCTCGCACGATCCAGGACACGTCGTGCGGCATCCGCGGATCCGAACGCAGCTTCCAGCCCATCTCGGTCGGCGTACGGTCGCTCTTGAGGTTGTTGCAACGGAGGCAGCAGGCGACTAGGTTCTCCCAGCTGTCCGCCCCACCGCGCGAGCGCGGCAGCACGTGGTCGATGGTGGTCGCGGTCTTGCCGCAATACCCGCAGCGGTGCGCGTCGCGACGCAGCACGCCCCGGCGGCTGACCGGAACGGCCCGTCCGCGCGGCAGGCGCACGTAGCGGCTCAGCAGGATGACCGAGGGCCGATCGTAGACCCCGGAACTCCCCCACACGGGATGCCCCGCGTCGACCTCGACGATGCTCGCCTTCTGATTCATCACGAGCACAAGTGCTCGTTTGAAGGACACGACGGCGAGCGGCTCGTAGCCGGCGTTCAGTACCAATGTGCGCATGTCATCCTCTCGAAACCGCTGGATGGCTTCCAGTCATTCGGTGTGATAACGCTCGAGCGGGAGGTTTTAGGCAAACAAAAAGGGCACTGTCACAAGGACAGCGCCCATCTGCGCCACGCGATGGTGGTGGCACGTCTGACTGCTATGCCGCAGGTGAAAGAGGCCGCGCGCATCCATGGTGTGGACGCTGCATATCTCAACCATTAGCTCTCCCGGAATCTCTCACGGTGTCAAGAAGACAGGGTAACGCAGAAATAGCGCACCACATATTCGTGGCGCGCTAATCCGCATGTGTCGTTCAGGAACGGATGTCCGTTGACGACCTGTTTCGAGCGATCCGGCTAACCGATCCGCACGATGTAGTAGCTGGTGGTCCAGATCGGACGAATCGAAATGCTTCGGCCGGCGGCGGGAGCATCCATGATGTTGCCGTTGCCCGCGTAGAAGCCGTCGTGGCCGGACATGATGACGACGTCGCCCGGAACGGCATCCGCGAGCGAGACGCGCGTGCCACGGGCGGCCTCGCCGGAGACGGAGTGCGGCAGCGAGATGCCGAACTGCGCGTAGACGAACATGATGTAGCCCGAGCAGTCGAAGCCAGCGGGGGTGGCCCCGCCGAAGACGTACGGCGTTCCGATGTACTGCTTGGCCGCGGCAAAGATTGCGGCCTGGTTGCCGACCGGCGCGGCCGTGTAAACGGGAGCCTTCAAGAGTTGCGCAGCGGATGGTCCCTTGTACGCCTTCGCGTAGCTCACCAACTGAGCTGCGGCCTTTTGCCTCGCGAGTTCGGCGACGCTCGTCGCGGTCACGGCATCACGCGAGACGGCGGCTTCGGCGACCGTCTGGGATACCGCAACAGTCTGTGGCTGCGCCTTCCTCATGCCATCGATGGCCGAGGTGCCGAACTGGGCCGCCGCGGTCGCCTTCGGGTTGAACGCGTATGCCGGGATCGCCATGGTCGCAACCAGACCGGCCGCCAAGGTCATCACCGCCATGTTGATGATGCTGCGCTTGGTGCTCTTGCGCGACGCCTTCTTTGCACCAGCCTTCTCAATGGCCATCGAGGCCGGGGTGGCATTTACAGCAACTGCACGTGTTTTGCTGGGCTGCTTGATAGCTTTTGCCGGTTTAGTCGGCTTGGCAGCTGCGGCGCGCAGCGAGCGACGAGTGACAACGTCGTAAGAGGAGGAGCCGGCGACAGAGCGATTCGGGTCTGCGTTCTCTTCAGGACGCGTCGTACCTAATGGGGCCAAGGTATAAACCTCCTGCACTCCGTCAACACTAGGTAGTTGCCCCGTCCTGAATGCTTATAGCTTCGGTTTCGCGGATCAGGAGACGGGCACAAGGGAGTGTCTCGATCCGGGCCCATGCGGCCGGGTTCTGGCCTTTTGGACTTCACCGAGAGTACGGGAAGATAACGGGTTTGTCACATCCTTTGGGCCATAAGTTACAAATCGGTAACAAAAATCAGGCGTTGACGAAGATGTGACCGGCTACTTCGTTGGGCAATTCGAGGCCGTCGCCGAAGCCGTCGACCTGCACGAGAACGTAGGATCCAGCGGCGGAAAAAGTCCCGGTCGATCCGGGAAT
The DNA here is from genome assembly GCA_030841285.1 of Microbacteriaceae bacterium. Lineage (GTDB taxonomy): Bacteria > Actinomycetota > Actinomycetes > Actinomycetales > Microbacteriaceae > JAUZGC01. The sequence goes on from JAVECW010000114.1 coordinate 2,794, forward strand.
AATTCCGGCCTGTTTGAGTTGAAGGAGCAGCTCGGGATCGACCTGGGCCGGCTCGCCCAGGCGCCGAATACTGGCAGTCACCGCAGAGTCCCGACCTTCAACCAGCTGTATAAGGTTTATGACACCGTGCGTGAACGCGGCGGCTGCGGTGTCGCCCAGCTCATCCAATCCGGGGATCGGATTGCCGTACGGCGACTCTGTCGGATGCCCCAGCATTTCGAGGAGCTTGCGTTCGACCTGCTCGCTCATGACGTGTTCCCAGCGGCACGCCTCTTCGTGTACGTACTCCCACTCGAGCCCGATCACGTCGCTGAGAAGTCGCTCGGCCAGGCGGTGCTTGCGCATGACGTGGACGGCCTTGCGCCGGCCGTCGTACGTGAGCTCCAGGTGGCGGTCGCCGGAGACGACCACGAGACCGTCTCGCTCCATGCGTCCGACGGTCTGCGAGACGGTAGGACCCGAATGTCCGAGGCGCTCCGAAATGCGGGCGCGCAGGGGAACGATGTTCTCTTCTTCCAGCTCGAGAATCGTGCGGAGATACATCTCTGTGGTGTCAATCAAATCCGTCATCGAAACACCTCCCCTTTCCTGCAACACGCTAGACAGAGCCTACTGTCCAGGGGCGTGACCGCCGCGCCACCTCACAACAACAGCCAATAGACTCGAAATATGCCGGATGTCACCATTCCCTCTCATTTGCTGCCCTCTGACGGACGCTTCGGTTGCGGCCCGTCGAAGGTCCGTTCCGAGCAGCTGGCCTACCTCGCAGGTGCGGGCGCAGCGATCCTCGGGACCTCGCACCGTCAGGCCCCGGTCAAGAACCTGGTCGGCCGGGTGCGTGAGGGGCTCGGCGGGCTGTTCCGGCTGCCAGACGGCTACGAGGTCGTGATCGGCAACGGCGGATCCACCGCATTCTGGGATGCCGCCGCGTTCTCGCTCATCGAGAAGCGCAGCCAGAACCTCGTCTTCGGTGAGTTCGGCGGCAAGTTCGCCGCCGCGGCCGCCGCTCCCTGGCTCGACGCACCGCACGTGATCGAAGCGCCGGGCGGATCGCGCAGCGAGTTCGAGGTCGTCGAAGGTGTCGACGTTTATGCCTGGCCGCACAACGAGACCTCGACGGGCGTCATGGCCCCCGTCACCCGCGTGGCAGGCGATGCCGGCGCTCTCACCGTCATCGACGCCACGAGCGCGGCCGGCGGCGCTGACTTCGACCCAAGCCAGGCCGACGTCTACTATTTCGCTCCGCAGAAGAACTTCGCATCGGATGGCGGACTCTGGTTCGCGCTCTTCTCGCCCGCCGCAATCGAGCGCGTCGAGCGCATCGCCGCGAGCGGCCGGTACATCCCGGAGTTCCTGAGCATCAAGAACGCGATCGACAACTCGCGCCTCAACCAGACGCTGAACACCCCCGCCGTGGCGACCCTGCTCATGCTCGAGAACCAGGTGGACTGGATCACTGGCAACGGCGGCCTCGGGTGGGCGTCGGCGCGCACGACGGAGTCGTCATCCGCCCTGTATGACTGGGCAGAGTCGGTCGACTACGCGACGCCGTTCGTCGCGAATCCCGAACACCGGTCGCAGGTCGTCGCCACGATCGACTTCGACGAGCGGGTGGATGCCGCGGCAGTCGCCAAGACGCTGCGGGCCAACGGCATCGTCGACACCGAGCCGTACCGCAAGCTCGGCCGCAACCAGCTGCGCGTCGCCACGTTCGTGGCCATCGAGCCAGACGACGTACGCGCGCTCATCGGATCCATCGAATACGTCATCGAACAGCTCGGCTAACCGGGCGCGACGCGGGAGGGAGTGCGGATGCGACTCTGGCTGAAGGACAGCGAACGTCGCCCCGACCCTACTCCCGTGGAGACCGACGACCGCAGGGCCGTGCTCGCGGGGCTCGTGCTATGGCTGGTCGCCCTCGTCGTGCTGCTACTGGTCGCGAGTGAACTCGTCGCCCGCGACCTCTTCTGGTGGCTGTGGACCGTCGTCGTCGGGGTCGCCCTCGGCATCGTCGGACTCATCTACCTCAGCGTCAGGCGTCGCTAGCTCGTCGATGTCGACGCCGTCGATATCCCCGCTGTGCAGCGCGGGGCTGCGGATCTCGTCGTCGTCGAGGTCATCGTCCTCGTCATCGTCATCGTCATCGTCGAGGTCGTCCTCATCGTCCTCGTCGTCTTCCTCGTCATCGAGGTCGTCATCGGATGATTCGTCGTCTTCGTCGTCGCCCTCGGTGCGCTCGGCTCCCTCGGCGCGCAGAGCCTCCTGCGCGGCCTCGTAGTCGGCCAGGCGCTCCGACCATGGCACCCAGTCGGGCGCAAGCAGCGCGCCCCCGCCCGGCGTGAGCTCGGTCTCGAGCACGCTGGGCTCCGACTCGTCGTCGATCCGCGAGAGCGTCACGGTCCAGTGCCATCCCGGGTAGCCCGGCAGCGCGCTGTCGAACAGCAGGGAGAGCACATGCTCGTCCTCGACGATGTGACCGACGGGCTCACCGATCGTGGCAGCCGGCGTGATCTCGAGCAACGCCGCGCGCGCGACATCCATAGATGAAAGCAGTACGGAGTCGGGAACGAGCGTTGGAGCGTCGGAAACCGGTGCGTCGGAAACCTGCGTCGCGTCGTTGAGGTCGTTGTCAGGCATCCAGATCGTCCGCCACCTTGCGAAGCACGGCGGCGATCTTACGACTGTGTGCATTGTCGGGGTACTTGCCCCGCTTGAGGCTGCTGCCGATTCCGTCGAGGAGCTTGACGAGGTCCTCCACGATGATCGCCATGTCGTCTGCCGACTTGCGGCTGAGCTTGACCATGCTCGGCGGGGCGTCGAGAACGCGCACCGAGAGCGCCTGGGCGCCACGCTTGCCATCCGCGATGCCGAACTCGAGGCGCGCGCCAGCCTTGACGACGGCGCCCGCGGGAAGCGCAGAGGCGTGCAGGAAAACCTCCTGGCCGTCATCAGTACTGATGAAGCCGAAGCCCTTCTCCTCGTCGTAGAACTTGACCTTGCCGGTGGGCATCGGAACCTCTTTCAGATGGGCGATCTCGTGACCAAAGTCAATTATCCTTGATTTTGTGACCCAAGAGACCCCGCAGTCGGCCAGCCGTCTTCAGCGCACGCTGGCATTCATCATCGGGGGCCTGGTCCTGGCCTCGCTTCTGGCCATCGCGGCGGTGATCGCGGGAACGGCATTCGGAGTCGGTTCGAACAACGGATTCAGTCACGGCGTGTGGCCCACCATTCTGGTGCTGCCGCTCATCGCCCTGCCAATCGGGTTCATACTGATGATCGTGCTCCTCATCGTGAGCGGGACACGCAGGAGCCGAGCGAATCGCGAAGCGCAACGCTAGAAGTCGCCTGGTCGGTTCGGCTGAAGGAGAACTGTGACGAACACGCTCTCCCTCGCCGCGCGGCTGCGCACGATGGAAGACGTCGCGCTGCAGAGGCTCGTGGCCGATCGGCAGATCGCCATAACCGGCATCAATGATTTCTTCGACCTCGCCGAGGCGCTCCTGGATCGCGACTCGATCCAGCGCGCGCTCTCCCGGCTCGACCGCCCGACTCTGGCTGCAATCGCCGCACTCACCTCTGTCGCGGGCGGCAGTTCAACCGCTACGGATGTCGCGGCGCGACTCCGGGGCTGGCGCGCCACCCCGGCTCCCGATCCGCAATCCGTTGCCGATCGCCTGAACCGGGCCGCGGAGCTCGCTTTGGCCGAGAGCGACATAGGCGGCTATGCCGCGTACGAGTCTGTGCGAGAGCAGTTCACGGCGTGGCCGGGGCTCGGGCTGCCGACCGGTGCCGAGCTCGCGGCATCCGCTCCCCCGACCGCACTTGCTCCCGTGCCAGGCACCGACGCACGCTTCACCGACCGCCTGGCCGCGGAGCACGCCTTCGCGGCCGTCGCCCACGTCTCCGGTCTGGTCGCCGAGCTCGACCGCGAGCCGGCCAGGGAGCTGCAGAAGGGCGGCCTCGCGCTCCCTGCGACCAAACGACTGGCCAGCGCTTTGTCCGTCGGTCTCGACGACGTCGCCGCGGTGCTCTCGGTCGCGGCGCGCGCCGGGCTCGTGGCCGAAGAGTCCTCGGCCTGGCTCACCACAGACAAGGGCGCGGCCTGGCAGCACGAGTCGACAGCCGACCGCTGGCGCGGGCTTGCCGAGGGGTGGCAGCTCCGGCTGCCCGCGGACATCCGCAGCCTGCTGGCCGAACGGGCCCACGCCGCGTGGGGCGACAGCCTGCGGAGTTTCGTCTCCTGGGCGTTCCCGGCCGGCGGCAGCTGGATGCAGGAGCGCGTCACAATGTACGCCCGGGATGCAGAGATCCTCGGAATCACGGCCAGGCAGGCGCCGAGCACGCCGGGCAGCCTGCTGCTCGAGAGCGGAATCGATGCGTCGACGGCGGCGATGGCCGCGATGTTCCCGCCCGAGGTCGAGCGGGTGTACCTGCAGCACGACCTCTCGGTCGTGTCGCCCGGTCCGCTGACGCCGGCGGTCGATGCGCGACTGCGGACGCTCGCCGACGTGGAGAGCCGGGCACTCGCATCCAGCTACCGGGTATCGTCAGGCAGCCTCAACCGGGCGATCGCGGCCGGCGAAACCGCCGACTCCCTGCGCGAGTTCCTCGCGAACATCTCGCTGACCGGCATCCCGCAGCCTCTCGAGTACCTCATCACCGAGACGGCAGAGCGCTACGGGCGGCTGCGCGTCAGCGACGTCGTCGAACACCGCGCTCCGGCTCCGGGGGAACTGCCAGGGCTCGAAACCAACTCACGCAGCTCGGTGCACTCGGACGACCAGCAGCTCTTGACGACGGTTGAGGTCGACCAGTCGCTCGCCGCGCTCGCGCTCGTGCGAACCGGACCCAACCGGCTCGTCAGTCGGTTCTCCCGCGACATCGTGTTCTGGGCGTTGAGCGATGCCCGCTACCCCGTAGCGGCTGAGGATGCCGTGGGCGAGGTGGTCAGCCTGCGTCGCCACCGCGTCGCGCTGCCCTCGCGCACCTCCGCCCTGGATCCCGCCGAAGCACTCATCGAGCGCCTGCGCCTGAGCGACAGCGTCAGCGAAGCCGAGACCGGCGAGGCCTGGCTCGCGCGCCAGCTCGACGTGGCCGTCCGCGGTCGGGTCACCCTTATCGTGAGCGTTGCCATGCCGGATGGCCGGCTGATCGACTACCTGCTCGAGCCGACCGGCGTCAGCGGCGGGCGGCTCCGCGGCCGCGACCGGAAGGCCGACATCGAGCGCACGCTGCCGCTCTCGAGCATCGTCTCGCTGAGCCCGTCGTCCTGAGCTGGCCGTCCGGCCACCTCCGCATGTCTGCGCCCGCCGCCACCCACCTCTCGCGTGTCTGCGCCGGCACCACCCACCTCTCGCGTGTCTGCGCCCGCGCGTAACGTGTGCGCCCGGGCGCGCAGGCGCGCACGTTACGCGCGGGCGCAGACACCCCGGGGGCTAGACTGAAAAGCTATGTCTGATGGCCCCCTGATTGTCCAAAGCGACCGCACGGTCCTGCTCGAGGTCGCGCATCCACGAGCTGAGGATGCCCGGCACGATCTCGGCGTCTTCGCCGAACTGGAGCGCGCGCCGGAACACATCCACACCTACCGGATCACCCGGCTCGGCCTCTGGAACGCCCGCGCCGCCGGGCACACGGCCGAGGACATGCTCGCGACCCTCGAGCGCTACTCGAAGTTCCCGATCCCGCAGACCGTCACGGTCGACATGGGCGAGACGGTCGGGCGTTACGGGCGCCTCGTGATCGAGCGGAATGCCGAGGGCACGCTCATCTTGCGTTCGAGCGACCTCGCGGTGCTCACCGAGATCGCCGGCGCCAAGCGCATCGCCCCCCTGCTCGTCGAGCGCCTCGACCCCGAGAGCTTCGTCGTCGCCGCGTGGGCACGCGGGCAGCTCAAGCAGGAACTCGTCAAGCTCGGCTGGCCGGCCGAGGATCTCGCGGGCTACACGCCCGGCACACCGCATCCGATCAGTCTCGTCGAGGATGGCTGGAGCCTGCGCGACTACCAGAACAAGGCGGTCGCCAACTTCTTCGACGGCGGCTCCGGTGTTGTCGTGCTGCCGTGTGGGGCGGGCAAGACGCTCGTCGGCGCCGGCGCGATGGCGACCGCGAAGACGACCACGCTCATCCTCGTCACGAATACCGTTTCGGCCCGGCAGTGGCGCGACGAGCTGCTGCGCCGCACGTCGCTCACGGCCGAGGAGATCGGCGAGTACTCGGGGCAGATGAAGGAAGTCAAGCCCGTCACGATCGCGACCTACCAGATCCTCACGGCCAAGCGGAAGGGCGAATACGCGCATCTCGCGCTGCTCGACGCGATGGACTGGGGGCTCGTGGTCTACGACGAGGTGCACCTGCTGCCCGCGCCCGTGTTCAAGCTCACGGCCGAACTGCAGGCGCGTCGCCGCCTCGGGCTCACCGCGACGCTCGTGCGCGAGGATGGTCGCGAGGGCGACGTCTTCAGCCTCATCGGGCCCAAGCGCTTCGACGCCCCGTGGAAGGAGATCGAGGCCCAGGGCTTCATCTCCCCCGCCGCGTGCTTCGAGGTTCGGATCGACCTGCCGCAGTCGGAGCGGCTGACGTACGCGGCCGCGGCCGACGACGAACGGTATCGGCTCGCTGCGACCGCCCCAGCGAAGCTGGGTGTCGTCAAGCAGCTCGTCGCGCGCCACGCTGGCGAGCGCATCCTCGTCATCGGCCAGTATCTCGATCAGATCGACGAGCTGGCCGAGGCGCTCAACGCGCCCAAGCTGACCGGGGCAACGCCTGTCGACGAACGCGAGCGGCTGTACCAGGAGTTCCGCGTGGGGACGACGCCCGTGCTCGTCGTGAGCAAGGTGGCCAACTTCTCGGTCGACCTGCCAGAGGCCACGGTCGCCGTGCAGGTCTCCGGCTCGTTCGGATCCCGCCAGGAGGAGGCCCAGCGGCTCGGTCGCCTGCTGCGGCCCAAGGAATCCGGGCTCTCCGCGAACTTCTACACACTCGTGGCCCGCGACACGGTCGATCAGGACTTCGCGCAGAACCGGCAGCGCTTCCTCGCCGAGCAGGGCTACAGCTACACGATCCTAGACGCGCACGCGCTCTGAGGATGCGCGCCCTCGGGACCTCGTTCCCGCTAGAGCTCGGCGAGCGGGATGCTCTCATCCTCCACGAGCGCGCGCTCGACGACCCTGCCCGACCGGATGAGCGACTGGACCTCGTCGTTCGCGCCCGGAACGTTGACGTTCATGCCCGCGATCACGCGCCCCTCACGCAGCCAGAACGCGATGAACCTGCGCGCCTCCCGATCACCGCGGTAGACGACATCTGCGTGCCGCATGAGTGGCGTGTAGCCGGAGAACTCCATGCTGAGGTCGTACTGGTCGGTGTAGAAGTACGGGATAGCGTCATAGCTCACGTTGTGGCCAAGCATGGCGAGGCCGGCGACCTTCCCCCCGGCGAGCGCGTTCGCCCAGTGCTCGCTGCGCAGGTGCCGGCCGATCACCGGATGGAACGCGCTGGCAACGTCGCCAGCGGCGAAGACGTTCGCCGCGCTGCTGCGCATCGCGTGAGTGACCGTGATGCCGTCGGCGACCGCGATCCCCGCATGTTCGGCGAGCCTCACATCCGGCACCGCGCCCACCCCGATCACGACCAGGTCGGCGGGGAGCCGCTCGCCGGCATCCGTCGTCACCTCACTCACGTGTCCGACGGCGCCCGAGATGGATGCCGCACTGCCCGGCATCCGAAATTGCACGCCGTTCTCGCGGTGCAGCCCCTCGAACACGAGGCCGAGCTCATCGCCGATCGCGCTGCCGAGCGGATTCGCCCCACGGCCGAGGATCGTGACCTCGTTGCCGAAACCACGGGCGGCGGCGGCCACCTCGAGGCCGATCCAGCCCGCGCCCACCACGACGACCCGGCAGCCGCCCTCGGCGAGCGCGGCGCTGAGCTGCTCGCTGTCGTCGAGCGTGCGCAGGTAGTGCACCCCACCCAGGGCGGCACCCGGCACATCCAGGCGGCGCGGTGACGACCCCGTGGCCAGCAGCAGTTTGTCGTAGCGCAGCGTCGTGCCCCCCACCAGCTGCAGTTCGTTGGAGACCGCGTCGAGCGTGTCGGCCTCGGTCCCGAGCAAAAGTTCGACGGCGTTATCGGCGTACCAGGCCTCGTTCTTGCGCACGAAGACCGAGGCGCGATCCTTCACGCGCCGGAGGTAGTCCTTCGACAGCGGCGGCCGGATGTACGGATGGTGGATTTCGGCGCCGACCAGGACAATTCGACCCCCGAATCCGTTGTCACGGAGGGTCTTGGCCGCGGTCGCTCCGGCGAGTCCTGCACCGACGATGACGAACGTCTGTGTTGTCATGTTCCCATCATCGCGTGACCTGGGCGATCCCGCCTAAGGAGATCGAAGTGCCACGCACCGACGACTCACAGTTTGGACCCAGCTAACGCGCAGATACTTAAACCCATGAACGCAGGTCCACGCATCCTTATCGTCGATGACGAGCCCAACATCCGCGATCTTCTGACCACGAGCCTGCGTTTCGCGGGCTTCGCGGTGCGCGCCGTCGGCAACGGCGCCCAGGCGATCTCCGCCGTCCTCGAGGAGGAGCCGGACCTCATCATCCTCGACGTGATGCTGCCCGACATGAACGGTTTCGGCGTGACCAAGCGCCTGCGCGGCGCCGGCTACACGGCGCCGATCCTATTCCTGACGGCCAAGGACGACACGGAAGACAAGATCACCGGCCTCACCGTCGGCGGCGACGACTACGTCACCAAGCCGTTCAGCCTCGACGAGATCGTCGCGCGGATCAAGGCGATCCTGCGCCGCACCATGCAGGCCGATGAGGATGCCGTCATCCGCGCCGGTGAGCTCACCATGGACCAGGACACGCACGAGGTCTTCATCGGCGACACCGGGATCGAATTGAGCCCGACCGAGTTCAAGCTCCTGCGCTACCTCATGCTCAACCCCAACCGCGTGCTGAGCAAGGCGCAGATTCTCGACCACGTCTGGGAGTACGACTTCAATGGCGACGCCGGCATCGTCGAGTCGTACATCTCGTACCTGCGGCGCAAGGTGGATGCGCATTCGACCGAGCCGCTCATCCAGACGAAGCGCGGTTTCGGCTACATGCTCAAGGCAGCCAAGGTATAACCCCAGCTTCGCCTAATAAACTGGCGGCCTCATGCATCAGTCTCTGGTCGATCGATGGAACGCGGTCTCACTTCGTACCAAGATCACGGGCGTCACCGTTCTCATGCTGACGCTTGGCCTCCTTGTTTCCGGGATCGGCACCATGGCGATGCTCAAGCCGTATTTGATCAGCCAGGTCGATAACCAGTTGCACGCCGCGCAGCGCTCACTTTCGGTTGCGGTCTCGCTCGATCCGAACCCGGCGAACATGAACTCGTATTCATCGTCGTCCGACCAGTATTTCGTGGCTCTCCTCGACACGGATGGCAACATGATCGGGAACAACTGGGCGAAGCACGAGGGCGAAATCCCCCCACCGATCCCCAGTGGCCTGGACTTCCGTGAGGTCCTCTCGCAGGGCACCAACACCTTCACGGTGCACGACCCCAAGACCAACGCGGAGTTTCGTGCCGCGGTCATCCCGATCCAGTTCAAGGACACCCAGGGCACTTTCGCGACGGTCTTCGTCGCCCTGTCGACGGCCAATGTCGACAACATCATGGCCACCTACCTGGCCATCTTCCTGGGCTTCGGTGTCATCGTTGTGATCGTCGGCGCGGGCCTCACCCGCATGCTCGTGACGACCACTTTCTCGCCGCTGCGCGAGGTCGAGCGCACCGCCGCCGAGATCGCCGAGGGCGACTTCAGCCAGCGCCTTGACGGCGCCACGCCGAACACCGAGGTCGGCCGCCTCAACCGCTCACTCAACACCATGCTTAACCGCATCGACCGCGCGTTCAACGACCGCGCCAAGACCATCGACCAGATGCGCCGCTTCGTCGGCGACGCGAGCCACGAACTGCGCACGCCGCTCGTATCCGTGCGCGGCTACGCCGAGCTGTATCGGATGGGCGCGCTGCAGTCCTCGGAGGAGATCGCGCAGGCGATGGAGCGGATCGAGAAGGAGGCCATCCGGATGGGTGGACTCGTCGAGGACCTCCTCGAGCTCGCCCGCCTCGATGAGACCAAGCCTCTCGCGCTCAAGCCCGTGGACCTCGTGCCGATCGCGCGCGACGCAGCGCTGGATGCGATGGCATCCGCCCCCGGACGCCGCGTGACCGTGCTCACGCCCGAGCCCGTCCCTGCCGCCCCGCCAGCGGACATCGATGACACCGTGCCGCCGTCGCCGGGCACCGCGAAGCCGCTTGCCGGCGGTGGTAGCTCCACCGGAGCGATCGCGTTCGCTGGCGCTACTTTCGCGCGGCTGCGGAACCGTCGCCCCCGCCGCCCCGACGCGTACACCGACACGGATGTCGCCACCATGGACGCGGCCCCCGTGCAACCCGTGACTCCCGCCGCCGGCCCCGTGATCGTGCTGGCCGAAGAGAACAAGATCCGCCAGGTCGTCACGAACCTCATGGGCAACGCCATGCGCTTCACGAAGCCCGAAACTCCGATCGAGATCCTCGTGCAGGTCAACTACCAGGCCGACTCTGCGCTTCTCGAGATCATCGACCACGGCGAGGGCATCCCGCCGCAGATCCACGAGAAGATCTTCCAGCGGTTCTGGCGGGCCGACACCTCGCGCGCACGCGAGACGGGCGGAAGCGGTCTCGGCCTCGCGATCGTTTCCTCGATCGTCGCCGCGCACACCGGGGCCGTCGAGGTCTCCGAAACGGTCGGCGGCGGCGCGACCTTCCGCGTTTCGCTGCCGCTCGCGCCTCCGGTGCCGGCGGCGCTGCCCGCGCCTGCCGAGTAGCTCGCTCCGTCGCTTCTTCCCGCTCGCGGCCGGGGTGCTCGCGACAACCCCCGGGATCGCGGCTTCGCCCCGCGACTCTATAAGTTCACCGCTACATACGCGCGAAGTTATAGAGCGCTTTTCGAACGAGCAACCCCCGCGTCGCGAGGTGACCCGACCGCGACACCGCAAGCGCCCCTCACACGCCCGTTCCCGACGGCGCAATCCACGCTTCACAGATGCCGCACGCCGCGGTCGCGGCACCGACGTAGGGTCTCCCCACCGGCGCAACAGCATCGACAACGAGTCAGGAGCGAGCGATGACGACATTCCAGGTGGACAGCGAGGCGGTCCTCAGCGCGACGAGTGCCGTGCGCGCCTCGATCGACCGGATCCAGGCCGAGGTGGGCGGCCTACACGGCCAGCTGACGAGCCTTCAGGGCTCGTGGAGCGGCCAGGCGGCCAGCGCGTTCCAGGGTGTGATCACCGACTGGCGCGCGACCCAGCAGCGCGTCGAAGAAGGCCTCGCGGCGCTCAATCAGGCCCTCACCCAGGCTGCACAGCAGTACGCGGAGATCGAGGCCGCAAACGCGCGCCTGTTCTCCCGCTAGCGGACAGGGAACAGAAGAGGGCGCCTCCCGAAGGAGACGCCCTCTTGCAGTAGTGCAGAGAAGCAGGACTAGAAGTCCATGCCACCGGTCGGGTCGCCGGCGGGAACCGGGTTCTTCTCCGGCTTGTCGGCGACAACGGCCTCGGTGGTGAGGAAGAGGCCGGCGATCGACGCTGCGTTGAGCAGCGCGGAACGGGTCACCTTCACCGGGTCGTTGATGCCGGCCGCGAGCATGTCGACGTACTCACCGGTCGCGGCGTTGAGGCCGTGGCCGACGGGCAGGTTGCGAACCTTCTCGACGACAACACCAGGCTCAAGGCCGGCGTTGAGCGCGATCTGCTTGAGCGGGGCCTCGATGGCAACGCGCACGATGTTCGCACCGGTCGCCTCGTCACCGACGAGCTTGAGCTTCTCGAAGGCGGTCTTGCCGGCCTGGATGAGCGCGACGCCACCACCGGCGACGATGCCCTCTTCGACGGCAGCCTTCGCGTTGCGGACAGCATCCTCAATGCGGTGCTTGCGCTCCTTGAGCTCAACCTCGGTCGCGGCGCCGGCCTTGATGACGGCAACGCCACCGGCGAGCTTCGCCAGTCGCTCCTGCAGCTTCTCGCGGTCGTAGTCGCTGTCGGTGTTCTCGATCTCGTTGCGGATCTGGGCAACACGGCCCGCGATCTGCTCGGGGTCGCCAGCGCCCTCGACGATGGTCGTCTCGTCCTTGGTGATGACAACCTTGCGTGCCTGGCCGAGCAGGTCGAGGGTGACGTTCTCGAGCTTGAGGCCGACCTCCTCGGAGATGACCTGTCCGCCGGTGAGGATCGCGATGTCCTGGAGCTGGGCCTTGCGACGGTCGCCGAAGCCGGGAGCCTTGACGGCGACCGACTTGAAGATGCCGCGGATCTTGTTGACGACGAGAGTGGCCAGAGCCTCTCCGTCGACATCCTCGGCGATGATCAGCAACGGCTTGCCGGCCTGGATCACCTTGTCGACGACGGGGAGCAGGTCCTTGATGTTGGAGACCTTGGAGTTGACGATGAGGATGTATGGGTCCTCGAACACCGTCTCCTGGCGGTCCTGGTCGGTGACGAAGTACGCCGACAGGAAGCCCTTGTCGAAGCGCATGCCCTCGGTGAGCTCGAGCTCGGTGCCGAACGTGTTCGACTCCTCGACCGTGACGACGCCTTCCTTGCCAACCTTGTCGATGGCCTCGGCGATGATCTCACCGATGACGGTGTCGCCCGCGGAGATGGATGCGGTGGCCGCGATCTCTTCCTTGGTCTCGACCTCCTTGGCGTTGGCGATGAGCTCGGCGGTGACGGCTTCGACGGCCTTCTCGATGCCACGCTTCAGCGTGATCGGGTCGGCACCGGCCGCGACGTTGCGCAGGCCCTCGCGCACGAGCGCCTGGGCGAGAACGGTCGCAGTCGTCGTTCCGTCGCCGGCGACGTCATCGGTCTTCTTGGCGACCTCCTTGACGAGCTCGGCACCGATCTTCTCGTACGGGTCGTCGAGCTCGATCTCCTTGGCGATCGACA
>JAVECW010000119.1 GCA_030841285.1 Microbacteriaceae bacterium
CTGGCCCATTCGAGCAGCCCACGCGCGTCAGCCTGCTCGATGCCGGATTGGATGATGGCGCGCGCGAACTGGCCCTTGGCCTGTTTGTTGAAGTGGTTGAGGGCGCGCTTACGCCCGTCCTCGTCGCGCGTGACGACACGGACGTACAACGAGTCGTCGCGAACCGGAGCAGGACCGAGCCCGACGTACCCTTGCGAACGCAGGTCGAGCACGAGCCCCGGATGAGCGTCGACCGCGGCTGCGACCGGCCTTGCCCAGTGCCTCTTGAGCGGCAGGTCCGCCAGGCGCGAATCGAACGACAACCGGTAGGCGGGAATCCCGTCCAGCGCCGCGACAGGTCCGAGCATCGCCGAGTGGACCGCGACGTGGCGCTGCGCGAAGGCGCGCTCCGCGTCGGTGAGCGACGCGGCATCCAGGGCATCGAACAGCACACCCGTGTACCTGTCGATCGCCGGCATGGTGGCTGAGGTCGTGATCGCACGATTGCGATCGACCTCGGCGTGCTGGCTCGGCCCGAGTTTGAGTGCGGAGATCGTCGCCTCGCGGTTGCGGGCGAGCGCTCGCACCGCCCGAATGACCGCGCGGCGAGACGAGGTCAGCGAAGGAAATCCCAGAGCGGTGAGGTCGAGCGGTTGGCCGTCTCCCCCGTCCCGTTTCGTTTCGGACGGCGGGAGAAGAATCAGCACCCCGCAAGCCTAAGGCCGCGCTAGCTACCCCGGCGCCCTGCGCTAGAGCGCGAGAAAGCTGAAGGCGCGCTCCACGTTTTCGCCGATGGGCGCGATCGTGTCCAGGGTCAGGCGAGGCATGAGAGCGCTTTCGCCCTTCCACTCGTCGTATTCCTCGAGGCTCTGCTCGACGGCTCGCCACGATCCTGCTTCGATGTTGGGCAGTGTTCGTCCGCGCTTCTCGAGCCGCGCCTTGTGCAGCTCGAGATCGGAGCAGACGACCTCAACCACGCGAACTTCGACGCCGACGCGGGACGCGAGGTCCCGCCACTGCAGACGTGCAGACACGACAGCATTCACGGCATCCACGATCACGGAGCGACCTGCGCCCAACACCTGCTCCGCCATGGTCTCGGCAACCAGGTAGGCCGCGAGGCCGGTCGGCTGGTCCTCTTCGATCCCCGCACGCAGGATGGCGGACTCGATCGGGTCGACAGACACGATGGTCGCACCGAGCCTGGCACTCAGGATCTCGGCGATGGTGGACTTCCCTGCCCCCGGCAGCCCGGCCATCGCAATCAGAACGGGAACATGAACATCCCCGAACTGACGGTCGGCTGCAGGGTCCCCCGCGTCGGCCATGCTTAGACCAGCTCCGCCTGTCGAGCCACGATGGTGACCGTATCGTTCTCTACCGAAAGGAAGCCGTCCTCGGCGCTGGCCCTGACCGATGACCCGCCGGGAAGCGTGACCCGCACCTCGCCGGAGGCGAGGATCGCAAGCAGCGGCTCGTGACCGGCCAGGATGCCGATCTCGCCTTCCACGGTCCTGGCGACGACCATGCTCGCCTCGCCGGACCACACCTCGTGGTCCGCCGCGACGACGCTCACCTTCAACGGCGCGGCCATGCTTAGCCGTTCTCCTTCTGGATCTGTGCCCACTTCTCTTCGACGTCCGAGATCGGGCCGACGTTGAAGAAGGCCTGCACGGCGACGTGGTCGAATTCGCCGCGGGCAATCGCGTCGAACGACTCGATGGTGTCCTTGAGTGGAACCGTCGAGCCCTCGACACCCGTGAACTTCTTGGCCATGTAGGTATTCTGCGAGAGGAACTGCTGGATGCGGCGAGCACGAGAGACCGTGATCTTGTCTTCCTCGGAGAGCTCGTCGACACCGAGGATCGCGATGATCTCCTGGAGTTCCTTGTTCTTCTGGAGGATCTGCTTGACCGTGGTCGCCACGCGGTAGTGATCCTCACCCAGGTAGCGGGGGTCGAGAATGCGACTCGTCGACGTCAGCGGGTCGACGGCCGGGTACAGGCCCTGCGACGCGATCTCGCGAGAAAGCTCCGTGGTGGCATCCAGGTGGGCGAACGTTGTCGCCGGCGCCGGGTCGGTGTAGTCATCGGCCGGGACGTAGATCGCCTGCAGCGAGGTGATCGAGTGGCCACGGGTCGAGGTGATCCGCTCCTGCAGGATGCCCATCTCGTCGGCGAGGTTGGGCTGGTAGCCCACCGCGGACGGCATGCGGCCGAGCAAGGTCGACACCTCTGAACCCGCCTGGGTGAAGCGGAAGATGTTGTCGATGAAGAGCAGCACGTCCTGCTTCTGCACGTCGCGGAAGTACTCCGCCATGGTCAGCGCGGAAAGCGCAACGCGCAGACGCGTTCCCGGCGGCTCGTCCATCTGGCCGAAGACAAGTGCCGTCTTGTCGAAGACGCCGGCCTCCTCCATCTCGTGGATGAGGTCGTTGCCCTCACGGGTACGCTCGCCGACACCGGCGAACACCGACACACCACCGTGATCCTGCGCAACGCGCTGGATCATCTCCTGGATCAGGACGGTCTTGCCGACACCGGCACCACCGAAGAGGCCGATCTTTCCACCCTGCACATACGGGGTGAGAAGGTCGATGACCTTGATGCCGGTCTCGAAGAGTGCCGTCTTCGACTCGAGCTGGTCGAACGCCGGGGGCTTGCGGTGAATCGGCCAGCGCTCGGTGATCTCAATGGTCTCGCCTGGCTCACCGTTGAGCACCTCGCCGATGACATTGAACACCTTGCCCTTGGTCACGTCGCCGACGGGCACCGAGATGGGTGCGCCGGTGTCCTGGACCTCTTGGCCGCGGACCAGGCCGTCGGTCGGCTTGAGCGCGATCGCACGCACGAGGTCGTCGCCAAGGTGCTGGGCGACCTCGAGCGTGATCTCGTGCGACTCGTCACCGATCGAGATTGTGGTCTTCAGCGCGTTGTAGATGCCGGGGATCGAGTCATGCGGAAACTCGATGTCGACGACAGGGCCGGTGACGCGGGCAATGCGGCCCACGGCTCCAACGGTCGACTCGGTCGCAGCCTGTGAATCGGCGGTTGCGGTCGGTGTCATTGCTCTTCTCTTCTCTGTCTGTACAGAAACGTATTACTTATTGGCTGAGGACAGTGCATCGGCCCCACCAACGATCTCGGAAATCTGCTGGGTGATTTCGGACTGGCGCGCGTTGTTCGCGAGGCGCGTGTAGTCGCGGATGAGCTTGTCTGCGTTGTCGCTCGCCGACTTCATGGCCTTCTGCGTCGCGGCATGCTTGGACGCAGCCGACTGCAGCATGGCGTTGAAGATGCGGCTCTCGATGTAGACCGGGAGCAGCGAATCCAGCACCGTTTCGACATCCGGCTCGAACTCGTAAAGCGGCAGGATCGCGTGTTCGCCCGGTTCCTCGACGCCTTCGACAACCTCGAGCGGCAGGAGGCGGACGACCTCGGGAACCTGAGTCAACATGTTCACGAAGCGGTTGTACACGACGTGGATCTCATCGACGCCGCCATCCGACGCGTCGCGCAGGAAGGACTCGAGCACCGCGTCGGCGATCTCCTTGGCCGTCTCAAACTCGGGCGCGTCCGTGCCACCCATCCACACACGCTCTGAGGCGCGACGACGGAACGAGAAGTACGCGTTGGCCTTGCGACCGACGAGGAAGTAGACGACATCCTTGCCCTGGCCGCGCAGCAGCTCGGCCAACTGCTCCGACTCCTTGAGCACGTTCGAGTTGAACGCCCCGGCGAGTCCGCGGTCGGAAGAGAAGATGACGATCGCTGCACGCTCGATCTTCTCCGGCTCCGTCGTCAAAACGTGATCGACGTTCGAGTACGTTGCCACCGCGGACACGGCGCGCGTGATCGCACGCGCGTATGGCGTGGATGCTGCCACCCTCGCCTGCGCCTTCTGGATGCGTGAGGCGGAGATCAGCTCCATGGCCCGAGTGATCTTCTTGGTCGTCTGGGCAGACTTGATCTTCTGCCGGTAGACCCGAAGTTGCGCTCCCATGTC
>JAVECW010000158.1 GCA_030841285.1 Microbacteriaceae bacterium
TTCCCGAACATGCCGCGCCCTCACCTGCGCAAGGCGCAGGAGATCGTGCGTGAGTACTGCGAGGCGCACGACATCCTGTACACCGAGACGAAGCTCGTCACGTCGTACCGGATCGTGATCGACTACCTGAACCGGGTCGGACTCGCCGCGCGAGATCCGTTCGACTGTCCCATGGTCGCCCAGCTGCGCAACCGCTAGCTGGCGTTCGTTCGCTTCGCCGCGAGCGCCGTTCGCCTCGTGGCGTGCCCAGTGGGCGCCTCCGTAGCGGGGTCACGGTCGCGCTCAAGTCGCGCGCTCAGGTTTGGTCGGCGAGAATAGGTCGCGATGTCTTCTGCACCGCGCACCTCCACGCCGACCTCTACTCTCCCCTGGCTGCCCGGTGTGGCTGCCGCCGCAGCTGCCGCGCTCGTGGCCTGGGCGATCCATTGGCTCGTCCCCGCGGTGCCCTTGCTCACCGCGGCAGTCGTGCTGGGCATCATCGTCGGCCAGTTGCCGTTCGCGCGACCTGTGCTGACCGGAGTTCTCGGCCCCGGAATCTCGGTGGCGGCCAAGCGTTTCATGCGCATCGGCGTCGTGGTGCTCGGCCTCCAATTGAGCCTCATCGACATCGCGAGACTCGGCTGGGTCACGATCCTGACCACTGTCGCGATCGTCGTCGTGACCTTCTTCGGCACCCTGTGGCTCGGGCGCCTCTTCCGGCTGCCCGGCCACCAGCCCCTGCTCGTGGCAACGGGATTCTCGATCTGTGGCGCGTCCGCGATCGGCGCGATGAGCGGGGTGGTCAAGTCGAAGGATGAGGAGACCGCGACCCCCGTCGCTCTCGTCACGCTCTGCGGGACGCTCGCAATCTTCGTGCTGCCGGTGCTGTGGCATCCGTTCGGGCTCAACAATGTGCAATTCGGGCACTGGGTCGGCGCGAGTGTGCACGATGTCGGCCAGGTCGTCGCGACCGCGCAGATCGCCGGCTCGGCCGCGCTCGCCGTCGCCGTCGTCGTCAAGCTCACGCGTGTGCTTACGCTCGCGCCCATCGTTGCGATCGCATCCATCGTGGAGCGCCGGCGCCAGGAAGACCCCGACCCGACGGCCAAGCGCCCGCCCATCGTCCCGCTCTTCGTCGCCGGGTTCATCGTCGCGATGCTGCTGCGCACGTTCCTGCCCATCCCGACTGTGGTGCTGAACGACGCGAACACCCTGCAGACGGCACTTCTCGCCATGGCGCTTTTCGGCCTCGGCTCGGCGGTGCGGCTGCGCACTCTCGTCGGAACCGGATGGCGTGCGCTCGTCGTCGGGCTGCTTTCCTGGGTGCTCGTTGCTGCGCTCTCACTCGGCGCCGTCTGGCTCTCGACGCCGACGAGCTGAGCCCGCCGCACGCACAACCGGGTTGCGGTCTGTTACGGGCGTGCACGCCGCACTCCTGACGCTCGGGTAGCTTGGAAGGATGGCAGATCGCGAATATGGCTTCCGCACGCGTGCAATCCACGCGGGCAACATCCCCGACCCCGTGACCGGCGCTCGCGCGCTGCCGATCTACCAGACGAGTGCTTTCGTCTTCGATGACACCGCGGATGCCGCTGCGCGCTTCGCCCTGCAGAAGTACGGCAATATCTACTCGCGGCTTTCCAACCCGACCGTCGCCTCGTTCGAGGAGCGCATCGCGAGCCTCGAGGGCGGACTCGGCGCTGTCGCCACGGCGAGTGGCCTGAGCGCGCAGTACATCACGTTCGCCTCGCTGGCGGGTGCCGGCGACCACATCGTGGCATCCGCGAACCTGTACGGCGGGTCGATCACCCAGCTCGACGTGACGCTGCGGCGCTTCGGGGTGGAAACCACGTTCATCCAGAGCTCGGATCCAGCCGACTACGCGGCTGCCATCACCGACAAGACCAAGCTCATCTTCGCCGAGACGATCGCGAACCCGTCCGGCGAGATCGCCGACATCGAGGGTCTCGCCGAGGTCGCGCACGCGGCCGGCATCCCGCTCATCATCGACTCGACGATCGCGACGCCGTATCTCAACCGTCCGTTCGAGTGGGGCGCAGACGTCGTCATCCACTCGGCGACCAAGTTCCTCGGCGGCCACGGCACGACCCTCGGCGGCGTCGTCGTGGAATCCGGCCGCTTCGACTGGCACAGCGAGAAGTTCCCGCTGTTCGGCCAGCCGGTTCCGTCGTATGGCGGCCTGGAGTGGTCGGGCAACTTCGCCGAGTACGCCTTCCTTACGCGCCTGCGGGCCGAGCAGCTGCGCGACATCGGACCGTCCCTCGCGCCGCACTCGGCCTTCCTGCTCGCCCAGGGCGTCGAGACGCTTCCGTACCGCATCCAGGCCCACATCGACAACGCCCGCGTCGTGGCGGAGTGGCTCGATGCCGATCCGCGCATCGAGGCCGTGTACTGGGCGGGCCTGCCCGCGCATCCGCACCACGACCGCGCGCAGAAGTACCTGCCCAAGGGCGCAGGCAGCGTCTTCAGCTTCGTCGTCAAGGGCGGTCGAGCGGTCGGCCAGAAGTTCATCGAGTCGGTCAACCTCGCCAGCCACCTGGCCAACATCGGTGACGCGAAGACCCTCGTGATCCACCCGGCGTCGACGACGCACGCGCAGCTCAGCGAGCAGCAGCTTCTGGACGCGGGCGTTCTCCCAGGCGTGGTCAGGATTAGTGTGGGCATCGAGGACGTTGATGACATCATCTATGATCTCGGCCAGGCGCTCGCGCAGGCAGTGGAGGGCAAGTAATGACGGCAACGGACACGGTCACCGAACTCGCCGAGGTTCAGCTGGTCAACGGACTCAGTTGCGCGCTTCCGGCCAATTCACCGCTCGCGAAGATGCTCAAGTCGCAGCGCACCTGGATCGGCCCTGACGCCAAGGAGCGCCTGAAGATCCTGCGCAGCGCGAAGTCGGTCGCGATCGTCGGCGCATCGCCCAACCCGGCGCGTTCAAGCTACTTCGTCGGCACATACCTGCAGCAGTCGAGCGACTTCCGGGTGTACTTCGTGAACCCGAACGCCGACGAGATCCTGGGCCAGAAAGCCTACCCGGACCTCGCGTCGCTGCCTGAGGTGCCGGACATCGTGGATGTCTTCCGCAAGGCAAGCGACATCCCGAGCGTGATCGACGACGTCGTCGCGATCGGCGCACCCACGATCTGGGTGCAGCTCGGCATCTGGAACCAGGAAGCCGCGGAGTACGGGGAGTCCAAGGGCCTCACGGTCGTCATGGATCGTTGCATCAAGATCGAGCACGCACGCTTCAATGGTGGCCTGCACCTGTTGGGCTTCGACACCGGCCAGATCACGGCACGCAAGACGCTCCGTTAGTTCGGCCCGCGGCTGGGTCGGGCCCGCCGTTAGTTCGGACTCGCGGCGCGGGCGACGATGTGGAAGACGTCCCAATGCTTGGGGCCCTCGAAGGATCGGCCGGGCTGGTTGTCCTCGATGAGCTGGATCACCTCGAGTCCGTCGAGCATCGCTTCGACGCCCGCCAGGCTGTGGAAGTTCATGCCCGGTCGGCCGAACCACTCGTCGTCTGGCCCGAAAAGCTCGCCGGCGAACACGGCGCCCGGCCGCAGCGAATCGCGGATGTCTGCCCAGAGGTATGGAAAGTGCGAGGCGTCGCAGAACGGAAGCGAAAAGCCGGCGTAGGCGAAATCCGCAGCCGGGAGTTCATGGATCTCCGCGAAGTCGCTTTGCCAGATCTCGAGAGCCGGGGCACCATCCGACCCGAGGACATCATCCGCGCCGACCGCGGCACGCACCCGTTCGTCGACCCCAGGTTCGGAATCAATTGCGAGCACGCGCCATCCGCGCCTGATGAGCTCCTTCGTCTCAAGGCCGTCCCCGCAACCCAGGTCGATCGCGAAACCGGGCGCGCGGTCCCCCAGCGCCTCGAGCCCCGTCAGGAAGGTCGCGCGCAGCTCGCGCCCGGCCTGCCATTTGTAGAACGTCGACCAGTCCATGGTCACGCAGCATACGCCCGCGTGCGGGATGCTTTCCCGCATTACTCCCTGTTGCATAGTCATAGACGTTGCACAGTTCCGCTGGCTACCGTGGGTTCGTGAGTAACTCATCCGCGACCTCGTCCGCCCTCCCGCTGGCCGCCCCCGCGCTTGTCGGCCCGACCGTCTCAACGCAATGGCTTGCCGATCACCTCGGCTCCGACCGCCTCGTCATCCTCGACGCGACAGTGCTGCAGGCGCCCCGCCCCGACGGTTCGTATTCCTGGCTGAGCGGGCTCGACCAGCACCTCATCTCCGGCCACGTTCCGGGCGCCGTCTTCGCCGACATCCTCGAGGTCTTCAGCGATCCGACCGGCCCGTTCGTCTTCACACGTCCGAACGCGGCACAGTTCGAAGCTGCCGCGGCATCCGTCGGTGTCGACAACGAGACCACGGTGGTCGTGTACGACTCGTCCGTCGGACAATGGGCAGCCCGAATCTGGTGGCTCTTCCGCGCGTTCGGCTACGAGCGTGTCGCCGTGCTCGACGGTGGCCTGGCAAAGTGGACCGCCGAAGATCGCCCCATCGAATTCGGGTACCTGGAGCCGCGCTCGGATGCCGCGTTCACCGCGACCGAGCACACCGAGTTCTGGGTCGACAAGGCCGACATCCAATCCATGCTCGATGGAACGGTCGAGGCAACCCTGATCTGCGCGCTCCCACCGAAGGAATTCGCCGGTGAAGCCGGCCAGCGCCCACGCCTCGGCCACATCCCTGGCAGCGTCAACGTGCCAGCGAGTCGACTGGTCTCCCGCGAGACGAACGCGCTCCTCCCGCTCGACGATCTCCGCGCGTCCTTTGCGGATGTCATCGAAGACCCGAGCCGGATCGTCACGTACTGCGGTGGCGGCATCACGGCGGCGGCCGATGCGCTCGTCCTGGCGATGCTCGGCCGCACCGACGTCGCCATCTACGACGGCTCGCTCAACGAATGGGCCGCCGACGCCGACGCGCCTCTGCAGCCGGCCGCGTCGGCCGCGTAAGCCGTGGCGGCCACGTAGCCCACCGTCGCGGCATCCGATCACACAAATCCCGCCCGACTCTCCAGCGGGGGGACAATGGTGACATGATCCGTCGGCGAGCTGTCATCCAGGGCCGCGTGCAGGGTGTGGGGTTCCGCTACAGCGCTGGTGGGCAAGCCTCCAGGCTCGGCATCAGCGGGTTTGCGCGCAATCGGAAAGACGGGTCGGTCGAGGTCGAGATCGAGGGCGATGAGACATCCGTCGAAACCATGCTCGCGTGGCTCGAGTCCGGACCGCACGGTGCGGATGTCACATCCGTGACGGTGTCTGATCGCGACCCGGCCGGCGACACGGAGTTCCGGATCTCGCACGAAGTTGACTGAGTCGCGACAATAGACCATGAGCACCCCAACCCTCTTCCTCGTCACGCGCCCGGTTCTGGCCTCACCTCCTGCCGAGGATGCGGGATTCGTGCAGGCCATCGCGACCGCGCCGCAGCTCAACGTCATGGATCTCGGCGTCACCCGTGGCGACGGAATCTTCGAGACGATCAGCGTGGCGGAGGGACATCCGCAAGCTCTGGAGCCGCACCTCGTGCGCTTCTCGAACTCGGCCGGGCTGATGGACATGCCGGAGCCCAATCGCACTGTTTGGCGGCAGGCCGTGCTTGCCGCGATCGCGGCGCATGAGGGCGAATCCGGGCGATCACCAGAGCTCTTCGCGAAGATCATCATGACCCGCGGGGTCGAGGGCACCGGCGTCCCCACCGGATGGGTTTACGTGGACGAGGTCGAGGACTTCAGCGCGGCCCGCCGTCACGGCATCCGCGTTGTCAGGCTGGATCGTGGCTACCGGCACGATGTGGCGCAAACGTCGCCGTGGCTGTTGCAGGGCGCCAAGTCGCTGTCGTACGCGGTGAATCGGGCCGCGCTGCGCGAGGCGGCGCGTCGTGGGGCGGATGACGTGATCTTCGTGAGTTCGGATGGCTACGCGCTCGAAGGCCCGACCTCGAACGTCATCGCCAGGTTCGGCAATCGGATCGTGACGCCGCAGACCGACCAGGGCATCCTCGCTGGGACGACGCAGGCGAGCGTATTCGAGTTCTTCACGGCGCGCGGCTTCGAGACGGCGTATGAGATGGTGGCGGCCGACAGACTCGACGAGGCGGATGCCCTCTGGCTGGTCTCGAGCGTGCGCCAGGCGGCGCCGATCCGCAGCCTTGACGGGCAGGAGTTCGCGGTGAATGCGGCGCTGGCCGGGCAGCTCAACTCGTTCCTACTGGCGCGGGTGGAATAGCCCCACCCCACCGACGGTAGTTGCCGCCACTCGTCGCTAGAACCCTGCCCGCGCGGAAGAGCCATGCACGCGCGGGAAAGAATAGTCACGAGTGCGATAGTCGACCTGAGCCAGGCAACGCACCCCGTCGTCGTGACTCAGAAGCAGCGCACGCAACGGCGCGCTCTGGCGCTCGCACGCCGCGCTGAGCGTCCGAACCCAACCCAGATCAGCGCGGAGGAGCGCGGACCCACCAGGGCGTTCCCACACAAGAATGAGCGAGCGGGCGCCCTGCATCCGCAGAATCTCCGACAGTGCCCTGATCAGCTTGTGCGCACCCTCTTCGTCTGGGAGATCAGGCAGCCCGTCGATGGGAATGAGGAGCTTCTGCTGCAGCTGATTGTCATCGAGAAATGATCCCCAGAGCTGCTTTCGACAGGCGCGCCCGATGAGCCCGCTGAAACGCTCCTCGATATCGGCATCCGTAAGCAGAGGACTGTTCCGTGATTCCTGGAAGCTGGGCTTCCGCGATTCGTCGAGAGCTGGCTCACGCAGGTCGTCGGGTGTTGGCATGGCCAATAGGATGGCGGTTCACCATGAGCCCTGTGGGAACTATCCACAGGATCGCCGAGAACCCCATGGGAACGATGCACAGGATCGCCGGGAGTCAGCGCGGTCGACGTAGGGTGGAGGAACGATGACCGCGAGCCTCAGGGAGGAACAGTTTGACGGGACGCGTACCGACCAGTCTCGAGGTGCTGCGCCAGCAGGCACGAGACGAACTTGCGGCTGTCATCGAACAGCGATGCCGCCTCGGCGAGGACCCGTGGGAGTTCATCCCCGGGTTGCCTAGCGTCGACGAGCACGTCGTGGACAGGCTGCGTGACGAGAGCATCGAAGCGCATGATCTCCGGGGGATCCGCGCACGTGCGCACCATCCGTCGACCAATCCGTCCCATCTGGCGACCTTCGAATATGAAGTGCTCCGCCGAATCGCGCTCGATCACCCCGATCTAACGCGCGCGGTCTGGCGGCTGCTCGGACGCATCGACGCGAACTGAGCCGGCGCTGAATCGCGTGCCCCGCGACGCGCAAAGCAGCGGCGCAGGGCGCAGCGACATCAGCTCGCGAAGCGGAAAGTCTTGATCTCCTTGAGGGTCGGGATCGAGGGAACGGCCCCCGCACGCTGAACCGAGAGCGCGGCCGCGACAGTAGCGAACTCTGCTGCGCGAACGAGCGTGTCGAGCTCCGGCCTGCTGCGCCGATCGGCGCCCTCGCTCGCGCGGGCATCGAGCGCCGCGACCAGAGCACCGCAGAAGGTATCGCCCGCGCCGGTCGTGTCGACGGCTTTCACCCGGATGCCGGGAACGTGAGCCGCAGGCTCACCAGGAACCGAGACCAGGGCGCCGTCGGCTCCGAGCGTGACGATCACGGCGACGCCAAGAGCGGTGAGAACGTCGGCGATGCGAGCGGCATCCGCCGTGTGCACCGTGTCGGGAATCTCGATCCCTGGGTGCACGCCGCGGGCGAGCTGCGCGGCCTCGTGCTCATTCACGATCAGGAGATCCACGCTCTCGAGCAGCTCGGTCGGGAGCGATCGGATCGGCGCCGCGTTGAGCACGACGGTCGTTCCGGCCTCGCGCGCCACCGCCGCGGCTTCGATCACGGTCTCCAGCGGGGTCTCGAGCTGCACCAGGAGCAGGTCGGCCTGCACGATGGCGGCCCGCTCGCCCGCGTCGAGGTCGCGGAGTCGAGCGTTCGCGCCCGAGTTGACGACGATGCTGTTCTCCGCGCTCTGGTCGACCGTGATGAGCGCCGTCCCGGTTGGCGCGTCCACGCGCCGCAGCAACTGCGTTACTCCGGATGCGTCGAGGCTCGCGACGATCTCATCCGCGGCGCTGTCGCGGCCAAGTGCGGCGACGAACGTCACGGGCGCGCCCGCTCGCGCGACAGCAATCACCTGGTTGTTGCCCTTGCCGCCCGGGTTGCTTTCGTATCCGCTGGCCAGCACGGTCTCCCCCGGGCCGGGGATGCGCTCGACCCGGTACACCAGGTCGAGATTGGCACTTCCCACAACGACAACGCTCATATTGCACCTCCGGAAGATCGCAGACGCGCGCCGAGTTCGCCGGTTCGCGCACCCTCACAGCTTGGCACGCCCGCCACGCATGCGAATCACGTCGCGGCCCGTCAGCGCAGCAGTGCG
>JAVECW010000014.1 GCA_030841285.1 Microbacteriaceae bacterium
CCCGCGCAGGTGCAGAACCTCATCGCGGTGTCCCGCCTACGATTGGCGGCGCAGAAGGCCGGGCTCAGCGAGGTCGTGGCGATGGGCACGAAACTGCGCGTGGCGCCGGCCGAGCTCGCCGACTCGATCCAGGTGCGCCTGCAGCGGATGTACCCTGGCTCGCGCTATCTCGCGCAGCAGGGGGCGATCACAGTGCCGCTTCCGAGTTTCGACGGCGACGCCGAGGACGCGGAGCTGATCGCCTGGGTCGGCGACCTGCTGGGCGCGATCTTCCCCGCACCGGTGCCCGCCGAGGTGCCGCCGGCCTAGAGCGTGTCTGACAATGCTTGGGTCCAGGCGATCACGGCGTTTGAGGACGACGGCGCTGCGGGTGATGGCCTGCTGGACAGACTTACAGCTCTGACGAGTTCTTCTTCAGTTCCTCGGCGAGCATCACGATGATGCCGCTGGGACCGCGGACGTATGCAAGCTTGTAGACGTCCTCATAGGTCGCCACGCCGCGAAGCGGACGGCATCCGTGTCTCGCGGCTATCTCGAGGGCTTTGTCGATGTCGTCGACGGAGAAGGCGACGCGGTGCATGCCGATCTCGTTGGGACGAGTGGGCTTCGACTCGATCGCTTTGGGGTGGATGTACTCGAAGAGCTCGAGGCGACCGTGACCGTCCGGCGTCTGGAGCATCGCAATGTTGGCATGGTTGCCATCAAGGCCGACGGCAGTGTCGGTCCACTCACCACTGACCGTGTCACGGCCGACCACCGTGAGACCGAGGTCGGTGAAAAAAGAGATCGTTGCTTCGAGGTCGCGAACGGCGATGCCGACGTTCTCAAGTTTGATGGACATGCGTTTCATGCTACCGAGCCGGGCCGATTAGCTCCGGTGGCTGGCTAGCCGGGGCTCGATCGAACAAGCCTCGGGGGACGATCAGGTGCTACGGACGGTCTGACAATTGGTCGAGTAGCACGCGAAGCGCGCGCTTTGTGTTGGTCGAGTAGTGCGCGAAGCGCGCGTATCGAGACCCCCGGCACTCCTGTCGCGCCCGCCTGCTGGCAACTCAGGCTGGATCGGCAGGATTGGAGCCGAAACCGGCCCAAACCGGCTGATGCGGCACGAATCACTCCGATCCAGCCTGAGTTGCCAGCGCGGCACGGAGACGAAGTCGGCACCGAGACGAGATCGGCATCGAGACGAGGTCGGTGACCTCCGGGCCTTCGTCCCTGCGCTGGCTTCCAGGCGCAGGAGCCGACCACGGTGTCACCGGCGTCGGCGCACCCGCTCGCTAAACCGGCCGCAGCCTGCGGTAGTGGCGTGCGCGGAGGCTGACGAGGATCGCCGCGACAACGATGGAGATTCCCGATCCGAGCAGCACGGCGAGAGTCCCTTCGTCGTGGACTTCTGGCGATCGGGCGAACGCGAGCTCGTTCATCAGGAGCGAGACCGTGAACCCGACACCACCGAGCGCCGCCACCACGACCAGGCTCGCGAACGTGAGCCTGGACTTGCCCTGCGGATGCCCGAGGAATGAGCCGAGCCAGCCGCCGAGCGTGATGCCGAGCAGCTTCCCCACTGGCAGAGCAACCAGGATGCCCCAGAACGGCGCAGCAAGCTGGGTCGGCGCCACCTGCGGAATCACGACGAGGGCTGCCGAGAACGCGAACAGGGGGAGGACGAGCCCGTTCGACCACGGCTCGAGCACATGCGTGACCCGGCGCGCCGGCTGGCGCGCCATGACCAGTCCGAGCACGACGCCCGCGATCGTCGCGTGCACGCCGGACTGGTAGACCAGCCACCAGGTCAGCCCGGCCAGGAGCGCCATCAGCACGCCGATCGGGATCCGCAGCTGGCCTCTCAGCAGGCGGCTGAGCAGCGCGAACGCGATCGCGGTGACCACGGCAAGCGCGAGCATCATCAGGTTCGGGTTCGCCGTGAAGAAGACCGCGATGATCAGGATCGCGATGAGGTCATCCAGCACCGCGAGAGCGAGCAGGAACACGCGGATCCGGTTCGGCAGACCGCGGCCGAAGACCGCGAGCACGCCGAGCGCGAAGGCGATGTCGGTGGCGGTCGGAATGGGCCAGCCCTGGTGGTAGCGGCTTCCCGAGGTTAGGGCGAGGTAGATGCCGGCAGGAACGAGGACACCGCCGATCGCGGCGATGGCGGGATGCAACGCCCTCCGTACTCCGTGGAGCTCGCCCACGACCAGCTCGTGCTTGAGCTCGACCGCGACGATGAAGAAGAAGATGGCGAGCAGGCCGTCGCTGATCCAGTGCCCGACGGTCAGGCTCGTACCCGTCACGCCCAGCGTCAGATGTTGCAGGTCCATCAACGCCGGCCCGACCTGCGTGTTGGCGAGGAGGAGTCCGAGGGCCGCCGCCCCGAGGAGGAGTCCTGCTGCGGTGCGTTCGGATCGGATAAGACTCACGGAACGAGGCTATCTGGCGAGGCAGCGTGTCCGTGGTGAGAGGATGGGATGGCGCGAAATGGAGGCCATATGTCCGACGTCAGCTTCTCATCCGGCCCGACCGCCCCGGCACCGACCCAGCTCGACGAGCTCGTCGCGGTCATGGCGAGGCTGCGTGGGCCTGGCGGATGCCCGTGGGATGCCGACCAGAGCCATGAGTCGCTCGTGCAGTACCTGATCGAGGAAACGTACGAGCTGGTCGATGCCATCGAGTCGGGCAATCGCGACGACCTCATGGAGGAGCTCGGCGACGTGCTGTACCAGGTGCTCTTCCACGCCGATATCGCCGCGCACACGCCGGGTGAGGACTTCGACATCCAGGATGTCGCCGCGCAGATGACGGCGAAGATGGTCGGGCGGCATCCGCACGTCTTCGGCGATCGCGTCGCGGAGACACCGGATGCCGTCATGGAATTCTGGGACGATCTCAAGCGCCGCGAGAAGCCGGGTCGCACGAGCGTGCTCGATGGGATCCCGCAGGGGATGCCCTCGCTTGCGCTCGCGGACAAGCTCATCGGCCGGGCGCAGAAGATCGGCATGCTGCCCGAGGAGGAGGTCGGCGCGATCGAGGTTGCCAGCGAGGACGAGCTCGGACCTCTGCTACTCGCGATCGTGGCGTCTGCGAAGGCGCGCGGCCTCGACGCCGAACGCGCACTGCGGACCACGCTTCGCGATCTGCAGGGCGAGATCCGAGTGGCCGAATCAGAGACGGCGGATGCCGGCATCATCGGGATGCCCAGGCAGGAAGCTTCGCTTCCCGACTGACGCTCGGCCGACCGCCGACCGACGACCGACGACCGACGACCGGCCGACGCCGATCCGGCGACGCTGCCGATCCGGCCGCCGACAGTCAGGCGACGCGGCTACCCGTGGCGAGTCGCTTCGCGGGCGTTCGCGTCCGCGACCAGGCCCAGGTCAGTGCGCCGGTGGCGAGCAGCAGCTGGATCCCCAGCCCGACGAACCACGACGGAACCGCCGAGTCGTAGATTTCGCGCGCTGATGGGGCATCGCTCGGAATCGCTCCGCCCGTCGTAGCCGCCTCACAGATGTTGTCAACGACCGCAAGGTCTGGCGCCCGTTGTGCCGTACGCACGCCGAGCGACACGGCGCTGAACAGGTCGTTCGGAGCGCCGTTCGTCGTGAATGAACCGGGTGCGGCATCCGCAATGATGACGTACGGATTCGCGGCGAGGATCCCCCAATACGGATCAAACCGCTGCACGGTGTAGACGCTGACGACGGGTGGTGCACACACCGTGCTGGATGGGATGCCGGTCGTTTCGTCGTAGGTCGCGGCCGAGAGGTCGATGGTCGACAGCTGTACTTCGGACCTGGTTACGGCTCCGAGGAGTCCGAACGCGATGAGCGTCCCGACACTCAGCGCCGCGACCACGAGGTAGGTGAGGGTGACAGAGAACAGCGGACGCGTCACGATTCCGGAGAGGCCGACTCCGATCGCGGCGACGAATCCGAGTTCGGCCGCGAGCACGAGTGTCGACGTCGCGATCGTGAGCGCGGAGAGGTTTCCGAGGAGCACGGCGACGACGATGAACGGGATGCATGCGGCCAGGAAAGCCAGCGAGCTCACCCACGCCGCCAGGAATTTGCCGAGCACGAGCTGGCTCGTCCTGATGAGCGTGACCTGCGTTGTCGCGAGCGTGCCGGCATCCCGCTCGCCGTTGATCGCGTTGCCGCTGAGCGCGGGCGTGATGAGGGTTCCGAGCAGCAGGACGAAATACACGATGAGCGAGTAGAGCCAGCCGCCGGAATCCCTGCCGCCCGAGGCGAGCCAGAGCAGCAGGGTGACGGCGCCGACGAGCGTGACGAACACGCCGAGAAGCACGTACCAGGAGACGCCACGCACCCGCTGGCGGAGCTCGAGTCCGAGAATGGTGCCGACGCCCGTCAGGTACAGTCTCATGCGCCACTCCCGCTCAGGTCGAGGAGCGTGTGCTCGAGATCGCCCACCGCTGGCGCGAACGAGGTGATCTCGACGCCCTCGGCAATGAGCGCGGTGAGGAGGGCGGCCGCCTCACGCTCACCCGCGACGGCGACCAGCGTGCCCAGATTGTCGATGCTGATCCGGCCGGCGTATTCTTCCGACGCGGCCAGGGTGGTGGCAAGCCGATCGGGGTGGAGGGCCCGGATGCGCCATGTTCGCAGACGTTCCTTCGCCCGCGCGACGGCCTCGGCGCTCGCCGTGCGGCCTTCGTCGAGGTAGACGGCCGCGTCGGCGACCTCATCCAGCTCGGAGAGCACGTGACTCGAGATGAGGATGGTCTTCCCGTCGAACGCAAGCCTCTTCAAAAGCAGGCGCAACCGGACCCTGGCGGCAGGGTCGAGCCCGGAGGCGGGCTCGTCGAGCAGCAGCACGCTCGGGTCGTGGACGAGCGCCCTGGCCAGGCTCAGGCGTTGTTTTTGGCCTCGCGAGAGGACGCGGGTCGGCTGCCCGGCGTGCGGCTCGAGGGAAACGAGGTCGATGAGTTCGGTGGCGCGCTCGGCGGCGGCGCGCTTGTCCAGGTGGTACATCCGGCCCGTGATCTCGAGCGTCGTGCGAACGCTGAGCGCAGCCCACGAGTCGAGGATGTCCGGCATCCAGCCCATGCGCATGCGCACCTGCGCTGGCTCCCTCACCGGATCGAACCCGGCGACGCGAATCTCGCCAGCGTCGGGCGCGAGCAGGGTCGCGAGCATGAGCAGAAGCGTCGTCTTGCCGGCCCCGTTCGGCCCGACGAGTGCCGTGATCGAGCCGGGTTGCGCCTCGAACGACGCGTCACGCAGGGCGTGAATGTCACGAAAGGACCGCTGCAGTCCACTGACGCGGATGCCATCGCTCACGTCGTGGCACCTCCGGTCGAATGCGGACTTCCGCGCTCAGACTACAGCTCCACGACCGACCACTCACATGGCCGAGGCGACCGCCTTTAGAAGTCGACGGCGACCGTCACCGGAGACGTGCCGGTACCGACGGATTCGGCGTCGGTGGCGGCATCCTCGCCCGGCGTCGCTGGGGCGGCATCCGGTCGGTGAGCCGGCATGAACGCGACGGCCACGAGCATCACGACAGCCAGCGCCGCGATGGTGATGAACACGAGGTGCATCGCCGCCGTCAGCTGGACGGGTGAAGGGGTCGCGTTGCCCGACGTTCCGGTCGACGCGTTGACGATCGCGCCGAACACGGCGACACCGATCGCGCTACCCATGGACCTGGCGAACATGTTGCTGCCGGTGACAACGCCTCGTTCGCTCCAGCCGACGCTGGTCTGCGCAGCGATGAGCGTCGGCACTGCCGTCCAACCCATGCCAAAACCGATAATCACACTGAACAGTGCGACTTCCCAGATCTGTGAATGCGCACCGAGTGTGAGCATGAGTAGAGTTCCGACGACCACAATCGCACTGCCGATCAGCGAGGTGGTGCGGAAGCCGAACCGCAGGTAGAGCCGCCCGGCCTGCGCCGCGGCGATCGGCCAACCGATCGTGAGTACGGCGAGAGCGAATCCGGCGAGAACCGCCGACGCCCCGAGCACTTCCTGGCTGAAGGTGGGCACGTACGAGGTGAGGCCGAGCACGATGGCACCGACCGCGACCGAGGTGATGCTGCTCGCGACGAGCACGCGCCGCTTGAAGACCCAGAGCGGCAGGATCGGCTGCTTCACGCGCTGCTCCACGAGCACGAACGCGATGATCAAGACCGCGGCCGCCACGAAGATCCCGATGCTCCAGACCGAGTTCCAGGCCCACGACTGCCCGCCCTCGAGCAGGCCGAGGATCAGGAGCGTCGTTCCCACGGTGAGCAGGATGGCTCCTGGATAGTCGATCTTCTGCTCGCTCCGGGTGACGGACTCACGGAAGTTGCGGATAAGGATGAACGCGGCGATCAAGCTCAGCGGAACGTTGACGAAGAAGATCCAGCGCCAGGTGAGGTAGTCCGAGAAGACACCACCGAGCGTCGGCCCAACGACGGAGGAAATGCCCCACACGCTCGCCAGGTAACCCTGCACCTTCGCCCGCTCCTTGAGTGAGTAGATGTCGGCCGTGATCGTCATGCTCATGGGCAGGACCGCTCCGGCGCCGAGGCCCTGGATGACGCGGAACACGATGAGCGCCGGCATGCTCCAGGCGAATCCGGCGAGCACGGAACCGACGAGGAAGAGGCCGATGCCGACGAGCATGATGGGCTTGCGTCCGACCACGTCGGACAGGCGGCCGTAGATCGGTACGGATACGGCCTGGGCAAGCAGGTAGATCGAGAAGAGCCAGGGGAACTGGCTGAAACCGCCGAGGTCTTTGACGACGGCAGGCACCGCGGTCGCGATGATCGTCGAGTCGAGTGCCACAAGCGAGTTCGCGACCATTACTGCGAGCAGGATAGGCCCACGCTCAGAGCGCAGCCCAACGCCTCCCCGGATAGCGTCATTCGTTGTCATCGGGTTTCACCTATATATCGCACACAGGGTCCAAGTCGCCTGGGCCACCTTACTATTCCCAATCCGCGCTGAGAGTGATGAAAGAATCGCTGCATGGCTCGTGATGTAACTCCTCCCCGCGGAATGCGCGACTTCCTCCCCGCCGAGAAGGCAAAGCGCGAGCATGCACTCGGCGTCATCCGCCGCAATTTCGCCGCTCACGGGTTCGACGAGATCGAAACGCCCGTGGTCGAGGATGTCGCGCGGCTGCATTCCGGACTCGGCGGCGACAACGAGAAGCTCGCATTCAGCGTGCTGCGTCGTGGACTCGACACCGAGGACCTCGAGGCCGCCGTCGCAACCGGGGACATCCTCAGCCTCGCCGACCTCGGCCTGCGCTTCGACCTGACCGTCCCGCTCGCGCGCTTTTACGCAACCCACCGGGCCGAGTTGCCTCCGGTCTTCCGCTCGATCCAGATCGCACCCGTTTGGCGTGCCGAGCGCCCGCAGAAGGGCCGATACCGGCAGTTCGTGCAGTGCGACATCGACATCATCGGCGAGGCAGGGCAGCTCGCCGAGGCGGAGCTCATCACGGCGACCGCGGCCGCGCTCGAAGCCCTGGGCCTCGACGGGTGCACGATCCGCATCAACGATCGCCGCATCCTGAACGGCCTGCTCGAGTATTGCGGCTTCGATGAGTCGCGCTACGGACAGGTGCTCATCTCGATCGACAAGCTCGACAAGATCGGCACCGAGGGCGTTGTCGCCGAGTTGAGCGGCGAAGGCGCGGACTCCGCTGCCGTTCTCGGTGGCATCCTCGCCGGCCTCGAACCGCACCTCGCCGAGGGCGGTGTGGAGCTCACGATCGAGGCGATCGCCTCCGTGCTTCCGGACGGAATCGACACGGATGCGGTTGCCGGGCTCGAGTCGCTCGCGCACGCGCTCAGCTCTCTCCCTCCGGGCGTGCGCCTGCGATTCGATCCGACCCTCGTCCGCGGCATGGGTTACTACACAGGGACGATCTTCGAGATCGCGCACCCGGGTTCCGGTAGCTCGGTCGGTGGAGGCGGGCGTTACGACGGCATGATCGGCCGCTTCCTCGGCACCGAGGTGCCCGCGTGTGGCTTCTCGATCGGCTTTGAACGCATCGTCGACCTGATCGAGACCGAGTCGGACGCGAGCACGGATGCCGTGGTGCTCGTTCACGACGCGGCGGTACCCCTGGCCGACCTGCTCACGCTCAAGACCGAGCTCATCGCACAGGGAAAGCGCGTTCGCCTCGATACGCGCACCAAGAACCTCAGCGCGCTGCTCGATCGGGCCGCGGCCGGCGGCTTCGGCAGCTTCGCGTTCGTGACGAACGAGACGACGGATGCTGCCGCGCTCGAGTTCAAGCCGCTCGGCTAGGTGCCCCGATCCGGTCAGGTGGGATGCCTGATCCGGTCAGTAGACTGGCCGACGGATCACCCACAGATTTCACACCCCCAATCGCATTGAACAAGGAGATAGTTGTGGCCCAAATCGAGGCGGTAGGCGCTCGCGAGATTCTGGACTCCCGGGGAAACCCGACCATCGAGGTCGAGGTTCTGCTCGAGGACGGCACTGTCAGCCGCGCCGCTGTTCCCTCCGGCGCGTCCACCGGTGCCTTCGAGGCATACGAACTGCGCGATGGTGACAAGGCCCGCTACCAGGGCAAGGGCGTTCTCAAGGCCGTCGACGCCGTCCTGGATGAGATCGGCCCAGCCATCGAGGGCTTCGAAGCCACCGACCAGCGCGTCATCGACGCCGCCATGATCGAGCTCGACGGAACCGAGAACAAGAAGCGACTCGGCGCGAACGCCATCCTCGGCGTGAGCCTCGCGGTTGCACGTGCGGCCGCAGACTCGGCCGACCTTCCGCTGTTCCGCTACGTCGGCGGCCCGAACGCGCACACGCTGCCCGTTCCTATGCTCAACATCATCAACGGTGGCGCGCACGCAGACACGGGTGTCGACATCCAGGAGTTCATGATCCTGCCCATCGGCGCTGAAAGCTTCTCAGAGGCGCTGCGCTGGGGTGTCGAGACATACCACAGCCTCAAGTCACTGCTCAAGCAGAAGGGCCTCAACACCGGCCTGGGCGACGAGGGTGGATTCGCCCCTGAGCTCGCACACAACCGCGCGGCCCTCGACCTGATCTCCGAGGCGATCGGGAACGCGGGCTTCACCGTGGGCAGCGACATCGCGCTCGGTCTGGATGTCGCATCCACCGAGTTCTTCGAGAACGGCGTCTACCGCTTCGAGGGCAAGGAGCTTGCGGCCGCCGACCTCTCCGCGTACTACGCCGAGCTCGTCGCCAACTACCCGCTCGTGTCGATCGAGGACCCGCTGGCCGAGGACGACTGGGCCGGCTGGTCGCACCTTACGGGCGAGCTGGGCGGCAAAGTGCAGCTCGTCGGCGACGACCTGTTCGTGACCAACCCGAAGCGCCTCGCCGACGGCATCGCCAAGGGTGCGGCCAACTCGATCCTGGTCAAGGTGAACCAGATCGGAACGCTCACCGAGACGCTGGATGCCGTGAGCCTGGCACAGCGCAGCGGAATGACCGCGATCCTCTCGCACCGCTCCGGCGAGACAGAGGACACGACCATCGCCGACCTCGCGGTCGCGACGGACGCTGGCCAGATCAAGACCGGTGCGCCTGCCAGGAGCGAGCGCGTCGCTAAGTACAATCAATTGCTGAGGATCGAGGAAGAGCTGGGCGAGGCTGCGGTGTACGCGGGTCGCAGCGCTTTCCCCCGTTTCACCGCTTAGTTCTTGACAGGAGGCCCCGTGGCCAAGCCTCGCGTCCGCCAGGTTCCCGTCGCGATGGCGACGAAGGAATCGACGACGGGAAGCTGGCTGCGGGGCATCCATTTTTCGGGGTTCTCGTTGCTCATGATGGGCCTGTTGATCCTGGCCGTCGTGATTCTCGCGCCGACCCTGCGCGTGCTCATCGAACAGCGCCAGCAGATCACGGACCTGCAGGCGGCGGTGAAAGCCCAGACGGCGCAGGTCGCCGGGCTCAAGGCCGACCGTGCGCGCTGGAACGACCCCAGCTACATCCGCTCACAGGCGAGGGACCGGCTGTACTACGTCATGCCCGGCGAGGTGAGCTACCTCGTGATCGACGATCGTGCCCCGTCCGCAAAGGCGGTCGACCAGACGCCGGTCAGCACGACGATCCAGGTCACGCACACCGATTGGCTCGGCTCTCTCTTCGGATCGGTTATGACGGCTGGGCTGACCCAGGCGCCAGGGAAGTAAGCGATGACGAGGCCACCCTTTGACCCGGCGAGCGACGCCGACATCGCGATCCTGTCTGCGCAGCTCGGCCGGCCGGTACGCAACGTCATCGGCATTGCCGCGCGGTGCGTGTGCGGAGCGCCGACGGTTGTCGCGACGGCACCGCGTCTGGCCGACGGAACGCCGTTTCCGACTCTCTACTACTTGAGCCACCCCGCGGCGACCGCCGCGCTCTCCTATCTCGAGGCCACGCAGGTCATGAACGAGTTCACCGAACTGCTCGCTGTCGACAGTGATGTGCGTGAGCGCTACGCCGAGGCCCACGAGTCCTACCTGGCTGATCGGGAAAGCATCGCGGTTGTTCCCGAGATCGAAGGGATCTCAGCGGGAGGCATGCCCGTGCGGGTCAAGTGCCTGCATGCGCTTGCGGCGCACTCCCTGGCCGCAGGCCCGGGGGTGAACCCGATCGGAGATCTCGCGCTCGAGCGAGCGCACTGGTCGCCGACGGTGTGCGAGTGCCTGGACTACTCGGCAGGATGAGGGTGCACCGGCGCATCCTCACGGCGGTCTCCGCGGGAATCGTGCTGGCCCTCGCCGGCGCCACGGCCGCACACGCTGACCAGGTGCGCGGCATGGAGTACTGGCTCAGCGACTATGGCGTTTCGCGCGCGTGGGCGACGACGCGCGGCGCCG
Organism: Microbacteriaceae bacterium; assembly: GCA_030841285.1. GTDB lineage: Bacteria > Actinomycetota > Actinomycetes > Actinomycetales > Microbacteriaceae > JAUZGC01. The sequence goes on from JAVECW010000014.1 coordinate 10,825, forward strand.
GGGTGACGATCGCGGTGATCGACACGGGCGTCGACTCGAGCGTGCCCGACCTGGCTGGAGCCGTCGTCGGGGGCACGGATGTCTCCGGCATCGGTGCTGCGAGCGGGCAGAAGCCGCTCGGCGGCAGCGAGTCGAGCCACGGCACGTGGGTGGCGTCCATGCTCGCGGGGCGGGGCACCGGAGCGGGCAACGGCGTCATCGGAGTGGCGCCGGCCGCCTCGATCCTTTCTGTCTCTGTCGCGCTTGGCTCGGCGAACGCGCCAGTGAGCAGTGACGACCAGATCGCGAACGGCGTCCGCTGGGCGGTCGACCACGGAGCATCCGTCATCAACATGTCACTCACGCGCAACACGCTCGACTGGCCGCCGAGCTGGGATTCCGCGTTCCTCTACGCCGCTGCGCACAATGTCGTCATCGTCGCGGCGGCAGGCAACCGCGGGAGTGGCACAAGTGAGGTCGGCGCTCCGGCGACGATCCCCGGTGTGCTCACGGTTGCCGGCGTCGATCGCGCAGGCAAGGCGAGCTTCGATGCGTCGTCGCAAGGCATCACGATCGCGGTGGCAGCCCCCAGCGAGCAGCTCGTGGGCGCGAATCCGGGGGGAGGATACGTGCAGTGGGCGGGGACGAGCGGCGCGACGCCGCTCGTGGCCGGCATCGTCGCGCTCGTTCGCGCCGCTCACCCGGAGCTCGATGCGGCGAACGTGATCAACCGCGTGATCAGAACGGCCCGCGCCGTCGGCCAGGTGCCGAGTCCGATCTATGGCTACGGACTGGTGGATGCCAACGCCGCCGTCACGGCGGCGGTCGCGCCTGTGACCGCCAACCCTATGGGTGATCTGCAGGAGTGGGTTCGCATCCATCGCCGTGCGGATCCGGCCCAGGGTGCGACATCCGCACCGATCAACCCTCCTGCGACCTCCATACCCAAGGCACTTCCGCCGGACCGCAGCGTGGCCGCAGCCGACCTGCTGGCGCCGCAATGGAGCATCGTCACCTCATTCGGAATTCCATTCGCGCTCTTCGTTGGTTTCGGGGCGCTGGCGGGGCTCGGCGTCGCGGGTGCACGGCTGCATTACAGGCGAGCCTCTCGCAGGGGGTAGATTGTTCGCATACTTACGCGTTCGAGGAGATCTTTCACTGTGCCAAAAATCTTGATCGTCGGTGGTGGTTACGCCGGTTTTTACACTGCATGGAAGCTTGAGAAGTGGCTTCGTAACGGCGAGGCCGAGGTCACCATGGTGGACCCGCTGCCGTACATGACCTACCAGCCATTCCTCCCCGAGGTTGCTGCCGGGTCGATCGAGCCGCGCCACGCGGTCGTCGCACACCGTGCCCACCTTAAGAAGACGAGGGTCGTCACGGCGAAGGTCACCTACATCGACCACGCGAGCAAGACCGCGACCATCACACCGCCCGTGGGCGAGCCGTGGAAAGAGAACTACGACATCGTCGTCGTCACGGCTGGGGCGGTCTCGCGCACGTTCCCGATCCCGGGTGTCGCGGATCAGGCCATCGGCCTCAAGAACATCGAAGAGGCGATCGCGATCCGCGACCGCGTCCTCACGAACTTCGACAAGGCGGCCAACCTTCCGGCAGGGCCGGAGCGGGATCGTCTGCTCACGTTCGTCGTCATCGGAGGCGGCTTCGCCGGCATCGAGGTCTTCGCCGAGCTGCGCTCCTTGGCGAGCGCCCTGCTCAAGGACTACCCGGAGCTGACCTTCGAGGACACGCACTTCCACCTGATCGAGGCGATGGGCCGGATCATGCCGGAGGTGTCACTGCCGACGAGCCACTGGGTGATCAAGAACCTCGCCCAGCGTGGCGCAGAGATCCACCTCGAGACCCAGCTCACGAGCGCCGTCGATGGAGTCATCGAGCTTTCCACGGGTGAGAGCTTCGCGTCCGATCTCATCGTCTGGACGGCGGGCGTCATGGCCAACCCAGGCATTGTGCGCAACACCGACCTCCCGATCGAGGAGCGCGGCCGGCTGAGGGTCCGCGCGGACCTGCGCGTTGGCACGGACGATGAATTCATTCCGGACGCCTGGGGTGCCGGTGACGTCAGCGCTGTTCCCGACCTCTCGGGAGGTGGCGTCGGCGGATACTGCGTTCCGAACGCCCAGCACGCCGTGCGCCAGGGCAAGCTGCTTGCCAAGAACGTCGTGGCCGTCTTGCGTGGCGAGGAGCCGCGCGAGTACTTCCACAAGGGCATGGGAGCTGTCGCGGGCCTCGGCCTGGGCGTCGGCGTCTTCCAGTCAGGCAAGCTCGCGATCAAGGGGCTTCCGGCCTGGTTTGCCCACCGCGGCTACCACGGACTGGCCATGCCGACCTGGGAGCGCAAGCTTCGCGTGATCGTCGGATGGATCGTCAACCTCTTCCTCGGTCGAGACATCGCCTCGCTTGCCGCTGCTACCACGCCGCGCGCTGCGTTCGAGGAATTCGCGTCGCGGCCGAAGCCCGCCGAGGCTCCCGCGACGGCGACGAAGGCTGCGGCGCCGGTCAAGGCTCCCAAGGCCACCGCGCCGGCCAAGGTCGCTGCGAAGTAGCGGTCGCCGCGAGGTAGCTGCTGCGCCAGGGCGTAGCAGCGATAGTCAGCGTAGGCCGACGGTGACGAGCGTGAGCAGTCGCCTGAGGTCCGAGTGGTCGTAGCCGTTCGAGTCGGCAGCCCATGCGAGCGAACTCGCGAGCACGAACAGGTCGTCAGCGTTGACATCGGCCCTGACCGCGCCCGCCTCTTGCGCGCGTTTGAGGAGCGTGGCCGTAGACGCCTTCAGCGCCGTGCAGGGTGTGCCAAGCGGTGAGGAGTCATCGTGGATCGCCTGCGCGACGGAGTCCGCCAGCCCGTCGTAGCTGCCCAGGTAGACGGCGACCGCGATGAGCCACTCGTTGAGGGCCTCGCCCGCGTCCTCGCGGGAGAGGCACGTGACGACGACCTGATCCAGTGCCTGGCGGCCCTCCCCGAGTGCGGCCGCAAGGAGGCAATCGCGGTTCGGGAAGTGGCGGTAGAGCGTGCCCGCACCGACTCCCGCGCGTTTGGCGATGTCATCGAGGGATGTCTGCACGCCGTGCTCGCGGAAGGCGTCGCAGGCGACCTCGAGAATCCGGTCGTAGTTGCGCTGGGCATCTGCCCGCAGTGGTCGTGGTGGTGCCGCCGTCGCTTCGCTGCTCACGGACGATCCTTTCTTGACAACCGGAGGCTCTCTCCGTATATTCTCAAAGGGGAGAGTCTCTCCGAATAGATCCAGTGTACGTCCATAAGAAACGGATGCGTGAGCATGTCGACAACCCAACTCAACGAATTTGAAGAAGTGGACGCCACCGCACTAGCGAATGATGCCGAAGTGTTGAACGAGATGGAGGAACTCGAGGATCTCGAGAGACGCGGCGGGATCGCGGCAGTCGATGAATCGGTCGAGAAGTCGGCTCTGAAGTCAAGCCGCTCATCCACCCGGCGCGGCTCGGCGCTCGGCCTCGTCTTCGTCTTCATCACGCAGCTCATGCTCGTGGTCGACGCCAGCATCGTGAACGTCGCGCTTCCGGACATCCAGAAGCAGCTGAACTTCTCGCCCACGGACCTCTCCTGGGTGGTGACCGCATATGCGCTCGCGTTTGGCGGTCTCATTCTGCTGAGTGGCAAGATCGGCTCGATCATCGGTGCGCGTCGTGCGCTCATCATCGGGGTTGCCGTCTTCATCGTTGCGTCGGCGCTTGGCGGCATTGCGCCGACGAGTGGAATCCTCGTCGCTGCTCGCGTGCTGCAGGGGATCGGTGCTGCCATCGCGGCACCGAGCACCCTCGTGTTGCTCGTCGCCAACACCACGGAGGGGAGGAGCCGGGCGCGTGCCATGTCGCTGTTCGTGCTCGCCGCGGGGAGCGGCGGAGCGATCGGCCTGATCCTCGGCGGCTTCCTCACCACGAACTTCGGGTGGGAATGGGTCATGTACGTCAACGTGCCGATCGGCATCCTGATCATCGCGGGCGCCGCGCTGTTCCTGCGCGAGATCGAGCGCGTCCCAGCCAAGCTGGACTTCGGCGGTGCGGCGATGTCATCGATCGCGATGGTTGCCCTCGTCTACGGCTTCACCAGGGCGGCCAGCTTTGGCTGGGCGGACCCGCAGGTGTTCATCTCCTTCTCGCTCGCGGTGGTCGCGCTCGTCGTGCTCGTGCTGATCGAGCGCAAGCACGGGAGCCCTGTCGTGCCGATGCAGTTCTTCTCGAGAATGCGCACGGCCGTCCCGTTCCTCGGAATGCTCCTCGTTCCCGCAGGCATGTTCGGGTTCTTCTACTTCGCTGCCCTCTTCACGCAGAACGTCCTCGGCTTCGACCCGATGGGCACCGGGCTCGCCCTGCTGCCGTTCGTGGCAGCGATGCTCGTGACGAACTCGATCACGCCGCGCATCCTGCCGCGGATCGGCGAAAAGGTCGCCGGCACGATCGGATTGAGCGGAATGGTGGTCGGCCTGCTGTGGCTCGGCCAGATGAACGCCTCGACGACGTTCCTGAGTGGCATCCTTGGCCCGGCCATCGTGCTCGGCATCAGCGGTGGCTTCACCTTCGCGCCTCTCACCTCGATCGTCATGGCGCAGGCACCGGCCAATGAGATCGGCGCATCCTCGAGCCTTCTCCAGGGCATGCAGCAGCTTGGCGGATCGGTTGGCGTGGCCGTGCTGACGACGGTCTTCGTCTCGGCGGCGGCCGCCGGTGGCGAGGCGCACGGCATTTCGACGAGCCTGCTGATCGGCGCGGCATTCCCCGCTGCCGCGCTCGTGCTGTTCGCGATCTGGGGTCGGCGGATCCCGGTGCCGGTTAGCGCCACGTAGAAACGCCCAAGCCGGGCCCGGTGCTCCCGTAGCATTGAGCCCGGCGCCCCCATAGCCCAATTGGCAGAGGCAGGCGACTTAAAATCGCCACAGTGTGGGTTCGAGTCCCACTGGGGGTACTCGTACTCAACCCCCCTGCATCCCTTATAAACACTGGGAAGCAGGGGGTTTTCTCATGGGGTAGACAAGCCGTTTGCCCACATTTTGCCCACACTTCTGATCCCAGCCTTCGGAGACAAGATGCGGCGGCTCGTCGAGCGATAGCAGTTCCACAGGTGGCCACGGAGAGGGGCTTGTCCAACAACCCAGTCCGCAGGAAATCTGAGCATTTCCATGCAGGAACGCTCAACACGGCCAAGCCCTCGCAGAAACGGATAATCAACCGCAGCATACTCACGAGCGTGTGTGGGAATGGGGCGGACTCCTCTGCGCTTACGCTTTCGCTATTGGTGGTGCCACACTGGCAGAAATAGGTCACCTGACCATTGCGGGGCAACCATCGACCGAGATGGATCTGGCGCATTACCTCGTTGAGCTGGAGCGCAGCGCAACCAGTTCGTGGGTGAGGTCCTTGGTCTGGTCGTAGAGGTCGCGGTACATGCGGAACAACTCGTCGTAAAACGCGCCGAGTTCCTCCCGTGGCGTGACCACTCGGTGCGGTGGGTTCCACGCGTCGATGTCGGCGCCTTCCGTCGCCTGCGCTGCGAGCATCGCAGCGCCGAAGCTCGCGCCGATCGTGACGGTGGGCAGCACTTGAGCGAGGCCGGTCACGTCGGACACGATCTGGGTCCACAGGCCTCCCTGCGTTCCTCCTCCGACCGCGATTGCCCGCTTGACCTCGCCGCCGGCCGCCGCAAGTGCTTGCAGGTTGTGGCGCACGCCGAGCGCGGTCGCCTCCAGCGAGGCGCGGTACAAGTCGCCTCTTGTCGTGGAGACGGTGAGCCCGGCGATGGTGCCGCGCGCATCCGGGTCCGACAGTGGTGAACGCTCGCCGGAGAAGTACGGGAGCATGAGCAGTCCGTTGCTGCCCGGCCCCGCGGCATCCGCTTCTGCAAGGAGCGTTGGGAACGCTGGCGAGCCGAACAGCTCGCGTGCCCAGCTGGTGATGGCGCCAGACGTTGCCATCCCGGCGGCCAGGCTGTAGCTGCCAGGGAATGCCCCGACGGTCCCCCAGAGCACGTCGGAAGCGACGCGCTCTGAGGTGGTGTTCACGAGGAACATGGTCGTGCCGTACATCAGCATCAAGTCACCACGATGGTGGGCGCCAACGCTGACCGCTTCAGTCCAGGCATCGATCGTCCCGGCGATGACCGGTGTGCCTTCGCGCAACCCGGTCACGCGCGCCGCCTCGCCCGTTACCGTGCCGGCGATGTCTCCAGGCCAGCAAAGCCTGGGCGATCGCAGGCCGGGCAACACGCGTTCTACCCGTGGTTCGATCCAAGTGAGCGACCGGGTGTCGTAGAGCGGCGTGCACTGGCTGGCCGAATGATGATCGAGCACGTACTGCCCGGTGAGCTGCCAGACCAACCACGAGCTCGGCATGAAGAGCCTGCGCGTGCGCGCCGCGATCTCCGGTTCGTTGTCGCTGATCCACAGCAGTTTAGGACCGACCGACTGGGTCGAGAGTGCGGAACCGCAGGTCTCAACGATCGTCTCTTGCCCCAGCTCGCCGTTCAGCCTGGCGATTTGCTCGACTGCCCTGGTGTCGATCCCGTAGAGGATGGCGGGCCGCAACGGCGACCCGCTGTCGTCGGTAAGGGCCACGCACGGCCCCATCCCGCTCACCCCAACGGCCTCGATAGGACCGGGGGAGAGCGCGACGATCTCGCGGGTGATGGAGACGAACTCGTCCCACCACACGCTCGCATCCATCTCCACTTGCTGCGGGTGAGGTCGGGACACCGAGTGTTCCCGCGTGGCCGAGGCGACGACCGCGCCGTCAGTGACCAGAACGCCCTTGCTGCTCGAGGTGCCGATGTCGACACCGATGTAATTGGCGCCCACTAGCGTGCGGGTCCGGCCTCGCCACAGAAATGCACCGCGACGCCGAGCGCGTCGAAGGTGGCAGCTTTCGCGAGCAGAGCCTTATCGGCGGTCGCGGCGTCTGGCGCGTACGCGACCTGGAGGTGGTTGGCCTTGTGGCGTGCCAT
>JAVECW010000033.1 GCA_030841285.1 Microbacteriaceae bacterium
GTAGCTCTCGTAGCCGCGGTAGGCGGCGACAGGGCTCACGGGCGTATGGGGGTGGGGCGGCCCCTCGTTCATATGCCCTTTGCGGTGTACCGTGGGGCGCATGAGCGGGTCCGATGACGTGGACGCCTACTTGGCCGATGTGCCGGTGGAAATTCGTCAAGCTCTGCAGGAACTCCGCCTGACCATCAAGCAGCTCGTGCCAGACGCGCAGGAGCAGGTCAGCTATGGCATTCCGATCTTCTTCTTGCACGGGATGCTCGTGGGATACGGCGCGAACAAGACGGGCTGCAGCTTCTACACGCTGAGGCCGAAACTCATCTCGCTGCTGAAGGACGACCTCGTTCACGTCGACGCGTCGGGGGGTACGATCCGTTTCCCGGCCGACCAGCCGCTGCCGAATGCGCTCGTCGAGAAGATTGTGGCGCGGCGCCTCGGCGAGAACCTCGGCGTCTAACCTCGACGTGGGTCGATGCGGCCCTGGGATCGGCGGTAACGCCCCGCGATCCGACCCGGTCGGACCCCGCTCAACGACCCAGCGAGGTGACCATCGCGACGGCCTCGCGCAGCGCGACTGCGACGGGCGCCAGCTGGTCGGCCGCGACATCCGCCCCCCAGGAGAATCGCACGGCGGTCTGGGCGACGGCCTCCGGGTAGCCAAGCGCGACAAGCACGTGCGAGGCCTCGTCGCTTCCGGCGGCACATGCCGAGCCGCTCGAGCTGACGATCCCGCGCCGTTCGAGTTCGAGGAGCACGGCCTCGCCACTCGTCCCGGGAAAGACGAAGGATGCCGTAGCAGGCAACCGCAAACCGGGGTGCCCGGTGAGTTCGGCACCAGGCACTGTCGCGAGGACCTCGGCCACGAACGTGTCGCGTGCGGCGCTCGCCCGCTCGGCGTTGCCCGCGCGGTCCCGCTCGCTCAGCCGGGCCGCGGTCGCAAGCGCGACAGCACCGGCCACATTCTCCGTGCCCGAGCGGCGACCGCGCTCCTGCCCACCCCCGTGCAGCACGGGTTCGAGCGGGATGCGCCCGCGCGCATACAGCACGCCCACTCCCTTCGGGGCGCCGATCTTGTGCCCGGAGAGGCTCAGCGCGTCGACGCCGAGCGTGGCGACGTTGATGTCGAGCCAGCCGGCGGCCTGCACGGCATCCGTGTGGAATGGCACGCCGGCGGCACGCGCGATCGCGGCCAGCTCGGCGATCGGCTGCACCGTGCCGACCTCGTTGTTGGCGTACATGATCGTCGCGAGCGTGGTGTCGTCCCGCAGTGACGCGGCGAAGGCATCCGGATTCACGAGTCCGAACCGGTCGACGTCCACGAACGTGATTTCGAAGCCATGCTGGCGCTCGAGGTATGCGACCGACTCCAGGACCGCCTCGTGCTCGATCCGCGTCGTGACGATGTGCCGTCCGCGGGGGGTCGCGAGGGCGATGCCCTTGATCGCGAGGTTATTGGCCTCGGTGCCGCCCGAGGTGAAGATCACGTCGCTTGCGCGACATCCGAGCCAGGATGCGACGGTCGACCGCGCCTCGGCCAGCGCGCGCGCCGCCGACTCCCCGACAGTGTGGTGGCTCGACGGATTGCCGAACTCGCCGGTCAGGTACGGCCACATCGCCTCGAGCACCTCGCGGCGCACGGCGGTGGTCGCTGCCGCATCCAGATAGATCATCGGGCGGTGGCGTGCTCGGCTGGCTCGGCGACCGAGGCGATCGAGATGTCCACGTCGAGACCCAGATCGAGCGCGCGCACGCTGTGGGTGAGCGCGCCGACCGAGATCACGTCGACGCCCGTTTCGGCGATCGCGCGAACCGTCGTGAGGTTGACGTTTCCGCTGGCCTCGATGAGCGCGCGGCCGGCCACGAGCGCGACGCCTTCCGTGAGCTCGTCGATCGTGAAGTTGTCGAGCATGATCGTGTCGACACCCGCTGCGAGCACGGGTTCGATCTGGTCGATCCGGTCGACCTCGACCTCGAGGTGCGTCGTGTGCGAGAGCTGGGCGCGCACAGCGAACAGCGCCTCCGTCACAGTGAGGCCGCCATGCTCGGTGAGGATGGCGAGGTGGTTGTCTTTGGCGAGGACCGCATCCGAGAGCGAGAAGCGGTGATTCTGGCCGCCACCCGATCGCACCGCGTGCCGCTCGAACGCCCGAAGACCGGGCGTGGTCTTGCGCGTGTCGACGACGCGCGCCGAGGTCCCGGCGATCGCATCGACGAAGGTCGCGGTCAGGGTGGCGATGCCGCTCATCCGCTGCACGAAGTTGAGCGCGACGCGCTCGGCCTGTAGCACGCTGCGTGCAGGACCGACGACGGATGCCAGTGTCGCCCCGGCCTCGAACCGGTCACCGTCCGCGACGAGCAGCGTCGTTCGGATGTCGGCATCCGTCTCCGTCATCGCGGTCGAGAATACTGCACCGCCGCTGAAGACGCCGGCCTCGCGCGCCCTGAGGTGGGCTGTGGCATATGCCTCCGCAGGAATAAGCAACTGGGACGTGAGGTCACCCCAGGGCGCGTCTTCGGTGAGGGCGGCGCGAACGACGGTGTCGATGATCTGCTGGGTCAGCATGAAACGGAAACCTCTCGTGCCCAGACGAGGTGCCGGGCGAAATCGTTGGAAACGTATGGATAGTCGGAGCGGAAATGAGCGCCGCGGGATTCCTCGCGTGCGAGCGCCGCGGTGACGAGGATGCGCGCGAGGTCGAGCAGGTTGGCGTCCTCGCGCTGGGCGACGGTGGCCGTGGCCGGATCGGCGGCGCGCCAGCCGGCCAGAGTCTCGGCCGCGGATGTCAGGCCGGGCCCCGAACGGTGGACGCCCACGGCGTCCCACATGAGCTGCTGCAGTGCGGCCCGGTCGACGACCTGCTCGTCGGGCTGGTGCTGGTTGATCTGGTGCTGGTTGCGTAGCGGGCCGCGAAGCGTCTCGCGTATCGAAACCGCCGATTCTGTCACGTCGGGGGTCTCGATACGCGCGCTGTGCGCGCTACTCGACCGCCACACATCGCCCGACTGCCACGCATCGCTCGACCGGCGTGACGCCAGATCCGTCGCAGCGCGGCGCGCGAACACGACGGATTCGAGCAGCGAGTTCGAGGCGAGCCGGTTCGCGCCGTGCGCGCCTGTGCACGCGACCTCGCCGACAGCGTAGAGCCCGGGCAGCGACGTGCGTCCCCAGGTGTCGGTCGCGACGCCGCCCATCCAGTAGTGGGCCGCTGGCGTGACGGGGATCGGCTCGCGCGCCCAGTCGAGGCCTGCCCCGCGGGCTGCGGCACCGATGGTCGGGAAGCGGGAGGCGAGGAAGTCGTCGCCGAGTCCTGTTGCGTCGAGCATCACGGGCGCGCCGCCCTGCGCGGCCATCTCGACGGCGATGGCACGGGCCACGACATCGCGCGGCGCAAGCTCGCCGTCGTCGTGGACATAGCGCATGAACCGCTCGCCTGCAGCGTTCCGGAGCACCGCACCCTCGCCGCGCACCGCCTCGGACACGAGGAAGTTGCCGGGCACGGCCAGTGCCGTCGGGTGGAACTGGTAGAACTCGACATCGGCGAGTTCTGCACCCGCCCGCCAGGCCGCGGCCACGCCATCGCCCGTTGCGACGGTCGGGTTGGTCGTGTGGCGGAAGAGTTGCCCGGCGCCGCCGCTCGCGAGGATGACCGCGTCGGCTTCGAGGGTCGAGGTAGCGCCGTCGGGCCCGATCGTCTCGATCCCGACAACGGCACCGTCGCGCACGACGAGGTCGCTTACGAACGTGTGCTCGAGGATGCGCGCGGCCGATTCTCGTACAACGCGCACGAGAGCGGATTCGATTGCCGCACCCGTCGCATCGCCCCCCGCGTGCAGCACGCGAGCCCGCGAATGCGCGGCCTCAAGGCCGCGGGCGAGTTCCCGGAGAACCCCGCCGTCCCCGTCAACCCCGCCGTCCCCTTCAGCCCGGTCGAACTCGACGCCGAAGCGGATCAGGTCCTGGATGCGCTCCGGCCCCTCGGCGCACAGCGCCTCGACGGCCTCGACGACGTTGAGTCCCGCGCCGGCGCGCAGCGTGTCGTCGACATGCGCGGCGACGCTGTCCTCGGGGAACACGGCTGCGGCGATTCCGCCCTGCGCATAGAAAGTGTTGCTCTCGGCCAGCTCCGACTTGGTCACGAGAGTGACCGAGTGGGTGGCGCTCGCGGTGAGCGCGGCGACGAGTCCGGCGATACCGCTGCCGACGACGATGACGCTCGGCACGTCAGGCCGCCATCGTCGTGTTCGGCTTGGCTGCAAGCATCCGCTCGAGTGCGATGCGAGCGGGCTCGGTGACCGAAGCGGGCACCGTGACCTGGTTGCGCACCTCGCCGTCGACGAGTCCTTCGAGCACCCAGGCGAGGTAGCCGGGGTGGACGCGGTACATGGTCGAGCACGGGCACACGACGGAGTCGAGGCAGAAGATCGTGTGCTGCGGATACTCCGCGGCGAGCCGCTGCACGAGGTTGATCTCCGTTCCGATCGCGAACGTCGAGCCTGCGGGCGCCGCGGCGATGGCCTTCACGATGTAGTCGGTCGAGCCGTACTCGTCCGCGGCGTCGACGACGGGCATCGGGCACTCCGGGTGCACGATGACGCGCACATCGGGGTAGGCCACGCGGGCGGCCTCGATCTGGTCAACGGTGAAGCGCTTGTGCACCGAGCAGAAACCGTGCCAGAGGATGACGCGGGCATCGCTGAGCGTCGCATTGTCGTTGCCGCCGAGCGCCTTGCGCGGGTTCCACATGGGCATCTGCTCGAGCGGAACGCCCATCGCCTTCGCCGTGTTGCGGCCCAGGTGCTGGTCGGGGAAGAACAGCACGCGCTGTCCGCGCTCGAATGCCCACGTGAGCACCGTCTCGGCGTTCGAGGATGTGCAGACGATGCCGCCGTTCTCACCACAGAAGCCCTTGAGCGCGGCGGAGGAATTCATGTAGGTGACCGGGATGACGGGAACGCGGCCGTCGGCATCCGGCTCGGTCCCGTAGAGCTCGGTGAGCTGCTCCCAGCACTCACGCACCGAGTCGATGTCGGCCATGTCTGCCATCGAGCAGCCGGCGGCCAGGTTGGGCAGGATGACCGACTGGTCCGGGCGCGAAAGCATGTCGGCCGTCTCGGCCATGAACGTCACGCCGCAGAACACGATCGTCTTCGCTTTCGGCTTGGTCATCGCTGCGTTCGCGAGCTGGAACGAGTCGCCGACGAAATCCGCGTACTGCACGACCTCGTCGCGCTGGTAGAAGTGCCCGAGCGTGACGACGCTGTCGCCGAGGGTCGCCTTCGCAGCGAGGATGCGCTCGTGCAGCTCTTCGGCGCTCGCCGTGCGGTACTCCTCCGGCAGCTCACCCTGGCGGGGTGACGCGGGCGGGATCGGATCTGCCATCGATGCGCCAGGCCCATAGCTCGGTTCCTGCAGGTCGAATGCCCACGGCGCATTCACGAGGTCGGGGCTGCACGTGTTGCCACCCTGCCCGCCCTTCGCGAGGAGTTGGATCCTGGAGTCGACCGAAGCGGTGATCGTCATGGTTCTCTTCTTTCGTTCAGCCGCGAGAGCGGCCCCTGGTCGGCCAGGTCGATGGAGGTGTTGTATCGGTAGAGGCGTGGAGGTCGGTGGCGTGTGCCGGTGACGCGCTGGTCGGTGGCGACCACGGCATCCGAGCCCTCGATGAAGCGACGGAAATTCGCGGGGTCGAGCGGGCGCCCGCGCACGGCCTCGTGCACCTCGCGCAGCTGGGTGAGCGTGAAGGTCTCGCCGAGGAAGGCGTGCGCGATGCGGCTGTACTCCATCTTGTTGCGCAGGCGCCAGAGTGCGTAGTCGACGATGAGGTTGTGGTCGAACGCGAGCGCGGGCAGGTCGTCGGCCGGGAACCATTGCACGTTCTCGCCGACGCTCGCGCGCTCGGCTTCTTCCGACTGCACGAGTGCCCAGTAGACGATGGAGACGACGCGCGGGCCGGGGGAGCGATCGGCGTTGCCGAACGCGTAGAGCTGCTCGAGGTAGCCGGGGATGAGCCCCGTCGTTTCGCCGAGCGTGCGGCCGGCCGCGGTTGCAAGGTCCTCTGCTGCCCCGAGAGGTCCGCCAGGAAGTGCCCACAGGCCATCGAACGGCTCACGAATGCGGCGCACGAGCGGCAGCCACACTGTCGCCAGCCCGGATGCCTCATCCCGGCGCAGCGCGAAGATCACGGTCGAAACCGCCAGGGCGACGCTCGCGTCGTCCGCCTTCCGCGTCTCGCCTGAGACCATTCGTGTGCCCCGATCAAGTAAGGGTCATTACAACCCTAAGTCCGTGAACATCTTAGTTTCCGTGCGTCCGAAGTGCGAATCGAGCGGGCGGTCGGACGGTATGCTGGCTGGGCAGCCACTCGTCAGGGCGGTCGCGAATGCAACTGAATACTGGGCCATCGAGGTCGATGCGGGAGAGCCGGACGCGCGTGAGCGTTGTACGGCACCGAAGGAGCAATCCTCCCCGACAATCTCTCAGGTACGCGTACCGCATCGAACTGGCCACTCTGAAAAGTGGATGGAGCACGCCCCCATCCCGCCCACGGTGAAAGTTGTGATCCTGCGGATCGCGGCGAAGCTCTCAGGCCGGACGACAGAGGGGGAGTTCTTGAAGCGGGTCTCGAGCGAGGCTCGCCACACTCTCGTCTGGCTCTGGCCGACGAAGACCGGAGAACTCATGACCTCGTCCGACACGCCTCCCGCGGAGGAACGACTCTCGCCGCTGCACCAGGCCCATCTGGATGCCGGCGCGAGCTTCACCGATTTCGCCGGCTGGCAGATGCCCGTTCGTTACTCGAGCGACCTCGCCGAGCATCACGCTGTTCGCACGGCGGCCGGACTCTTCGACCTCTCGCACATGGGCGAGATCGTGGTGATCGGCCCGGAAGCTGGCGCTGCGCTCGACTACGCGCTCGCCGGATCGCTTTCCGCCATTGCGATCGACCAGGCCAAGTACAGCCTGCTGCTCTCGCGCTCCGGCGGCATCGTGGACGACCTCGTCGTGTATCGCACGGGCGAGGATCGCTTCATGGTCGTCGCGAACGCATCCAACCGCGAGGTGGTCGCGAACGAGCTGCGCGATCGCACCGCGCCGTTCGACGCCGAGGTTTTCGATGAGAGTGACGACATCGCGCTCATCGCGGTCCAGGGCCCGGCGTCGCTGGACATCCTGCGCTCGGTCGGCGCTTTTGCGGTTGAGGGCGGCGCGCTCGACGGCGAGGACTTCGCTGAGCGGCTCGCCGCGCTGCGCTACTACTGGTCGCTTCCCGCGACGTTCGACCAGCATCCGGTGCTCGTGGCCCGCACGGGATACACGGGCGAGGACGGCTTCGAACTCTACATCGCGCCAGACCTCGCGCCGTCGTTGTGGAACGTGCTGCTCCAAGCAGGCGAGGCGCACGGCCTCGTGCCGGCTGGCCTCGCGAGCAGAGACACGCTGCGCCTCGAGGCGGGCATGCCGCTCTACGGCCATGAACTCGGACTCGAGCTCTTCCCCGCGCAGGCCGGCCTAGGCCGCATCGTCAACCTCGGTAAGGAGGTCGACTTCGTCGGCCGGGCCGCGAGCGAGATCGGACCGGAAGCGGATGCCCGCGTGCTCGTCGGTCTCACGGGCGACGGCAAGCGCGCGGCCCGCGCCGGATACGAGGTGTATCGGACCGCGCACGATTCGCAGGCCGCCGACTCCCAGCGGCCGATCGGGATCGTGACCTCAGGCGCACTCTCCCCGACCCTGGGCGTGCCGGTCGCGATGGCATACGTCGAGCCCGCATCCGCCGAACCAGGCACAGAGCTCGCCGTCGACATCCGCGGCACTCGTTTCAGCTACACCGTCACCGCCCTCCCCTTCTACAGCAGAAAGAAGAATTGACCATGGCTGCTCCCCAGGAACTCCAGTACACCGCAGAGCACGAATGGATCCTCGTCGAGGGTGACACCGCGACCGTCGGCATCACGGCGTATGCGGCAGAGAAGCTCGGCGATGTCGTCTTCGTCGAGCTGCCTGCCGTCGGCACCGACGTCGCCGAGGGCAAGGTCGTCGGCGAGATCGAGTCGACCAAGTCGGTCGGCGAGCTCTTCGCTCCCGTGAACGGCACCGTCGTCGAGGTCAACGATGACGTCGTCGCTTCGCCAGAGCTGGTCAACAGCGATCCGTTCGGTGCGGGCTGGCTCATCAAGGTGACCATCCCCGGGGCTATCGAGGGCCTCCTCAGCTACGACGAGTACGCCGCCCTCATCGGCGAGTAAGGCACGCAACGCAATGACCGACCTGTTCTCCTCGCGCCACATCGGAACCGATGCCGACGCACAGTCCACCATGCTCGAGCGCCTCGGCTACGCAAGCGTCGACGCGCTCGTCGAGGCCGCCGTGCCAGCATCCATTCATGTGGATGCCTTCCGAGCCGACTCGGAATCCGTGCTGCCCGCCGCGGCAAGCGAGCGCGCGGCGCTCGCCGAACTCAGCGCGCTCGCCCGGCGCAACCGGGTGAACCGCGCGATGATCGGCCTCGGCTACTACGACACCATCACGCCGGCCGTGATCAAGCGGAATGTGCTCGAGAACCCGAGTTGGTACACGGCGTATACGCCGTACCAGCCCGAGATCTCGCAGGGCAGGCTCGAGGCCCTGATCAACTTCCAGACCATGGTCGCCGACCTCACCGGGCTCGACATGGCGAATGCATCGATGCTCGACGAGGGGACCGCCGTCGTCGAGGGCATGCTGCTGGCCCGTCGCGCGTCGAAGTCACGCTCGAACCGCTTCATCGTCGACACGGATGCCTTCCCGCAGACCACCGCGCTGCTCGTGAACCGCGCGGAGGCCGTCGGAATCGAGCTCGTCTTCCTCGACCTCGCGAACACCGCTCGGGATGCTGCCGAGCTCACCGACGCGTTCGGCATCTTCGTCCAGTACCCCGGCTCGTCCGGCAAGGTGTGGAACCCGGCATCCGTCATCGCTGCGGCGAAGGAGGGCGGCGCTGTCGCCGTCGTTGCAGCCGACCTCCTGGCGCTCACCCTGATCACCTCGCCGGGTGAGCTCGGCGCGGATGTCGCCGTCGGCACGAGCCAGCGCTTCGGCGTTCCTCTGGGCTTCGGCGGTCCGCACGCTGGCTACCTCGCCGTGCGCAAGGGTCTCGAGCGCCAGCTGCCCGGTCGACTCGTCGGCGTCTCCCAGGATGCCACCGGCCACCCCGCGTATCGCCTGACTCTGCAAACGCGCGAGCAGCACATCCGCCGCGAGAAGGCGACCTCGAACATCTGCACGGCCCAGGTCCTGTTGGCCGTCATGGCCGGCATGTACGCGGTCTACCACGGACCGCGCGGCCTCCGTGCGATCGCGCAGTCGGTGCACGCCGGCGCGGGCGTCGTCTCGAGCGCCCTTCGCGCGAGCGGGGTCGAGGTGCTCTCTGAGTCGTATTTCGACACGCTCGAAGTGCGCGTTTCGGATGCCGGCGAGACCGTGCGCCTCGCGCACGAACGCGGCATCCTGTTGCGCACCGTCGACCAGACGACCGTCGCCCTGAGCCTCGACGAGGCGTCCGCGGAGGACCTCTCCGGGCGACTCCTCGGCGAGCTGCTCGAAGTCTTCGCACCCGGCGTGCCCGCGCCGGCATCCGTTGATTCTGACGCCGTGCCGCTGGACTTCCGTGCGTTCCCTGACGACCTGGCGAGGCGCTCGGCGTACCTCACGCACCCGACGTTCAACACGCACCACTCCGAGACAGCCATGATGCGGTACCTCAAGTACCTGGCCGACAAGGACTACGCGCTCGACCGCGGCATGATCCCACTGGGCTCGTGCACCATGAAGCTCAATGCGGCCACCGAGATGGAGGCCGTCACGTGGCCCGAGATCTCGAACATCCACCCCTTCGCGCCGGAGTCCGACGTCGAGGGCTACCTCGAGATCATCACGCAGCTCGAGACCTGGCTCGCCGACGTCACAGGCTACGACTCGGTGTCGCTGCAGCCCAACGCG
The DNA here is from genome assembly GCA_030841285.1 of Microbacteriaceae bacterium. Taxonomy (GTDB): domain Bacteria; phylum Actinomycetota; class Actinomycetes; order Actinomycetales; family Microbacteriaceae; genus JAUZGC01. The sequence goes on from JAVECW010000033.1 coordinate 9,977, forward strand.
GGCAGCCAGGGCGAGCTTGCCGGCCTTCTCGCGATCCGCGGCTACCACCGCTCGCGCGGCGACCTCGAGCGCACGGTGTGCCTCATCCCGCAGAGCGCGCACGGCACCAACGCGGCATCTGCCGTGCTCGCGGGCATGAAGGTCGTCGTCGTCGCCTGCGACGAGCTCGGCAACGTCGACCTGGCTGACCTGCGCGCCAAGGTCGAGGAGCACGCGGCCGACCTCGCGGCACTCATGATCACCTACCCGTCCACGCATGGCGTGTACGAGCACGAGGTGGTAGCGATCACCCAGGCGGTGCACGACGCGGGCGGACAGGTGTACGTCGATGGCGCCAACCTCAACGCCCTGCTCGGCTACGCGCGGTTCGGAGACTTCGGCGGAGACGTCAGCCACCTGAACCTGCACAAGACGTTCTGCATCCCGCACGGCGGCGGCGGGCCTGGTGTCGGACCGGTTGCCGCGAAGTCCCACCTCGCGCCGTTCCTGCCCGGCCACCCGCTTGCTCAGCGCGCGGAGCACCCGCTTCGATCGGGATCGGAGTCGGGGTCGGATGTCGCCACCGTCGTTCACGGAGGCGGCCCTGTCTCGGCCGCGCCGTATGGCAGCCCGAGCATCCTCCCGATCAGCTGGGCGTACGTACGCATGATGGGTGCCGAGGGACTCAAGCAGGCAACGGGTGCGGCGGTTCTCGCGGCAAATTACATCGCCTCACGCCTGCGTGAGTACTACCCCGTGCTGTACTCGGGCGATAACGGGCTCGTCGCACACGAGTGCATCCTCGATCTTCGCCCGCTGACGGAGGCCACGGGCGTCACGGTCGATGACGTCGCCAAGCGACTGATCGACTACGGGTTCCACTCGCCCACGATGAGTTTCCCGGTCGCCGGGACGCTCATGGTGGAACCGACCGAGAGCGAGGACCTCCCCGAAATCGAGCGGTTCATCGCCGCGATGATCGCGATCAAGGGCGAGGCGACGGCGGTGGCAGCCGGCACATGGCCCGCGGACGACAACCCTCTGCGCGGAGCACCGCACACGGCGGAATCGGTGATCGTGGGGGAGTGGGAACACGCGTACACGCGCGAGCAGGCCGTCTATCCGCTGCCCTCGCTCGTGCGGAACAAGTACTGGCCCCCGGTTCGCCGGATCGACCAGGCCTGGGGGGACCGCAACCTGTTCTGCGCGTGCCCGCCGCCCGAGGCGTTCGCGTAGGCGCCCGGCTCGGTCTACTTGAAGAGTGAAGGCCACCACGCCACAACGAGCGGGTATCCGACGAATGAGGCGACATCGATGATCCAGTGCGCGATGACGAGTGGCATGGTCCTGCCCCAGCGCATGTAGCACCAGCCGAAGACGACGCCCATGGCGGCGTTGCCGAAGAAGGGGCCGATGCCCTGGTACAGGTGGTAGCTGCCGCGCAGTCCGGCAGACGCGACGATGATCACCCACTTCGACCAGCCGAGTTGCTTCAGGCGCGTATAGAGATAGCCGATCACGATGATCTCCTCCTGAAGCGCGGAGCGCAGCGCAGAGAGCACCAGGATCGGGATCGTCCACCAATAGCCGTCGAGGGGAGCGGGGATGACGTTGACCGTCGCCCCGAGTGCTCGCCCGGCCAGGTACAGCGCGAGGCCTGGCACGCCGATCAGCGCGACCAGGGCAAGGCCTCCCAGGGCATCCTTGCGGGGCCGCGTGAGGTCGAGCCCGATCCGCCGGAACGCGCTCCGCCCCGGCTGCCAGAGCAGATAGAGCGCGAGAGCGACCGCGAAGAGATCGAAGAAGATCGCGAGGAATTGGTACGTGAAGTCGAGCCACTGACGCGGGCTGAGCGACCCGTTCAACGTCGCCGACTGCTGCGAAAGGGGGGTGCCAGCAGTGAGTCTCGCGATGATCGAGACGATCGAATAGACGGCGGATGCCCCGAGCGACAGCCCGAGGACGATCGCGATCTCCCACCACAGCCGCTTGCGCTCGACCGTCGGCACTAGGGTTTCAGCTGACACGCGGGTGTTCCTCCTGGTTAAGTAGCGATCGCGTGGTGTCCACCGTACGTGCGGTTACCTGTGACAAGCCAGACACGGACGCTGGCATCGGCAAACATCGAAATCAGGAGGCCATTGGTCGCCATATTCGCGTGCGTTCAGCTGAAATACTCTCACCTCCGTGGGCTGCGGATGCCCTGCTCGACCGTCACTTGCTAACACGGGGTGGACTGCGTAGTCGGGCGCTCTAGCGCACCAGACGCGCTGAATTTGTGCGTATCATGACGGATCCTTGCATTTTTCTTGCTACCTACGCATATCATCTTCGCCTTAGTTACCACTGTGTAACGTTTTTGAAAACGGTGTGGATGTGGCGTCCGTCACTACCTAGGGTCGAGTTATCCAGCGCGGCCGGGCGCCACCCATTGTCCTGCCGTCGCACACTTCTCACAGGAGGAACATTGCGTATCAAGCAAAGAACGGTCAGGTCTGCGGTAAGCGCGGTTGCCATTGCTGGCATCGCGGCACTTGCACTTGCAGCCTGCACGACGTCCGGCAACGCGCCACAGTCCACAGCAGCTCAGGGCGGCAAGGTGACGGTCGCGGTTGTGAACGACTTCACATCGTTCAATAACCAGACGCCTCAGGCCAACCTCGACACCAACGGCCAGGTCGGCTACCTTGATGGCTCGTATGGAACGGGTTTCCAGTACATCGACAACAACTACAAGATCGTCCACGACGACAAGTTCGGCACGTTCAAGAAGGTCTCGGACAACCCGATGACGGTCAAGTACACGCTGAATAAGGATGACAAGTGGTCTGACGGCCAGCCCGTCACGGCAGATGACATGGTGCTCGCATGGGCAATCGCCTCCGGTCACTACGACGACGCGACCATCGATCCAGGCACCGGCAAGGTCACTACGGGCACGCAATACTTCTCGATCGCAGCCAGCACCGCGGGTATCGACGCGACGGCCTACCCGACGGTCGGCGACAACAACACGTCGATCACCCTCGTGTACTCCACGCCATACGTGGACTGGGAGCTCGTGAACCCAATCGCGCAGCCGGCGCACATCGTCGCGAAAAAGGCCGGCCTCAGCTCCGCGGCTGACCTTACCAAGCTGCTCAAGGGCCTCCCGAAGGGTGACCCGGCGAAACCGGTCGCACCGAACGCGACGCTTCTGAAGGCCGCTGCGTTCGTCAACACCGGGTATGACGTGACGGCATTCCCGACGGACAAGGACCTGCTGGTCGCGAGCGGACCGTTCGTCGTGTCGTCCTGGACCCCTGGGCAGTCGCTCACGATGGTGCGCAACAAGTACTATGCCGGCGGCCTCAAGCCCAACGTCGACACGATCGTGTTCCGCTTCATCGGTGACGCAAACGCACAGGTGACCGCTCTGCAAAACGGCGAGGTTGACATCATCAATCCGCAGGCATCCGCAGACACGTTGAACGCGCTGAAGAACACCGGTGCCACGGTTCTGGCCGGGGATCAGGCGTCATACGATCACCTCGACCTCACGTTCAGCCAGAGTGGCGTCTTCTCAGACAAGGCCGTTCGTCAGGCCTTCCTGAAGACGATCCCTCGGCAGCAGATCCTCGACTCGATCGTGACCCCGGTGAACCCGAAGGCCAAGGTCCTCAACTCGCAGATCTTCCTGCCGAACCAGTCGGAATACGCGGCCTCGGTCAAGGGCAACGGCTCGAGCGCATACGACAAGGTTGACATTGCCGGTGCCAAGGCGCTGCTCGCGGGCAAGACCCCGACGGTCACCCTCATGTACAACACCAAGAACCCCAACCGTGTTGACGAGTTCCAGGCCATCCAGGCTTCGGCAACCCAGGCGGGATTCAAGATCGTTGACGCCGGGAGCCCTGACTGGTCCAAGAAGCTCGGTGACGGAACATACGATGCCGTTCTCTTCGGCTGGATCTCACCGGGTGCCGGCACCTCGGCGCTCCCGCAGATCTTCGGTCCTGTCGGCAGTGGTGGTAACTACAACAACTACGGCGGAACGGGCAAGCTTGCCGTCTCGACGCAGACCATGACCAACCCGAGCGACGTCGTCAAGGCGGAGAACCAGATCGACAAGCAGACCTTCACGGATGCTTACGGTCTGCCTCTCTTCCAGCTGCCCGGCATCTTCGGTGTCAGCACAAACGTCACCGGCGTGAAGTACATGGGCAACCAGAACGGACCGTTCTGGAACTTCTGGGAGTGGTCGGTCAAGAAGGCCACGAAGTAGTCCTTGACGGATTCGATCCGCGGGGTTGACCCGGGATCGTATCCGCAGCGGGGCGCTGTAGCCAATCGGCTGCAGCGCCCCGTACTATGCAAAAAGCCCGCGCGATCCGCGAGCGCACAACTAGTGCCGTCCCGACCCTGAACAACGCGAGGTACGGCACCGTTCCAGTGAGGTAACAAATCAATGGTGAGCTTTATCTTGAGACGCATTCTCGTCTCGATTCTCATCCTCATTGCCGCTTCGTTCCTGATGTACATGCTCGTCGCATACTCATCGGACCCGCTTGCGAATCTGCGATCGAGCAGCTCGCCGAACAAGGATCGGCTCATCGCTGATCTCGTCAGCAGGCTCCAGCTCGACGTCCCGCCGCCACTGCGCTGGGGACTGTGGCTCGGCGGGGCCGCCAAGTGCCTCATCCCCTTTGCCAACTCCTGCGACCTCGGTTCGACGATCTCGAACGCGCAAGTCACCGACATCCTTCCGCAGGCCCTTCTGTCCACCGTGCAGCTCGTCACGCTTGCGCTCATCCTCGCCATCGTGTTCGGCATCATGATCGGCATCGTGACCGCTCTCCGCCAGTACAGCGGTCTCGACAACACGGTCACATTCATCAGCTTCTTTCTCTACTCCCTGCCGGCCTTCCTCGTAGCGGTTCTGCTCAAGGAGTTCATCGCGATCGGCTTCAACAACTTCCTGCGCGATCCCGTCGTCTCATGGTTCTGGATCCTCCTCATCGGGATCGTTGTCGGCGCGATTTGGCAGTCGCTGATCGGAGGAGAAGCTCGCCGCCGGCTCATTGTCTTCGCGATCTCGGGTGCCGGCACGGCTGTCCTGATCTGGCTCATGTCGGCCACGGGGTGGTTCGAGAAGCCGGGGATCGGTCCTGTCGGCATGGTCGTGCTCATCGCGGCGATCGCGATCGGAGCAACCGCGCTAATGGCCGGCTTGCAAAACCGCAAAGCGCTCATAACGGCGGGTATCAACGCCGTCATCGCAATCGCCAGTTACTTCGCCATGCAGCCGCTGTTCGCGATCTCGAGCATCGGAACCCTGATTATCCTCGGCATCGTCGCGCTCATAGTCGGCCTGGTTAGCGGCTATCTCGTCGGTGGATATGACCGGGGCCAGAACCTGCGGGTCGGTGCTGTCACAGCCGTGCTCTCGTCGGCCCTCATTCTCGTGGATCGCGCGATGCAGGCGTGGCCGACGTACCTGGGCGACGTCAACAACCGGCCGATCGCGACCATTGGCTCATCGACACCGAACCTCGGCGGAGACGTGTGGGTCACCGGGATCGACAGTTTCACTCACCTTGCTCTCCCGACCGTGGCGCTCCTGCTGATCTCGTTCGCAAGCTACACGCGCTATTCGCGCGCCGGGCTGCTCGAGGTCATGAACCAGGACTACATCCGAACGGCGCGTGCGAAGGGTCTTCCCGAGCGCACCGTGGTCATCCGGCATGCATTCCGTAACATGCTCATCCCGCTGACGACGCTGGTGGCGTTCGACGTGGGTGCACTGCTCGGCGGTGCGATCATCACGGAGAGGGTCTTCGGCATTCCGGGCATGGGCAACCTGTTCAGCTCGGCGCTGGGACCCGGTGACATCAACCCGGTGATGGGCTACTTCCTCGTCATCGCCGCGATGGCGATCCTGTTCAACTTCCTGGCCGATCTGGCCTACGCAAGCCTCGACCCGAGGGTGAGGGTCCGATAATGACCATCGACAACACACCAATCGTGGCCGATGAGGCTGTCGTCCCCGAAAAGGCACCCGAGAGCGAGGGGCGGCTCATCCTGCGCCGCTTTCTCGGCAACAAGTTTGCGGTCGCCTCCATCGTCATTGTCATCCTGATCATCGCGTTCTCGATTTCGGCAATCGGAATCGGGCCTATTCCGGGCTGGTGGAAGTACGGCTTCAAGGCCCTGAATCCTCAGGTCAATGCGGGAAACCCGACGATTTCGCTCGTTCCGCAGTGGTTGGGCGGCAAGGGCATCTCGCTCGGTGATCACCCCTTCGGGCAGGACCGCATCGGCAAGGACTACTTCGCCATGGTCATGCGAGGCATCCAGAACTCCGCGCTTGTCATGGTCGTCCTCGGCGGGATCGCAAGCTTCGTCGGGGTCGTCGTTGGCGCAATCGCCGGCTACTTCCGCGGAGTCATCGACGCGATCCTGATGCGCATCACCGACGTCTTCATCGTCATTCCAGCCCTCGTGATCGGCTCGGTCGTCGGCCACTGGGTCGGTGGCCTCGGTGCGCCGCTGCTCGCGATCATGCTCGGCTTCTTCTCGTGGATGGGCATCGCCCGACTTGTACGAGGAGAGTTCCTCTCCTTGCGCGAGCGTGAGTTTGTCGAAGCGGCACGCGTCGCGGGAGCGTCCGACCGGCGCATCATCTTCAAGCACATCCTGCCGAATGCGATCGGCGTGGTGATCGTCTCGTCGACCCTCATCATGGCGACGGCGATCCTGCTCGAGACGGCTCTGAGCTTCCTCGGCTATGGGATCCAGGCGCCCGACGTCTCGCTCGGCGGCTTGATCAGCTCGAACGAGTCCGCCTTCCAGACGCGCCCCTGGCTCTTCTGGTGGCCTGGCTTCTTCATCGTCACACTGGCGTTACTTGTCAACTTTGTCGGTGACGGACTGCGCGACGCCTTCGATCCGCGGCACCGCCGTTTCAAGCTGCGCGCGATGCGTGAGCAGATCCCCGAGCCGGCCGAAGAGGCCAAGCTGTGACCGGACTGCGTCCCCTTCGCTCCGTCGCCCTAGCCGGCAATGGCGATGACAACGGATGCCACGGCCAGCACCCCCAGAACCGCAGCGGTGCGCCAGTGCACGCCGATCTCGACTGGCGTCACGTCGGCGACTCCCGTCGGTATGCGGCCATCGTTGAGCAGGCGCGTCCAGCGGCTGCGTATCAGGTAGGCGCCGTCACCGGAATCGGTGCCGATCAGGTCACCCGGTCTCGCACCAGCGCCTCCAGGGATGCCGTGCGCTGCCGCACCCTTCTGTGCTCTGCTCGCCCGGACGCTCGCTGCGCGGCCGGGAGCGGGTGCCGCCCACGCGCTGTAATGGTGGCCGGGCGTGTACAGCGTCAGCGCGAACTTGGTGTCGATGTGCACGAGTGCGGCCCACGGGATCGAGATCGTTCGAAAGACGTTCCTGAACGCAATGCGATCGTCGCCGATGTCGATGTTCGGACGCCACAAGGCCTCCCAGGCAAAGAGCGCCACGAACGCGGCTGGGACGAGCGCAAGCAGGTCTCGTCCGGGGTCAGCGACGATCACGCTCCCGGTCACCAGGGCGTCGAGAGCCCAGATCACGACCGCCAGCACCCGATTGAAGCGGGAGTTGAGAACGTCATTCGTGTTCGCGGAGTCGACCATCATGCGTACATGGTGACAGCATCCGAAACTGCGACGCAAAGCACGACATGGTCGACCGCACGCGCGGAGGACATGGAAGGGAACACAATTTCATGACCATCGAGGCAACTAAGCAGCTCCCTGTCCTGGAGGTCACCGACCTCAGCGTCGACTTCGGAGTTGACGGCGTGTGGATCCCTGCGGCCAAGAACCTCAACTACAGCATCAACCCCGGTGAGGTGCTCGCGATCGTGGGGGAGTCAGGATCGGGCAAGAGTGCAAGCTCCATGGCGCTGCTCGACCTGCTGCCAGAGAACAGCAGGGTTTCTGGCAGCTTCAAGTTGGATGGTCGCGAACTTTCCGGACTCAAGCCGCAGCAGATGCGCCGGGTGCGCGGCCGACAGGTCGCAGTGATCTTCCAGGAGCCGATGACAGCGCTCAACCCGGTGTACACGATCGGATCCCAGATCGTGGAGACGTTGCGCGTTCACTTCGGGATGCCGCCGCACGATGCGAAGGAGCGCGCGCTCGAGCTACTCGAGATGGTCGAACTGCCCGATCCGCTCAAGGCATATAACTCGTATCCACACCAGCTTTCCGGCGGCCAACGGCAGCGCGCCATGATCGCCCAGTCGATCTCGTGTGATCCCAAGCTGCTCATTGCTGACGAGCCGACAACTGCGCTCGACGTAACGGTGCAGGCCGAAATCCTCGATCTCCTGCGGAGCCTCCGGGATCGACTGGACAGCGCCATCCTGCTCATCACGCATGACATGGGTGTCGTGGCGGACCTGGCCGACAACATCGCCGTGATGCGCGAGGGAGTCATCGTCGAGCGCGGGACGGTCGAGCAGGTCTTCACCGCGCCCGAGCATCCGTACACGATCGCGCTCCTGGACGCCGTGCCACACCTCGGCGTGCGCGGCGAGATCGACACGACGGCTGCTCTCGCGTCCGGCAGCGAGGTCGGAGGCAGTTCCGCTCTTGCCGAGCGCGTAGCCGTCAACGAACGCCTGGCCGAGGAGGCCGCGATCGCCGCTGAGCACGACACACGCAAGGTCGTCGTCGAGTTCACGGATGTCGCCATCGAGTACCCGAAGCGCGGACGCGTTCCCGCCTTCCGGGCGGCGGATCACGTCAACCTGCAGATTCGCGAGGGCGAGGTCCTCGGGTTGGTCGGCGAGTCCGGTTCCGGCAAGACGACGCTCGGTCGCGCCGCGATCGGCCTGCTTCCGATCGCCGAGGGCAAGCTCGTGGTCGCTGGGCAGGATATCTCCCAGGCCGATCGTGACGAGATCCGAACGCTGCACAAGAGCGTCGGAATCGTGTTCCAGGACCCGGCTTCGTCGCTCAACCCCCGGTTGCCGATCGGTGCCAGCATCGGGGAACCACTCCTGCTGGCCAAGGCATTCAAGGGTGCCGCGCTCAATAAGGAGGTCGAGCGCCTCCTCGACAGCGTCGAGCTTCCTCGTGCATATCGCAGTCGATACCCGCATGAGCTGTCGGGCGGCCAGAAGCAGCGCGTGGGAATCGCGCGGGCGCTTGCGCTCAAGCCGCAGGTGCTCATCGCAGACGAGCCGACCAGTGCGTTGGATGTCTCCGTGCAGGCGCGTGTGCTCGAGCTCATGCAGGTGCTGCAGAAGGAGATGAACTTCGCCTGCTTGTTCATCACGCACGACCTCGCCGTAATCGACGTCCTCGCCGACCGGATCGCGGTCATGCACCACGGCAGCCTCGTTGAAACCGGCACCCGGGATGAGATTCTGCGTTTCCCGAAGGAGGCGTACACGCAGCGACTGATCGCGGCCGTGCCGCTTCCGGATCCAGCCGCGCAGCGAGAGCGCCGCGAGCTTCGCCGTGAACTGCTCGCCGCGGGTTCGGACGAGGTGCAGGCCGCGACGCCGAAGCCTGCCGACCCCGAACCGCCCGCAACCGCGACCATCAATCTCTAGCACCGTCCCGCGCGGGCGAGCGCGATCGGGACTGTGACGCGATCCGAACGGCTTCACCAAGCTGGGAATTACGTCCGAAAGTGTTTCAGGTATGTAAAGTTTCTGGCGTGAGTTTTGCAGTCGACGTAGGCCCACCTATTGTTCATTTAGCAATGCGGCAAGTCGGTGCGAATCCGATGACCGTGCGAAGTACGTTCCAGGATTTTGTTCCATGAAAGGCGGAGACCCCGACTACGGGTGAACTCCGTGAAATGAGGTTCGCAGTCGATGTCCCTGTCCCCAGGCGAACTCGAAGTCGTGGCAGTGAGCGATTCGCTTCGCGGCGAAGGTGAGCAGGCCGAGCGCTCCATCGTTGGCCGTTCACTGTGGTCGATCGCGTGGCGGCGACTGAAGCACGACCGCGTCGCCGTGGTCGCCGGCGTGGTGATCGTCGTCCTGATCCTCGTCGCCGTCTTCGCCGACGCGCTCACCGCCCTGTACGGCCAGTCCTACCTGACCCAGCACAACGTGGGCACGAATTCGCTGCTCGATCCCGCGACGAACATGCCGCTTGGAACGCTCGGCGGCATCAGCGCAACGCACTGGTTGGGTGTCACACCAGTGCTTGGGCAGGACATCCTCTCGCTGCTCATGTTCGGTGCGCGCACCTCGCTGATCATCTCCGGCCTCGCGACGCTGCTGTCGCTCGTTCTCGGTGTCTCACTCGGGCTGATCGCCGGATATTACCGCGGGTGGGTCGACACCGTGATCTCGCGCATCATGGATGTGCTGCTCTCCTTCCCGACGCTCCTGCTGTCGATCTCGCTCATCACGGTGCTGTCGTTTATCTCGACCGCGCAAACCGTGCGGTTCGGTTTGATCATCTTCGTGCTCGGCTTCTTCGGCTGGCCATACATCGGCCGCATCGTGCGCGGCCAGGTGCTTTCGCTTCGCGAGAAAGAATTCGTGGATGCGGCGCGCAGCCTTGGTGCTTCCAACGCGCGCATCATGGTGCGCGAAATCATCCCGAACCTGGTCGGGCCGATCCTCGTGTACACCACGCTGACCATCCCGAACAACATGCTCGGGGAGGCCGGCCTGTCGTTCCTCGGTGTCGGTGTCGTACCCCCGACGCCTTCCTGGGGCCAGATGCTCTCGGATGCGGGTAACTACATGCAGGTCGACCCGATGTACCTGATCCTCCCCGGCCTTGCAATCTTCATCTCAGTACTCGCGTTCAACCTGTTCGGCGACGGGCTGCGCGATGCGCTCGACCCCAAGTCGACTCGATGAATCCACAGAAACGTCCACGCCCCTTGGTATGTACCGTGCCAGGGATGCGCGACGGGGCCGACCGGCTCATTCCCTCGCAGCCACGAGCTGCACGTCACAGCTAGAAAGGACCAACTTCGATGAGAGTCGACTTAACGTTCATCAAGAAAAAGGGGAGGGGCATCGCGGCGATCAGCATCATGGCCGCTGCTGCCCTCGCTCTCGCCGCCTGTAGCGGCACCGGTGCTACATCATCGTCCTCCCAGGCCAGTTTCAACGCGGCCGTCAACGGCGTCGTCAACCCCTCCACGGTGCAGGGCGGCACGCTCAACCTGATTTCATCGACCGACTGTGACTCGTGGGATCCGGCGCGCACCTACTACGGCTGGTGCTGGAACATGCAGCGACTCTTCACTCGCTCGCTCGTCGGTTACTCGACGGTCAACGGCTCGACGCCGGTGCTCGCGCCCGACCTCGCCACCGGCCTCGGCAAGCACAACGCCGACTTCACCCAGTGGACCTACACCCTCAAGCCGGGTCTGAAGTTCTCCACAGGTCAGGCGATCACCCCCGCGGACGTCAAGTACGGCATCGAGCGCCTGTTCGCGACCGATGTGATCAACGGCGGCCCGTCGTCGTACTTCATCCAGACGATCCAGCACCCGGCGAACTACCTCGGCCCGTACACGAGCGGTGACCTCTCGTCCATCCAGACCACGTCGAACACGATCACGTTCAACTTGGCCACGCCGTACTCGGACTTCAACTACCTGATGGCCATGGCGGCGGCGGCACCGGTGCCGGCCACGGTGGAGGGTGGAACCGGCTTCACCGGCGCCAACTACGGCAAGATGCCGGTCGCCTCCGGTCCGTTCGTGATTCAGTCGTACGTCCCGAACCAGACGGTTACCTTCGTGCGCAACAAGTACTGGAGCCAGTCGTCCGACACGATCCACCACCCGCTGGCGAACAAGGTCGTGCTCTCGATCGACTCCAACACGAACGACATCGACAGCAAGCTGAAGGCGGGCACCGCTGACGCTCGCGCCGACAACTCGATCGGTACGACGCTTCAGGCCGCAGTTCTCACCCAGCCGAACCTGAAGAAGAACGCTGACAACCCCACCACGGCCTTCACCCGCTATTTCTCGGTGATGCCGTCGGTTATCCCGAACGTGTACTGCCGCCAGGCCATCTTCTACGCCACCGACAAGGCGGCGCTCGTGCAGGCCTTCGGCGGGACGACGGCGGGAACCGCGGCTGGGTCAATGACCCCTCCGACCATCGCGGGCTACAGCGCCACGGCCAACATGTACTCGACGGGCCCAGACAACACCGGTGACCTGACTAAGGCCAAGCAAGCCCTCGCGAAGTGCGGCCAGCCGAACGGCTTCAGCACAACGCTCGCCTACAGCACTCCGAGCTCGACCGGCCCGCAGGTGTTCGCGGCTGAGCAGGCTGCTCTGGCTCGCGTCGGCATCAAGGTCACTCCGGTCACCTCGGCGACGTCGAGCTACTACACCTCGTTCATCGGCTCGCCTGCCAACATCGCAAACCAGAAGATCGGCATCGCCATCGCCGCCTGGGGCGCCGACTTCCCGACCGGTTACGGCTTCTGGAACTCGGTTGCCAACGGTGCGGACATCCTGCCGTCGGGTAACACGAACTACCCGAGCCTGAACGATCCGATCGTGAACAAGATCCTGGATGCCGCGCCAGCCGGCAAGTCGACTCCGGCCGACTTCACCGCGCTGGACAACCAGGTCATGAAGGATGCGGTGTACCTGCCCATCCTGTTCGGCAAGTCGCTCTACTACCGCAACCCCCGTCTGACAAATGTCACGAGTGACAACGCTCTCGCGTTCGGCATCTATGACTTCGTCAACGTCGGAACCGGCGGCAAGTAGGCACTCATCCCAACGGTGGTCGGCCCGGGTGTCCCCGCC
>JAVECW010000051.1 GCA_030841285.1 Microbacteriaceae bacterium
TCCCGATCGGATCTCCGGGGGGTCGTCCTCCGGTTCGGCCGTCGCCGTCGCCCTCGGCATCGCGGATTTCGCCCTCGGCACCGACACGGCCGGCTCCGGGCGCGTTCCCGCCGCGCTGAACGGCATAGTCGGTATCAAGAGCACCCGGGGCATCGTTCCCGTCGACGGCGTCGTGCCGGCCTGCCGCAGCTACGACTGCGTGACCGCCTTCGCCCCCACGGTTGCACTCGCGACGCAGGTGACCTCGATCATGTCCGGCGTCTCCGGCCTCGACCCGGTTTCCCGGGCCTGGCCGGCGGATGTCGCGCTGTCAGCGCCACCCATCCCGCGGATCGCGATCCCCAACCCTCAGTTTCTCACTGGGCTCTCCGACGAGCGGCGGGAACTCTTCGCGGCCGCCGCACGAACGCTCGAGGCCCACGGCGCGACCATCGCCGAAATCGACATCGCGCCCTTCCTCGAGTGCGCGAAGCTGCTCTACGAGGGCGCCCTCGTCGCCGAGAGGTACGCGGCGTATGGCGACTTCGTCGCGGCCCACCCGGAGAAGGCCGACCCGACGGTCGCGCGGATCGTGGCCGGCGCCGGAACGCGCGGCGGCCACGACGTGATCAGGGACCAGGACAGGGTCGCGCGCTACGCGCTCGAGGCAGCCGAATTGCTGGCCGGCTTCGACGCGATGCTCGTGCCGACGGCTCCGGAGCATCCGACGCTCGCCGAGGTCGCGGCTGACCCGATCGGCGTGAACTCCCGGATGGGGACCTTCACCAACTTCATGAACCTGCTCGACATGGCCGGAGTGGCCGTTCCGGCCGGTGAAACCGGGGACGGCCTGTTCGGCGTCACCGTCGTCGTGCGCGGGTTCGACGACCAGGTCGCGATCGACCTCGCCGGCATCCTGACGGGGGAGGGCGCTGCGGTGCTCGCACCCGCCGCGGGCGTCGAGCTCGCGGTCTTCGGCGCGCATCTGGCCGGCCAGCCGCTCAACGGGCAGCTGGTGTCCCGAGGCGCGCGCCTCGTCTCGACCGTGCACTCGTCGGCGGATTACCGCATGCACGCGCTGCCCGGCGAGATCGCCAAGCCGGCCGTCGTGCGCGTCGAGCCTGGAAGCGGAGCGCGGCTGGAGGGCGAACTCTGGTCGCTCTCCCCAGCCGCGCTCGGCACCTTCTTAGCGGCACTGCCCCAGCCGATGTCGCTCGGCAGGATCACGCTCGACGATGGCCGGGAGGTCCTGGGTTTCGGATGCGCCTGGCCGGAAGGACCAGACATCACGCGATTCGGCGGGTGGCGTTCTTACCTCGCCCAGAGCTGAGGTCAGGACCGAGCGGCTGAGGTCAGGACCGAGCGCCGACCACCTGGTTCTCGGATCTGGCGCTGTCCTTCGGCGGAAGCAGGGTGTTTGCCTCCTCAAGCGACATCCCATTCGTCTCCGGAACAACCTTCCAGACGAAGATGAACGACAGCGCCGCGAAGAGCGCGTACATCCCGTAGGTGAACACGAGCGAGAAGCTGGCGAGCGGCGGGAACGAAATGGTCACGAGGAAGTTGGCGACCCACTGGGCAGCGGCGCTGATTCCGAGCGCGCGAGCTCGAATCCGAGTCGGGAAGATCTCGCCGAGCAGAACCCAGACGATTGGCCCCCAGGACGCGCCGAAACTCACAACGAAGACGTTCGCGGCGATGAGAGCCAGCGGTCCCCAACCGCCCGGAAGGCTCAGCGCGCCGTTCACGATCCTCGCCTGGCTGAACGCGAGGGCCATCACGCCGAGCGACACCGTCATGCCGACCGAACCGAAGAGCAGAATCGGCTTCCGCCCGACACGGTCGACGAGGAAGATCGCGACGAAAGTCACCAGGATATTGGTGATCGAGGTGATGACAGAGATGGTGAACGAATCGCGGGACTGGAACCCGACCGCCTTCCACAGCGTGGTCGAGTAGTAGAAGATCACATTGATTCCGACGAACTGCTGGAAGATCGAAAGGACGATTCCGATCCAGACGATTGGCTTCAGCCCGAACCGGTTGCCACGCAGCGCACCCTTCTTCGAGCCCTCGGCGTCGATCCGGATTGCCGCCTCCATGTCCCGGATGGCTCGCTCGACGTCGTCATCCGGCCAGATGCGGGCGAAGATCTTGCGAACGTCATCCTTGCGGTCCTTGAGCACGAGGAATCGGGGCGATTCGGGGAGGCGGATGGCGATGACACCGTAGACGATCGCGGGAACCGCGCCGGCGAGAAACATCCACCGCCACGCCTCGAGGCCAAACCAGGACGGTGAGCTTGCGAGACCGGCCGCGTTCGCGAACAGGGTGTCGGAGAGCAACGCGGCAAAGATGCCCACCGTGATGGCGAGCTGCTGGAGGGAGGCGAGCCGGCCACGAAGCATGCGCGGCGAGATTTCCGCGATGTAGGCCGGGGCGATCACCGAGGCCATCCCAATGCCGAGGCCGCCGACCACGCGCCAGAACACCAGATCCCAGACGCCGATGGCGAGTCCGGCCCCGATCGCACTCGCGAGGAACAGGACGGCGCCGACGATCATGGCCGGGATGCGGCCCCACCGGTCAGCGATCCGGCCGGCCAGATATGCGCCGATTGCGCATCCGATCAGGGCGCTGGCGACGGCGAATCCGGTGAGGGCGGCCGAGAGTTTGAATTGCTGTTGCACGGCGTCGACGGCGCCGTTCACCACCGAGGAATCAAACCCGAAGAGGAATCCACCGACCGCGCCTGCGACGGCAAGTCCGACGACTTTCAGGTTGGTTTTCCGCGTACTGCTGTCTGACATGTTCCATCCTTCGTGCGCGCTCGTGAAATCGCGCCAACCGAGCACGATGCGCTCTCCGCGCCACAACGCGACGGGGCACGGACTCGATCGCCCAGCACTGAGCCTCGCGTGAGTCTCAGTGCTGGGCTCGGGTGACGCCGGGGCTCAGGCTGCTTCGAGCTCAGCCGCTCCGTCGAGCTCAGCGAACTCCTCGGCCGTGAGGGTGACATCCACCGCTTGAACCGAATTACGGATGCTCTCCGGCCGCGACGCGCCCGGGATCGGGATCACGTGCGGAGACTTGGCGAGGTGCCAGGCGAGTGCCACGACCTGCGGGGTCAGTCCACGGGCCTCGGCGACCTGCTGGAACGGGGCGAAACGGTCGCCGAGCGCGCCAGCGCTGGAGATGCCGCCGAGCGGGCTCCAGGGCAGGAACGCGATGCCCATCTCGTCGGCCAGCTCGAGCTCTGGCTCGCTGCTTCGGAATGCGGGCGAGAACTGGTTCTGCACCGAGGCGAGGCGGCCACCGAGGATCTCCTGCGCGAGTCGGATCTGCTCCGGGTTCGCATTCGAGATGCCCGCGAGGCGGATCTTGCCCTCGTCGAGGAGGTCGCGGATCGCGCCATACGAGTCAGCGATCGGCACCTCGGGGTCTGGGCGGTGGAACTGGTAGAGGCCGATCGCGTCGACGCCGAGGCGCTTGAGCGAGGCCTCGGCCGCCTGCTTGATGTACT
>JAVECW010000025.1 GCA_030841285.1 Microbacteriaceae bacterium
GCATCCCCGGGCGCTCGGCGACGGGGAACCAGATCCCGACGATCGAACTCAGCGATATCAAGCAACGCATCGGCGGGAACGTCTACACGGGCGCATACGGACTGCTCGACACCCAGACCCCGTCACCTGCGGTCGCACCGAGTCCCGTCGTCACCTCCGAACCCACCCAGGACGAGGGCCTGCACTGGTCGTACATGATCCAATGGATCATTTTCGCGCTGATCGGATTCTTCGGACTCGCCTACGGGCTCAGGACGGAATACCGCAAGCTCAATGAGGATGACCCTGCCGAGCGCGCACGCGCAGCAGAACGTGCGCGCAAACGCGCGCTCAAGGCGCGCACGGACGCCGAACTCGAGGATCACCTGCTCGACAACGCCTGACGCGCGTAGTTTTGCTACTCAAGCAACGCCTGAGGGGTCGCTACGCGAGCGAGATCAGGTCCAGGTAGTCCTTGTTCCAGTGGTCTTCGACGCCGTCAGGCATGATCAGAACGCGCTCGGGGTTGAGCGCCTCGACAGCGCCCTCGTCGTGGCTGACCAGGACAACGGCACCCGCGTAGTGCGCGAGGGCATCTAGAATTTCTTCACGGCTCGCCGGATCGAGGTTGTTGGTCGGCTCATCGAGCAGCAGCACGTTCGCGCCGGAAACGACGATCATGGCCAGGGCGAGTCTCGTCTTCTCACCGCCGGAGAGCACACCGGCGGGCTTGTGCGAGTCGTCTCCCGTGAACAGGAACGATCCGAGAACCTTCCGGGCCTCGGTCTCGGTGATGTTCGGTGACGAGGAGACCATGTTCTCAAGCACGGATCGCTTGACGTCGATGGTCTCATGCTCCTGCGCGTAGTACCCGATCCGCAGTCCGTGTCCCGGCTCGATCTGGCCGGTGTCCGGCTTGTCGACCCCCGCGAGCATCCGGAGCAGCGTGGTCTTGCCCGCACCGTTGAGACCGAGGATGACGACCTTTGCCCCGCGGTCGATTGCCAGGTCGACGGCTGTGAAGATCTCGAGCGAGCCGTAGCTCTTGGAGAGGTCGCTTGCCATGAGGGGCGTGCGGCCGCACGGCGCGGGTTCCGGAAAGCGCAGCTTGGCGACGCGGTCGACGGCCCGCACGTCCTCGAGTCCGGAGAGCAGCTTCTCGGCGCGCGCAACCATCTGGTGTGCTGCAGCAGCCTTGGATGCCTTCGCACCGAACCTGGCAGCCTGCAGCTGGAGAGCGCCCGCCTTCTTCTCGGCGTTCGAGCGTTCTTTCTTGCGGCGATCCTCATCCGCTGCCCGCTGGCGCTGGTAGTTCTTCCAGCCCATGTTGTAGATGTCGATGACCTGGCGGTTCGCGTCCAGGTAGAAGACGCGGTTGACGGTCTCGCCGACCAGCTCGACATCGTGGCTGATCACGATGAATCCACCCGTGTAGTTCTTCAGGAACTCCCGCAGCCACACGACGGAGTCGGCGTCGAGGTGGTTGGTCGGTTCGTCGAGGATCATCGTGCGAGCGTCAGAGAAGAGGATGCGCGCGAGCTCGATGCGGCGTCGCTGACCACCCGAGAGCGTCTTGAGCTGCTGGTCCAGAATGCGGTCCGGCAGGTTGAGGTTGCTCGCGATCGACGCGGCCTCCGCCTCGGCCGCGTATCCGCCGAGCATCTGGAAGCGCTCCTCGAGCGAGCCGTACTTTTTCATCGCAGCCTCGCTGACCGCGGCATCCGTGCTCGCCATGTCGGCCGTGGCCTGGTGCATTCCGAGCACGACGCTGCCGAGGCCGCGTGCATCGAGGATGCGCGTGCGCGCGAGATCTTCCGGGTTACCCGAGCGTGGATCCTGCGGCAGGTACCCGATGTCCCCGCTGCGCTCGACACGCCCACCAGTGGGCAGGCTTTCGCCGGCCAGGACCTTGGTCAGCGTCGTCTTGCCTGCGCCGTTACGGCCGACAAGGCCGATCTTCTCGCCATCGGAGACGCGGAAATTGACCTGCTCCATCAGCAGCCGGGCGCCGACTCTGAGCTCGAGATCGTGCACACTGAGCACAGGCAAAGTCCAATTCTTTCGTTGCGTTTCCACAACAGAGGGGAGGGGGTATGCCTCCTAGTATATTTCGTGGCGGACCGTTCACTGTTCGAGCACCGCGCACTCCCCCTCTCAGCATCACCAACGCAGTATCCCGAGGAGATCTCTATGTCTAATCTGACCCTGGCCCTTGGCCGCCCAACGCTCGCCGACAGGCTCTTCACGCGGTCGATCGCGACCGACACTGTCTTGGTTGTCGCGGGCGTTGCGCTCACGGCCGGATTGGCACAGGTCGCGGTTCCGCTCTGGCCGGTCCCGATCACGGGCCAGACCCTCGCGGTGCTGCTTGTCGGAAGCTCGCTCGGCGCGCTCCGCGCCTCGCTCTCCATGGTGCTCTACGCGGTCCTCGGTATCGTCGGCCTGCCCATCTTCAGTGACGCGAGCCACGGTTGGGGAGTCGTGGCGGGCCCGACCGGTGGCTACATCATCGGCTTCATCTTCGCGGCAGGGCTGACCGGATGGCTCGCTCAGCGATCCTGGGACCGCCGCTTCGTGGGCGCCGGGCTTTCCTTCCTCGCCGGCAGCGCTGTCGTCTTCGCGTTCGGCCTGCCGTGGCTGGCCGTCTCGCTCGGACTGAACCTCGAGCAGACCCTCCAGGCCGGCCTTTACCCCTTCATCGTCGGCGGGATCATCAAGGCGATCATCGCGGCCGCCGTGATGTCGTCAGCATGGTTCCTCATCGACCGCACCAGCGCAGTGTCCGACACGAAGAACGCGGCCGAGTAGCACTCGCCTCACCAAACGACGAAAGCCCCGGCAATGCCGGGGCTTTCGTCGTGTCTGTCTTGGGCAGCTAGATCGCGAAGCCGAGCGCACGCATCATGTCGCGGCCGTCATCCGTGATCTTCTCCGGACCCCACGGGGGCATCCATACCCAGTTGATCCGGAATGCCTCGACGACGCCGTCAAGCGCTTCGGCGGTCTGCTCCTCGAGCACGTCCGTCAGCGGGCAACCGGCCGAGGTGAGCGTCATCGAGATAATCAGCGCGTTGTTCTCATCGTCCCAGCCGAGGTCGTAGATCAGGCCCAGGTCGACGATGTTCACGCCGAGCTCGGGGTCCATGACGTCCTTCAGCGCCTCTTCGACCTGGTCGAAGAGCTGGGGAGCGAGCGTTGTAACCACGGCTCTAGCCTACGTTCGCCTCGGTCAGAAAGCGATCGTAGCCCTCGTCCTCGAGGCGGTCGGCGAGTTCACGGCCACCCTCTTCTGCGACGCGGCCCGCGACGAACACGTGCACGAAGTCCGGCTTGATGTAACGCAGGATGCGCGTGTAGTGCGTGATGAGCAGGATTCCGAGGCCGGTGTTCTCCGCGGCGCGGTTGACGCCCTCAGAGACGATCTTGAGCGCATCGACATCCAGGCCCGAGTCGGTCTCATCGAGCACGGCGAACTTCGGCTTCAGGAGCTCGAGCTGCAGGATCTCGTTGCGCTTCTTCTCGCCGCCCGAGAAGCCCTCGTTAACGTTGCGCTCGGCGAACGAGCTGTCCATGCGCAGTCGAGTCATGGTCTCGCGGATGTCTTTGACCCACGCGCGAATCGAGGGCGCCTCGCCATCGATGGCAGTCTTTGCGGTGCGCAGGAAGTTGGTGTTGGTCACACCGGGGATCTCGACGGGGTACTGCATGGCCAGGAACAGGCCGGCACGGGCACGGGCGTCGACAGTCATGGCGAGGACATCCTCGCCATCGAGTGTGATGGTGCCCTTGGTCACTTTGTACTTGGGGTGACCGGCGATCGTGTATGCGAGCGTCGATTTGCCGGAGCCGTTCGGGCCCATGATGGCGTGGATCTCTCCCTCGCGGATGATGAGGTCGACTCCGCGGAGGATCTCCTTGGTGCCCTGGTCGGTTTCGACGGTGACGTGCAGGTCGTGGATCTCTAGAACTGACATGAATCTAAATCTCTTTCGTTACGTTCGGGTCGAGGTACACATCGCCATCGACCAGATCGACCTGGTAGACGGGAACGGGCTCGTAGGCTGGCAGGTTCAGCGGCTTGCCGGTGGTCAGGGAGAACTGTGATCCGTGCGCCCAGCATTCGAGCGTGTCGTCTTCGATGAAGCCCTCTGCCAGCGAGATCTCGCCATGGGTGCAGGTGTCGCCGATCGCGTGAATGGTTCCGGACGAGTCCTTGACGACAGCGATCGGGATGCCGTCGATAATCACCTTGACGGCCTGGTTCTCGACCAGCTCGTCGACGGCGCAGATGCGTGTGGGCATTACTCCCCCGCCCCTGGAACGGAACTGAGCTCGGCCTCGATCGCGAGCTGCAGACGCTCCTGCAGTGCAGGCGCACCGATCTGCTGCACGATCTCGGTGAGGAAGCCACGCACGACCAGGCGGCGCGCTTCATCCTCGGTGATACCACGGGACTGCAGGTAGAACAGCTGCTCGTCGTCGAAGCGGCCGGTCGCACTCGCGTGCCCAGCACCGAGGATGTCGCCGGTCTCGATCTCGAGGTTCGGTACGGAGTCCGCGCGCGTGCCGTCCGTGAGCACGAGGTTGCGGTTCTGCTCGTACGAGTCTGTGCCGACGGCGTCCGGGCCGATGAGCACGTCGCCGATCCAGACGGTGCGGGCGCCCTCGCCCTGCAGCGCGCCCTTGTACGTGACGCGGCTGCGCCCGTGTGGGGCGTCGTGGAAGACGTAGACCTGCTGCTCGAGGTGCTGGCCGGCATCCGCGAAGTAGACGCCGAGCATCTCGGTGTCCGCGCCGCTTCCGACCAGGTGCGTGGACGGGTTGATCCGCACGACGCCACCACCCAGAGAGACAACGACGTGCTTGAAGCGGGCGTCACGCCCGACCGATGCGAAGTGGTTGGCCAGGTGCAGTGCGTCGTCATTCCACTCCTGCACGGAGATGACGGTGAGGTTGGCCGACTCGCCCAGGATGACCTCGACGTTTTCGGTGAGCTGCGCGTCGCCCGTATTCTGCAGGATGACCGTGGCCTGGCTGAACGGAGCGGCCTCGATGATCGTGTGCGCCGCGCGTGCGCCCGTCCCGAGCGCCGAGCGGGTCAGTGTGAACTCCTTGGCCTCTTCACCCGTGACGGAAATGGCGATGGCCTGCTCGAAGGTGCTCCACGCATTGGCGGATGCGCGCTCCTCCGGAACGCCGGCCGAGCCGATGCGCGCATCGTCCCTGCCGACCCAGGCGACCGAGATGCCGTCTGCCGGCGTTGCGTCATAGGCGTATGCCGAGCCGTCGAGCGCACCAGAGATGAGGCTTTCGACGCGATCGACGGGCGTGTGCTTCCACACCGCTTCCCTGCCGGTGACGGCGGGGAAATCTTCGACGTTGGTCGACCGGAATCGGTCGTTCCGGGTTTGCACCGGCACGAAGCCGAAGCGCCCGTCAGAATGCTCCTTGATTCCGTGCTGTTCAGCTGTGGGCAATGCGGTTGAAGTAGAGGCGGCGGTCATTTAGCCGACGGATCCTTCCATGCCCATTTCGATGAGCTTGTTGAGTTCGAGCGCGTACTCCATCGGGAGTTCGCGGGCGATCGGCTCGATGAAGCCGCGCACGATCATGGCCATGGCTTCGTCTTCCTTCATGCCGCGGGACATCAGGTAGAACAGCTGCTCCTCGCTCACGCGCGAGACCGTGGCCTCGTGTCCGAGCTGCACATCGTCGACACGGATGTCGATGGACGGGTACGTGTCCGACCGCGAGATCGAGTCGACCAGGAGGGCATCGCAACGCACAGTGTTGGCTGCATGGTGAGCCTTGGCATCCACCCGCACCTCACCGCGGTAGCCGGCGCGGCCACCGCCGCGCGCGATCGACTTCGAGACGATCGACGATTGCGTGTACGGCGCCATGTGGATCATCTTGGCTCCTGCATCCTGATGCTGGCCGGGGCCGGCGAATGCGACCGAGAGGGTCTCGCCCTTGGCGTGCTCGCCCATCAGGTAGATCGACGGATACTTCATGGTCACCTTTGACCCGATGTTTCCGTCGATCCACTCCATGGTTGCGCCTTCTGCCGCCGTCGCACGCTTGGTGACGAGGTTGTAGACGTTGTTCGACCAGTTCTGGATGGTCGTGTACCGCACGCGAGCGTTCTTCTTCACGATGATCTCGACGACCGCGGAGTGCAGGGAGTCGGACTTGTAGATCGGGGCCGTGCAGCCCTCGATGTAGTGCACGTAGCTGCCCTCATCCGCGATGATCAGCGTGCGCTCGAACTGCCCCATGTTCTCCGTGTTGATCCGGAAGTAGGCCTGCAGCGGGATCTCAACGTGCACGCCGGGCGGCACATAGACGAAGGAGCCTCCCGACCAGACGGCCGTGTTCAGGGCCGCGAACTTGTTGTCACCGCTCGGGATGACGGTGCCGAAGTACTCCTCGAAGAACTCCGGGTGCTCCTTGAGCGCCGTATCGGTGTCCATGAAGATGACGCCCTGCGCCTCGAGCTCCTCATTGATCTGGTGGTAGACCACCTCGGACTCGTACTGGGCGGCAACGCCCGCGACGAGGCGCTTGCGCTCGGCCTCGGGGATGCCGAGCTTCTCGTAGGTGTTCTTGATGTCGTCCGGCAGGTCTTCCCAGCTCTGTGCCTGCTTCTCCGTCGACCGCACGAAGTACTTGATGTTGTCGAAGTCGATCTCAGAGAGATCCGCGCCCCAGGTTGGCATGGGCTTGCGCTCGAAGAGCTGGAGCGCCTTCAGGCGGCGCTGCAGCATCCACTCCGGTTCCTTTTTGAGGTCGGAGATGTCCTTGACCACCCCGGGCGAGATTCCACGGCGTGCGGATGCCCCGGCGACGTCTGAATCTGCCCAGCCGAATTCGTATTGCCCAAGGCTTTCGAGTTCGGGACGGTCAATCAGGATGTCTGACATATCTACCTCATTTCCTACCACCAGTAACCGGGTATCAGTCCGGCTCATTCCCCTCCAGGGCGTCATGCGTCTGCCAGGGAGGTTCGGGATTGTGCGGGTGGCTGGTGTGCGTACCTAAGATGTTCAAGAACATGGGCGACGCTGCCCTGGCCGCATCTCAAAGTGAAATGCATACACGTGCACGCATGCACGCTTCGTGAACTTACTAATTCTACAGGTTGCCAGTAGGAATAGAAGGTGCCCAGCTGCGAGCTTGCCGTGGCTGCAGGAAGACAAGGAACGAACCCGACGTGAATCGGATCTACAAATGGCTGCCCGACCGCGTCGACATCCGACTGCGGGTCATCGCGTGGGCGTACCTGGTCGCGCAGATCCTGCTGGTCGGCACGGGTGGGCTCGTCCGCCTCACGAGCTCGGGCCTCGGATGCCCCACCTGGCCGGAGTGCTCCCCCACCTCGTTCGTTCCCACGCCCGAGCTGGGAATTCACGGCGTGATCGAATTCGGCAACCGTGTGCTCGGGGCGCTTCTCGGCATCCTCGCGGTCATTGCATTCATTGCGATCCTGCGCCTGCGCAAGGAGCGGGGCGACCTGTTCTGGCTCACCCTGCTCGCAGGGCTCGGGATTCCGGCGCAGGCGGTCATCGGCGGGATCAGCGTCCTGACCAAGCTGAACCCGTACGTTGTCGGCCTGCATTTCATCATCTCGGTGGTTCTCGTTGCGCTCTGCACTGTGTTCGTCTACCGCGTGTACACGGCGCCGACGCCACGGTCGATCGTGGTGCCGCGCTGGTTCGCGATCGTTACTCACATCACGAGCTTCTTCGTTGCGATCACGATCGTCTTCGGCATCCTGACCACCGGATCGGGTCCGCACGCAGGTGACGCCAATTCGCCGCGCAACGGTCTCGACCCTGTCGTGCTGCAGCACGTGCACAGCTGGCCCGCCTATGTGACCTTCGTGCTGACGATCGTGCTCGTGATCGGATCCGTGCGCTTCCGCCTGCTTCCGGTCCGCCGCTACGCCCTGTGGCTGCTGGCCATTGAGTTCGTTCAGATCGGGGTCGGGTTGATCCAGTCGAACACGGGGCTGCCCGGCATCCTGGTCGGGATCCATATGATGCTCGCATGCCTGCTGGCGTCGGCGATGACCGCGGTCATCCTGTTCCTGAAGCGACCCGCGGGGCAGGATGCTGCTCCCGAGGACTCTGCGACTGCGACGGGCTCTGCAGCTGCGACGGGCTCTGCCGCGGCCACCTCCTCCTCCTCCACCGCCCGGTAGCGGAGATCGTCGGCGACACGCCGCCATGCCTCGGTCGTGCACGGCGCGTCGCGCGCCATCTCCGCAGGCCGGCAGCGCTATCGATCCGCGCCGAGGTCTTCGGGCCAGCCTGGCTTGACCCTCCGGTCGCCAGGGCGCAGGATCGCGAGCCAGCCGGGACGGGTTTCGTTGCGGAAGGTGAGCATCCGCTCCGGGCCAGCCTCGAACTCGAAGCCGAGGCGACGGGCGAGGCGCGCGCTTGCCGCATTGCCGTTCAGACCCTCCCAGCGGATCTGGTTGAGGCCCAGCCCGTCTGCCGAGAACGCGTGGTCGATCACGGTGTTCAGCGCGGCCGTCATCGTGCCGCGCCTGCGCGAGACTGCGCCCAGCCAACAGCCGAGCGATGCAGACCCAGGCGCGGAGTCGACCCTCAGTTCGATCGCACCCAGGAGCGGCGCTCCCTCGGACGTGCGGATCGCCCACGTGGCGAATGTGCCTCTCGCTTCCCCGTGCGGGACATAGCTCCTGACGAAGAATTCGGCATCTGCCTGCGTGTACGGCGAAGGGATCGGAACCCAACGTTGGATGGCCGCATCCTGGCAGAGCTCGAGGAGGGTCGGGATGTCGGATTCTCGCGGCGCGTCGAGAACGAGCCGTTCCGACGTGAGTGCGATCGCCACATGCCCAGACTAGGGGGACGAAGCTGAGTATCTGTCATTGGCGCGCCATTGGTGTTGATTGAGGGCGAGCGCGACGAACGTATCGAAACCGCCCTGAGCGCTACTCGACCGGCAGGCTAGATGCTACTCAACCAGCGGGGCTAGAACGGGAGCAGCGGGTCGATCGCGACCGCGACGAAGAGCAGCGTGAGGTACACGATCGAGCCGTGGAAGACGCGCATCGGCGAGACCTGGTCGTGGCGGATCGCGAGGTTGTACAAGCGATGCGTCTCATAGATGAACCAGCCGCCGGTGCCCAATGCAACGGCCGTATACGTCAGGCCCATGTGCGCGATGGGAATAAGTAGGAGCGAGCAGGCCACGGTCGCCCACGCATACAGGATGACCTGCAGCCCGACGACGGCGCGACCGCGCACGACGGCAAGCATGGGAACGCCGGCGGTCTTGTAGTCCTCGCGGTACTTCATCGAGAGCGGCCAGTAGTGCGGAGGCGTCCACAGGAAGATGATGCCGAAGAGGATGAACGGGGTCCAGCTCAGCGAGTTGGTGACGGCCGCCCAGCCGATCAGCACTGGCATGCAGCCGGCAGCGCCGCCCCAGATGATGTTCTGCGAGGTGCGGCGCTTGAGGACGAGCGTGTAGAAGACGACATAGAGGAGGATCGCCACGAGTGACAGAGCCGCCGCGAACCAGTTGGCGAAGAAGCCGAGAATGAGGATCGACGCGATGCCCAGGCTCCACGCGAAGACGAGCGCTTCCCGATCCGTGAGCTCCCCCGTCACGAGTGGCCGTCTCTTCGTGCGCTTCATCACGCGGTCGATGTCGCGGTCGATGTAACAGTTGAACGCGCCGGCGGCTCCCGCGCTCATGGCCCCACCGACGACCGTCACGAGCACAAGCCAGAGGTTCGGGATGCCGCCCTGCGCAAGAATCATGGTCGGTACGGTGACCACCAGGAGAAGTTCGATGACGCGCGGCTTGGTGAGGGCGATGTACGCCTTGAGCTTGCGCGAGAACCCGGCGCGGTCGGGTTGAACACGACTCTCTAAAGCGACGTCCATTGCTCCTCTAACGCTCGGGTTGCCGCAGCAATTCTAAGCCATCGTCTCGCGCGGGCATCCTCGTCCTAGTTCGCCGTAAGTCGAGGGGGAACACACCACGTTTCGTGCATGTTACCTATACTGAGATTGCTCGCCAGCCGACGCACCCTCCCCAGCGCCCTCCTCAATCGGACTGCGCGCAGGTGAATGCTCCGGTGCCGATGATGTCCATGGCGTGCTCTACCTCAACCAGGCGGGCCTCCGTGGCCCGCGCCGTTCGAACGAAGGGTCAGCTTCACGTGGCAGCACTGCAATGGGATCCCATTGACAACAAGGCAGTAGACACCGCTCGAGTTCTCGCGGCGGATGCCGTGGAGAAGGTTGGCAACGGGCATCCTGGCACCGCCATGAGCCTTGCCCCGGCCGCATACCTGCTCTTCCAGAAGGTCATGCGTAAGGACCCCAAGGACCAGCACTGGCTCGGCCGCGACCGCTTCGTCCTCTCGGCGGGCCACAGCTCGCTGACCCAGTACGTGCAGTTGTACTTCGGTGGATACGGGCTTGAGCTCGATGACCTCAAGGCGCTCCGCACCTGGGGCTCGCTCACGCCAGGCCACCCCGAGTACGGCCACACCGACGGTGTGGAGATCACGACCGGCCCGCTCGGCCAGGGTCTGTCCTCCGCCGTCGGCTTCGCATACGCGAGCCGCTTCGAGCGCGGCCTCTTCGACCCGGATGCGGCGCAAGGCACCAGCCCGTTCGACCACTTCGTCTACGTCATCGCCAGCGATGGCGATCTGGAAGAGGGGATCACCAGTGAGGCTTCCTCGCTCGCCGGCCACCAGGAGCTCGGCAACCTCATTGCGATCTACGACAGCAACCAGATCTCGATCGAGGACGACACCAACATTGCCTTCACCGAGGACGTCAAGGCGCGCTACGAGGCTTACCACTGGCACGTCCAGGTCGTCGATTGGAAGAAGACGGGCGTCTACTCCGAAGACGTAGCCGCCCTCCACGACGCGATCGTTGCGGCCCAGGAGGTCACCGACAAGCCGTCGCTCATCGTCCTCAAGACGATCATCGGCTGGCCGAGCCCAAAGAAGCAGAACACCGGAAAGATCCACGGATCCGCCCTCGGCGGCGAGGAGCTCGCGGCCGTCAAGGAGGTCCTCGGCTTCGATCCGGAGAAGACCTTCGACGTCGCAGACGAGGTCATCTCGCACACTCGCAAGGCCATCGACCGCGGTGCTGAGCTGCACGCGGCATGGGACGAGCGTTTCGCCGTCTGGGCCACAGCGAACCCGGACAAGAAGGAGCTCCTCGACCGACTCCTCACCGGTGAACTGCCGGCTGGCGTCGAGGGCGCGCTTCCCGTGTTCGAGGCAGGCAAGGATGTCTCCACCCGCGCCGCGAGCGGCAAGGTCCTCAACGCGCTTGCCCCGCTCGTCCCGGAGCTGTGGGGTGGCTCGGCCGACCTTGCCGAGTCGAACAACACCACGATCGAGGGTGCCGCGTCGTTCGTTCCGACCGAGCGCTCCACGCACGAGTGGACGGGCAACCCGTACGGCCGCGTGCTGCACTTCGGCATCCGTGAGCACGCGATGGCCGCGATTCTCAACGGAATCGTCCTGCACGGCCCCACCCGCCCCTTCGGTGGCACCTTCCTCATCTTCAGCGACTACATGCGCCCGGCGGTCCGCCTCGCCGCGCTCATGAAGGTGCCGTCGATCTTCGTCTGGACGCACGACTCCGTCGCGCTCGGCGAGGATGGCCCGACCCACCAGCCGGTCGAGCAGCTTGCGACCCTGCGCGCCATTCCGGGCCTCGACGTCGTGCGCCCCGGTGACGCCAACGAGGTCGCGTGGGCGTGGAAGACGATCCTCGAGCGCCGTCAAGGCCCCGCAGGTATCGCCCTGACCCGCCAGAACATCCCCGTGTACGAGCGCGGAGAGGTCGCCTCTGAGGAGACCTTCGCGTCGGCGAAGAACGTCGTCAAGGGCGCGTACGTCCTGGCCGAGGCTCCAGGCGGCACGCCGGATGTCATCCTCATCGCCTCTGGCTCGGAGTTGCAGCTCGCCGTCAACGCCCGCGAGGCTCTCAAGTCCGACGGCATCAACGCCCGCGTTGTTTCCGCTCCGAGCCTCGAGTGGTTCGAGGAGCAAAGCGCCGAGTACCGCGAATCGGTGCTGCCGGCTGCTATCACCGCTCGTGTCTCGGTCGAGGCAGGCGTTTCGCTGTCATGGAGGAGCTACGTCGGCGATCGCGGTCGGAGCGTCTCGATCGAGCACTTCGGCGCATCGGCCGACTACAAGACCCTGTTCCGTGAGTTCGGTATTACGACAGAAGCGGTTGTCGCAGCAGCCAAGGACTCGCTCGCGTCGGCCTGACGCGGCATCGCAAGGAGATAATCACCATGACCGAAACCCCAACCGCCGCCCTTTCGGCGGCAGGCGTCAGTATCTGGCTGGATGACCTTTCGCGCCAGCGGATCGAATCCGGCGGGCTGCAGAAGCTCATCGACGAACGCAATGTTGTCGGCGTGACGACCAATCCGACGATCTTCGCGAACGCTCTCTCCCAGGGTGAGGCGTACGCCGGCACGCTGCACGAGCTCGCCGCGGCAGGCAAGAACGTGACAGACGCCGTGTTCGAGATCACGACGGCGGATGTCACCGCTGCAAGCGACATCTTCCGTCCCGTCTACGACGCGACGGGCGGCCTCGACGGTCGTGTGTCGATCGAGGTGGAGCCAGGGCTCGCGCACGACGCGACGAAGACCATCGCCGAGGCGAAGGCACTGTGGGCCAAGGTCGACCGTCCGAACGTCATGATCAAGATCCCCGCGACGGTCGAAGGCCTCGAGGCCATCACCGAGACGATCGCGGCTGGCATCAGCGTCAACGTCACGCTCATCTTCAGCCTCACCCGCTACCGCGAGGTCATCAACGCGTACCTGACCGGTCTCGAGAAGGCCAAGGCGGCGGGCATCGACCTGTCAACGATCCACTCGGTTGCCTCGTTCTTCGTGTCGCGCGTCGACACCGAGATCGACAAGCGACTCGTCGCCATCGGCACGCCGGAGGCACTCGCGCTCAAGAGCAAGGCGGGTGTCGCAAACGCCCAGCTCGCCTACGAAGTGTTCGAGCAGTCGTTCGCCACCGAGCGCGCTGCCGGGCTGCTGGCAGCCGGCGCCAACAAGCAGAGGCCGCTGTGGGCATCCACGGGTGTCAAGGATCCGACCCTGCCTGACACGCTCTACGTGACCCAGCTGGTCGCGCCGGGTGTCGTCAACACGATGCCGGAGAAGACGCTCGAGGCGACGTTCGACCACGCTGTCATCACCGGCGACACCGTGACCGGCTCGTACGATGCCGCCAACGCTGTGCTCGACGCGATCGATGCGCTTGGCATTTCGTACGACGACGTAACCGCGCTGCTCGAGAAGGAGGGCGTCGAGAAGTTCGTCGTCTCCTGGAACGAGCTGCTCGAAACGGTAACGACCGCTCTCGAGGCCGCAAAATGAGCTTCAGGATCCACGTCACTGGAGCAGCAGAGGCTGCCGTCAAGGCCACCGTCCCGACCCTCGTCGAGGACCTGGTCGCATCCAGCATCACGGCGCAGGATCCTGCGCTGTGGGGCCCAGAAGCCGAGTCCGAGGCGAGCGTTCGCCTCGGCTGGACGGAGTCGGCCTCGATCTCCCGGCCGCTCGTGCCCGAGATCATCGCGCTGCGCGATGAGCTGCGCGCAGCGGGTGTCAACCACATCGTGCTCGGCGGCATGGGTGGCTCGTCCCTCGCGCCAGAGGTCATCACGAAGACGGCTGGCGTCGAACTGACGGTCCTCGACTCGACCGAGCCCGGCCAGGTTCTCTCCGCGCTGAACGACCGCCTCGCGACGAGCGCGCTCGTCGTCTCGAGCAAGTCAGGCTCGACCGTTGAGACCGACAGCCAGCGACGCGTGTACGAGAAGGCGTTCACCGAGGCGGGCATCGACCCGCGCGGGCGCATCGTCGTCGTGACCGACCCTGGCTCGCCGCTTGACGCCTCCGCTCGTGAAGCCGGATATCGCGTGTTCAACGCCGACCCGAACGTCGGCGGGCGCTACTCCGCGCTCACTGCCTTTGGTCTCGTGCCCTCGGGTCTTGCGGGCGTCGACATCGAGGAGCTCCTCAACGAGGCCGAGGCGGTCTCGCTCGAACTCGCGGTCGACGACG
This sequence comes from Microbacteriaceae bacterium, assembly GCA_030841285.1. Taxonomy (GTDB): domain Bacteria; phylum Actinomycetota; class Actinomycetes; order Actinomycetales; family Microbacteriaceae; genus JAUZGC01. The sequence goes on from JAVECW010000025.1 coordinate 14,098, forward strand.
ACAACAACCCCGGCCTCATCCTCGGCGCGGCCATCGCGGCCACGAATCCCCGCAAGGACAAGCTCGGCATCGTTTCGGATGGCACCCACATCGTCGGATTCGCCGACTGGGCCGAGCAGCTCATCGCGGAATCGACGGGCAAGCTGGGCACGGGAATCCTTCCGGTTGTGCTCGATACGCTCTCCCCCGAGCTCAGCGAGAACCTTCCGGACCTGCAGATCGTTCGTGTGGTCGAGAATGCCGGCGCACACCACCTCTTCCCGGCGGATCGTCACCATGGGGAGATCCTCGTGTCCGGCAGCCTGGGTGCGCAGTTCCTGGTGTGGGAGTACGCGACCGCGGTAGCTGGCCGAATCCTCGGGATCAACCCGTTCGACCAGCCAGACGTCGAGGCGGCCAAGATCGCCGCACGGGGCCTGCTGGATGCCCGCCCGGAGCCGACCGTGCCCGCGTTCGTCGCCGACGGCATCGAGGTCCGCGGCAGCGAGAGCGTTGTCGCCGGTGCGTCGACGCTCGAGGCTGCGGTCAGCGCACTCCTCGCGCAGCTTGGTCCAGACGGCTACGTATCGATCCACGCCTATGTCGACCGCGTGGCCCTGCCGCAGCTTGCCGGCATCCGCGATCTGCTTGCCGCGAAGTCGAAGCGTCCAGTGACGTTCGGCTGGGGACCGCGCTTCCTGCACTCGACCGGGCAGTTCCACAAGGGTGGACCCGCCGTCGGAGTATTCCTGCAGATCACGGAGAACGCGGCCAAGGACCTCGAAGTGCCTGGTCGTCCGTTCACCTTCGGCCAGCTCATCCAGGCCCAGGCCAAGGGCGACGCGAGCGTGCTCGAACAGCACGGCCGTCCCGTTCTCACCCTCAATCTCACTGATCCGGAGGCCAACCTCGTGCCTCTGTTCGGCGCAGTCAACAGCTAATAGCGTCGAACGCGTACCAAGGAGCTTCATGTCCCCGGTGGAAATCACCCCGGAGTACAACCCGCTGCGGTTGCCCTCCGATCGTCGTCTCAATCGCATTGCAGGACCGAGCGGCCTCATCATCTTTGGCGTGACGGGCGACCTGTCACGCAAGAAGCTGATGCCGGCCGTCTACGACCTCGCCAACCGCGGCCTGCTTCCCCCCGGTTTCTCGCTCGTCGGGTTCGCCCGCCGCGACTGGGAAGACCAGGACTTCGAGAAGGTCGTCTACGAGGCGGTCAAGCAGTATGCACGCACGCCATTCGTCGAGGAGGTCTGGCGGCAACTCGCCCAGGGCATCCGCTTCGTCTCTGGTGAGTTCGACGACGACGACTCGTTCGCGCGGCTCAAGGAGACCATCGAGTCGCTCGACAAGGAGCGCGGAACAATGGGGAACCATGCGTTCTACCTGTCGATTCCGCCGAAGGCCTTCCCGCTTGTCACCGAGCAGTTGCGCCGGTCGGGTCTCGCCGAACAGTCCGATGACCACTGGCGTCGGGTGGTCATCGAGAAGCCGTTCGGTAGCGACCTCAAGACCGCTCGCGAGCTGAACGATGTCGTCGAGTCAGTATTCTCACCGGACTCGGTCTTCCGGATCGACCATTACCTCGGCAAGGAGACGGTCCAGAACATCCTGGCCCTTCGCTTTGCGAACGAGTTGTACGAGCCGATCTGGAACGCCAACTACGTCGACCACGTGCAGATCACGATGGCCGAGGACATCGGCGTCGGCGGCCGCGCCGGATACTACGACGGCATCGGCGCGGCACGCGACGTCATCCAGAACCACCTGCTCCAGCTGCTCGCACTCACTGCGATGGAGGAGCCGATCTCGTTCGACGCGGCCGACCTTCGCGCCGAGAAAGAGAAGGTCCTCGCCGCGGTGCGCCTGCCGAAGGACCTCGGTGCCGCCACGGCTCGTGGCCAGTACTCCGGGGGTTGGCAGGGCGGCGAGAAGGTCGTCGGTTTCCTCGAAGAGGACGGGATGAATCCCCAGTCGGCGACAGAGACGTACGCGGCCATGAAGCTCGAGATCGGAACGCGCCGCTGGGCGGGCGTGCCGTTCTACCTGCGCGCAGGCAAGCGTCTTGGCCGTCGCGTGACCGAGATCGCTGTTGTCTTCAAGCGGGCCCCGCAACAACTGTTCGCCGAGAGCCAGACCTCCGCGCTCGGCCAGAACGCGCTCGTCATCCGCGTCCAGCCGGACGAGGGCGTGACGATCCGGTTCGGATCCAAGGTCCCCGGCGCCGGTATGCAGGTGCGCGACGTGAGCATGGACTTCGGCTATGGGCATGCCTTCACCGAGGCCAGCCCCGAGGCATACGAAAGGCTGATCCTCGACGTGCTCCTCGGCGACCCGCCGCTCTTCCCCCGCCACGAAGAGGTCGAGCTTTCCTGGAAGATCCTCGACCCGATCGAGGAATTCTGGACCACCCAAGGCCAGCCGGAACAGTACCGCCCCGGTACCTGGGGACCGAGCTCCGCCGATGAACTTCTTGCCCGTGACGGCCGTAAATGGAGGCGTCCATGATTGTTGACCTGCCAAACACCACGACGAGCCAGGTCTCGAAGTCTCTCGTCAAGATCCGTGAGGAAGGTGGCGCCGTTGCACTCGGCCGCGTGCTGACCCTCGTTATCGCGACGACTCTCGGCCAGGAGGAAGAGGCCATCGAGGCCGCGAATGACGCGTCGCGCGAGCACCCGATGCGCGTGATCGTCATCTCGACCGAGGATGACGGGGTCGTAAGCCCCGGAAAGTCCGAGGCCAGGCTCGATGCCCAGATCCGCGTCGGCGGCGACGCCGGTGCGAGCGAGGTCATCGTGCTGCGCGCATACGGCGACGCGGCGAGTGACGAGGAAAGCCTCGTCACGGGCCTGCTGCTGCCCGACGCTCCCGTCGTTGCCTGGTGGCCAGGAGTTGCGCCTCAGGTCGTCTCCGCGTCCCCGCTCGGCCGGATCGCGACGCGTCGCATCACGGATGCCTCGGCTCAGCCCGACCCGCACGAGGCGCTCCGGCACCTGTCGAAGACCTACGCTCCCGGTGACACGGACTTCGCGTGGACCAGGCTGACGCTGTGGCGTGCCCAGCTCGCCGCCGTGCTCGACCAGCCCCCGTACGAACCGATCACGGAGATCTCGGTCGAGGGCGCGACCGACTCGCCATCCACGGTCCTGCTTGCGGCATGGCTGCACCTGCAGCTCCAGGCTCCCGTCAAGTACGACCTTGGCAACCGCGCAACCGTGCTGAGTGGCATCCACGGCGTTCGGCTGACGCGCCCGTCCGGCGTGATCGAGCTCGAGCGGGAGATTCCGGATGTCGCCCGCCTGGTTGAGCCGAACCAGCCGGTGCACGACCTGGCACTCCCCCGCCGCAGCCTGCGTGATTGCCTGGCCGAGGAACTGCGTAGGCTGGACCCCGATGACCTCTACGGTGAGGTGATCACCAAGGGGCTGGCCCAGCTTGAGGCAGCCGAAGGAGTGAGCGGCGCGTTATGACCAATGAACGGCGGGTACTCGTCCACCCGGACAAGCAGGCACTCGCCGCGTCGGTGGCGGCGCGGTTCCTGACCAAGATGGTCGACATCCTCGACGATCTCGAGACCGAGGACGCTAACGTCGTGCTCACGGGCGGCTCGGTGGGAATCCTGGTCCTCGAAGCAGTGAACGCGTCTCCGGCGTGCGAGAGTCTTGACTGGTCGCGCGTGCACTTCTGGTGGGGCGACGAACGTTGGGTCCCCAAGGCTGACGAAGAACGGAACGAGCTCCAGGCCCGCGAGGCATTGTTGGATCACATTCCGGTCCCCGAGACGAATATTCACCCGTTCCCGGCCTCGGACGAGATCGAGAGCCTGGATGACGCTGCCGGCATCTATGCCGCTGAGCTGGCCGCACACGCCCCCGAGGGAGCACGCCAGCCCCGCTTCGACATCACGTTCCTCGGGGTCGGCCCGGACGGACACATCGCCTCGCTCTTCCCGGATCGCTCAGGGATTCGCGAGACGGAGGCGACCGTCGTGGCCGTGCGCAACTCCCCCAAGCCTCCGCCAGAGCGGCTGAGCCTCACTCGTCCGGTCCTGAACGCATCCGAGCGCATCTGGCTCGTGCTCGCGGGCGCAGACAAGGCGTCGGCCCTCGGCCTCGCACTGGCCGGGGCGAGCTACAACGAGGTCCCGGTCGCCGGCGTCAAGGGCCGCAAGCGTACGGTGTTCTTCATCGACAAGGATGCCGCTGCCGAGGTTCCCTCCGCGCTCATCGCGCCAACCTACTGAATGTGATGAGCTGAGCCCGCTCAGCGGGCCCGGCACAAGACAATGGCCCGCTCGGTACATCGAGCGGGCCATTGCGTTTGTTCGTTCTAGTTTGTCGCGGTGAGCTTGCCGCGGCGGGCGCGAAGCTGGTTCAGCGCATCCTCGAGCAGCTGCTCCGCTTCGTCCTCCGTGCGACGTTCCTTGACGTAGGCAAGGTGCGTCTTGTACGGCTCGAGCTTGGCGACCGACGGCGGGTTCTCCTTGTCGCGGCCTGCCGGCAGGCCGGACTGCGGTGAGTCGATGGTCACCGGGATCTCATCCTCCGGCAGGCTCGCCGAGAAATGCCGAACCGTCTCGTTGCCGAGGGCGTCCCAATACGAGACCGAAATCCGCTCAGCGTGGTACCCGCGATCCTGCTCGCCCATGGGGCCGGCTCCGACGCGTGAACCCCTGATTGCGCTTCCTCCAGATGCCATGAATCCTCCTATGCCCCGAACTTCGTGATCAGGCCGAGCACGACAATGCACATGATCCAGACGAGCCCCAGGATCACGGTGATGCGATTCAGATTACGCTCGGCGACCCCGGATGCGCCAAGGTTCGACGTTACGCCTCCACCGAACATGTCGGAGAGGCCACCGCCGCGACCCTTGTGCAGCAAGATGAGCAGGGTCAGCAGGAGGCTCGTAATGCCAAGCAGAACCTGCAGCACGACCTGAAGAATTTGCACAAGAAACCTTTCGCAGAGCAACCGGACGAACGATCCGGGAAGACCACAGACCAGTATAACCTTCGGTCTACAGTCCGACGTGCTTCTGGTAGCGGACGATGCTCGAGAACTCGGCGAGGTCGAGGCTGGCCCCACCGACAAGGGCGCCGTCGACGTTCGGCTCGCGCATGAATCCCGCGATGTTGGCGGCCTTGACGGATCCGCCGTAGAGGATGCGGGTCTTGTCGGCGACATCCTCGCCGAGGAGCTCGGTGAGCACTGCACGCAGCTGCGCTGCGACCTGCTCGGCCTGCTCTGGTGTTGCCGCCTGGCCGGATCCGATCGCCCATACGGGTTCGTATGCCACAACGATGTCAGCCGCGGTCTTCACGTGGGCGAGTGCCGCGCGCAACTGCTTGACCGGAACGGCGCTCGGCCCGTGCTGCTCGAGATCCTCCGCCGTCTCGCCGACGCAGATGATCGGAACCAGGTTGTGCCGCAGCGCGGCCGCGACCTTGTCGGCAACCTGCTCATCCGTCTCTCCGTGCAGCGTTCGCCGCTCGGAGTGGCCGATGATCACATAGCTGCACTCGAGTTGGCTGAGGAAGGCACCGGAAATCTCCCCTGTGTACGCCCCAGAGTCGTGTGCAGAGACATCCTGAGCACCGAACGCGAGCGGAAGCTTGTCGGCCGAAACCAGGGTCTGCACGCTGCGCAGGTCGGTGAACGGCGGGAACACCGCAACCTCTACGCTCGAGAAGTCGTGCGCGGCATCCTTGAGGCTCCACGCGAGCTTCTGCACGAATGCGATCGCCTGGAGGTGATCCAGGTTCATCTTCCAGTTGCCCGCAATGAGCGGAGTACGGTCGGGCTTTGACGTTACTGTTGCCATCCGAGGACCTCCAGGCCAGGCAGGCGCTTACCCTCGAGGAATTCGAGGCTCGCCCCGCCACCGGTCGAGATGTGACCGAATTGTTCGTCGTCGAATCCGAGTGCGCGTACGGCCGCGGCCGAGTCACCACCACCGACGACGCCGAGGCCGTCGATCTCGGTCAGCGCCTGCGCGATGGACTTGGTTCCCGCCGCGAATGGAGCGAGTTCGAACACGCCCATTGGGCCGTTCCAGAACACCGTGCGCGCCGCGCGGATGATGGCGGCGAAGGTCGCCGAAGTCTCTGGCCCGATGTCGAGACCGAGCCCGGATGCGCCCCACTCGGTGTCCTCGATGCCGTCGATCGGGCGGACCACGTGTTCCGCGTCCGCTCCGAACTTCGACGCGACGACGACATCCGTCGGCAGGACGATGTCGACGCCGAGTTCCTTTGCCTTGGCCAGGTAGCCCTTGACGGTGTCGATCTGGTCGGCCTCGAGCAGGCTTGAGCCCACCGGGTGGCCGAGCGCGGCGAGGAACGTGAAGAGCATGCCACCGCCGACGAGCAGCGAGTCGACGCGGGGAAGAAGGTGACCGATGACGCCGAGCTTGTCGGAGACCTTGGAGCCGCCGAGGACAACCGCGTACGGTCGCTCCGGACTCTCGGTGAGGCGTTCGAGAACGTCGAGCTCGGTGGAGATGAGCTGACCGGCAGCGCTCGGCAGGGCCTTCGCGAGCTCATACACGCTCGCCTGCTTGCGGTGGACGACGCCGAAGCCATCGGACACGAAGGCGTCGCCGAACGCCGCGAGCTTGGCGGCGAAGGCCGTGCGCTCGGCTTCGTCCTTGCTGGTCTCGCCCGGATTGAAGCGCAGGTTCTCCAGAAGCGCGACGTCGCCGTCTTCGAGAGCGGAGACGGCATCGTGCGCGCCTGCCCCGGTCGTGTCGCTGGCGAAGGTGACGGGCTTGCCAAGCAGCTCGCTCAGCCGCTGCGCCACCGGCGCGAGGCTGTACTGCGCGTCAGGCGCGCCATCCGGCCGTCCGAGGTGGGAGATGATCACAACCCGCGCGCCCTGGTTGATGAGCGCGTTGAGTGTCGGCAAGGATGCCCGCACGCGGCCATCATCCGTGATCCGACCGTCCTTAAGCGGGACGTTCAGGTCACAACGGACGATGACACGCGCGCCGGCAAGCGAACCGAGTGATTCGAGAGTGCGGAGCGTCATGCGCTGCGTGGTTCTAGAGACGCTTTGCGACGTACTCGGTCAGGTCGACGAGACGGTTGGAGTAGCCCCACTCGTTGTCGTACCAGCTCGACAGCTTGACTTGGTCGCCGATCACGCGCAGGAGCCCTGCGTCGAAGATCGAAGAGTGCGGGTCGCTCACGATGTCGCTCGAGACGATCTCATCCTCGGTGTACTTGAGGATGCCCTTGAGCGGGCCCTCTGCAGCGGCCTTGTAAGCTGCCTTGACCTCTTCGACGGTGACCGGGCGTGATGCCGTGACCGTCAGGTCGGTGATCGAGCCGGTCGGGACCGGGACGCGCAGCGCGAAGCCGTCGAGCTTGCCCTTGAGGTCGGGAAGGACGAGGCCGATTGCCTTGGCGGCGCCGGTCGACGTCGGGACGATGTTGATGGCGGCGGCGCGTGCGCGGCGCAGGTCGCTGTGCGGGCCATCCTGCAGGTTCTGGTCGGCGGTGTACGCGTGCACCGTGGTCATGAGGCCACGCTCGATGCCGAACGCGTCATGGAACACCTTGGCGAGCGGCGCGAGGCAGTTCGTGGTGCACGAGGCATTCGAGATGATGTGGTGGTTGGCGGGGTCGTACTCGTGCTCGTTGACGCCGATGACGAACGTCGCGTCGTCGTCGGTCGCGGGAGCGGAGATGATGACCTTCTTCGCGCCCGCCTCGATGTGCTTGCGCGCGTCGGCGGCGTTGGTGAAGCGACCGGTCGACTCGATGACGATGTCGACGCCGAGGGCACCCCAGCCCAGGTTGGCCGGGTCGCGCTCTGCGAGGACCTTGATCGGCTTGCCGTTGACGATGATGCTGTCGCCGTCGAGCTCGACGGTTGCGTCGAGGCGGCCCGTGATCGAGTCGTACTTCAGCAGGTGTGCGAGCGTCTTGTTGTCGGTGAGGTCGTTGACGGCCACGATCTCGAGGTCGCTGCCCTTCGCAAGCGCTGCGCGCAGGAAGTTACGACCAATGCGACCGAACCCGTTGATGCCGATCTTTACGGACACAGATGACTCCTGTTACTGATGGCGCCAAGCGGCGCATTTTGAGGGTAAGAGCGGACTGAAGTGTCGCGGACGGGCAGGCCATCCGCGACACCATTCCCGCTATGACAGTAGCAGCAGGCCAGAGGTCTTCGAGCGCGCGGCTTCGAAGCGCTGGCTGATGTCCGCCCAGTTGGTGATGTTCCAGAATGCCTTGACGTAGTCGGCCTTCACGTTGACGTAATCGAGGTAGAAGGCGTGCTCCCACATGTCGAGCAGCAGCAGCGGAATGGTGGCCGTCGCGAGGTTGCCCTGGTGGTCGTAGAGCTGCTCGATGATGAGCTTCTCGCCGAGCGAATCCCACGCGAGGATCGACCATCCGGAACCCTGGATGCCGAGTGCTGACGCGGTGAAGTGGGCACGGAACTTGTCGAACGAGCCGAAGAACTCGTCGATCGCAGCCGCGAGCTCACCGGTGGGCTTGTCTCCGCCGTCCGGCGAGAGGTTGTTCCAGAACACGGTGTGGTTGACGTGGCCGGCCAGGTTGAAGGAGAGGTCCTTCTGCAGCTTGTTCACGTAGGTGAGGTCGTCCTTGTCGCGGGCTTCCTCGAGCTTGACGAGGGCGGTGTTCGCACCGTCAACGTATGCCTTGTGGTGCTTGTCGTGGTGCAGTTCCATGATGCGACCACTGATGTTCGGCTCGAGTGCCGAGTAGTCGTATGGAAGGTCTGCCAGCGTGTAATCAGCCATTACGTGTTTCTCCTCGTGATCTGGCCAGTCAAAGTTCTCGACCGGTTTTGAGCGACTTTTTCAGTCTAGTGACGACAACCAGCGACCCGGTGTGAACCTTCCCAGAACTGGCTCAGACTTCGTCCAGGTCGGCCGGAAGGTTCGCATCCGTCCCAGGGATGCCGAGGTCGATGGCTCGCTTGTCTGCCATCGCGAGCAGGCGACGGATGCGTCCGGCGACGGCATCCTTCGTCAACGGCGGATCGGCGTGGTGGCCGAGTTCGTCGAGACTCGAGTCGCGGAAGCTCAGCCGAAGCTCCCCCGCGTAGCGCAGGTGCTTCGGCAGGTCGTCGCCCAGGATTTCGAGCGCTCGCTCGACCCGCGCACAGGCTGCGACGGCGGCCTGCGCGGAGCGACGCAGGTTCGCGTCATCGAAGTTGACGAGGCGATTCGCCGTGGCACGCACCTCGCGGCGCTGGCGAAGCTGCTCCCAGCTCTCGACCGTCGAATGGGCACCCATGTGCACGAGCATCGAGCTGATGGCGTCCCCGTCGCGGATGACGACACGATGCACCCCGCGCACCTCGCGGGCCTTGGCCGAGATGCCGAGCCGGCCGGCAGCGCCGACCAGGGCCATGGCGGACTCGTTGCCAGGGCAGGTCACCTCGAGTGCGGCGGAGCGACCGGGGTCGGTGAGCGAGCCGTGCGCGAGGAACGCGCCGCGCCAGACGGCCGCGAGCTCCTCGAGTGAGCCCGTCGTGAGCCGGTTCGGGAGGCCGCGGATCGGGCGACGGCGGGCATCCAGAAGACCGGTCTGCCGTGCCAGGGTCTCGCCGCCGTCGAGCACGCGAACGAGGTACTGGCTCGACGGGCGCAGCCCGGATCCAGAGACGACCGAAACGTCGCTGCGCACCCCGTACAGCTCGGCGAGGTCTTTGCGCACCCGGCGCGCGAGCTCCGGGGTGTCAAGTTCACTCTCGACCGCGATCCGTCCCGAGATCAGGTGCAGCCCACCCGAGAAACGCAGAATCGTTGCAAGTTCGGCCGCTCGAACCGACGTCTTGCTGACTTCGATCTTTGCGAGTTCGCCCTTGACATCGGCGGTGAGTGCCAATCGTTGTCCAATCTCATTCATTCGGTCGTTGAGGCGACCGGGGGTTGCAGCCGGAGCTACTCACGGCCGAGATCGCGGTGCTTGACACTGACGGCGACCTCAGGGAAGTTCCGCAGGCGCGCTACCAGCTCTTCAGCAATGGCCACGGAGCGATGCTTTCCCCCGGTGCAGCCTATCGCGATCGTGACATGTCGCTTGTTTTCGCGCTGGTAGCCGGCGAGCACTGGCCTGAGGGTGTTCTCGTACGCGTCGATGAACTCGATTGCGCCCGGCTGTGAGAGCACGTAGTCCCTGACGATGGGCTCGAGTCCAGTGTGTGCGCGCATTTCGGGGATCCAGAACGGGTTCGGCAGGAAGCGTGCATCCGCGACGAGATCGGCGTCGGTGGGTATGCCGTACTTGAAGCCGAAGCTCTGCACGGTCACCTGCACCCCGGCGGCGTCCTCGGCGGCGAAGGTCTCCGTGATCGCACTCGCAAGCTGGTGGATGTTGAGGTCTGACGTGTCCACGATGATGTCGCTCGACTCGCGGATCTCGCTGAGGCGTGCCCGCTCGGCCGTGATCCCGTCGAGGATCGTGCCGTCGCCCTGCAGCGGATGCGGGCGGCGCACGGCTTCGAAGCGGCGGACGAGCGCGGCATCCGTGGCTTCGAGAAAGAGCACACGCAACTGCGTGCCATCTCGCAGGCTTTGGATCATGTCCTGCAGGTCGGCGAAGAAGTTGCGCCCTCGCACGTCGACGACCGCAGCGATCTTCGGCAGGGTCGACCCGGCTCGACTCGCGAGTTCCACGAGCGGGCGCAGCATCTGGGGCGGGAGGTTGTCGACGACATACCAGTCGAGATCCTCGAGCGCGTTGGCGACCGTCGAACGGCCTGCTCCTGACATCCCCGTGACGATCAGCATCTCCTGCTGTTCGTCCTCGGGGGTCTCGTGGGGCGTGCCTTCGCTCGGTGGCATAGTCCGTCCAGCCTAGCGACTGGCGAGGCGTTCATGGATGACACCGGCAAGCGTCTGACCCACTCCCTTGACCTCCGCGATCTGGTCAGGCGACGCCTGTTTGAGTTGAGAGACGGATCCGAAATGGCGCAGGAGCTCCTTGACGCGCGACGGCCCGAGACCCGGGATCTCTCCCAGCACGGAGGTGATGTCCCGTTTGCGCCTGGCGCGCTGGTACGTGATCGCGAAGCGGTGCGCCTCGTCGCGGATGCGCTGGACCAGGAAGAGCGCGTCGCTGTTCCGGGGAAGGATGACCGGGTAGTCGGAGTCGGGCAGCCAGATCTCCTCGAGTCGCTTGGCGATGCCGGCCAGCTGGATGCCCGTGATGCCGGACTCGGCCAGCGCGCGGGCGGCGGCCGCGACCTGTGGCTGCCCGCCGTCGACGATCAACAGGTTGGGCGGGTAGGAGAACTTCGCCGCGCGCGCCGAATCGCGTGCGGCCGCCGCCTCGCCGAGCGCCGCATCGTCGGCCGCGGATTCGCCCGCCGGCACTGACCCCTCGGCGGCGACCGGATCCTTCAGGTACGCCAAACGTCTCGTGATGACCTGGTAGATCGACTCGGTGTCGTCGGTGGAGTTCGGGATGCTGAACCGCCGGTACTGGTCCTTGCGCGGCAGGCCGTCCTCGAACACGACCATCGAGGCGACGATGTTGGTCCCGCTCAGGTGCGAAACGTCGAAGCATTCCATCCGCAGGGGCGCCTCACCCATGCCGAGGGCATCACGGATGTCGCCAAGCGACTTCGATCGCGCGACGAAGTCCGAGCTGCGCCTGGTCTTGTAGAGGACGAGCGCGTTCTTCGCGTTCATCGTGACGGTCTGCGCGAGCGCCGCCTTCTCGCCGCGTTGCGCAACCCGCAGGGCGACTTTGCCCGCCTGGACGCGACCGCGCGAATCCTCTCCCTCCAGCCGTCTGGCGGTGAGCCACAGCTCCAGCTCCGGGGTGTCGTCTGGCAGCACGGGAACGAGGATCTCGCGCGGCGGCGTCGAATCTTCGTACGCGTTCTCGAGCACCGTCTCGACCAGTTCCGCCAGGTCGACATCCAGTTCCTTGTCGACGACCCAGCTGCGTACACCGCGGATGCGCCCGCCGCGCACGATGAACTGCTGTACGGATGCCGCGAGCTCGTCATCGGCGATGCCGAAGACGTCGGCGTCGACGTTGTCGGAGAGCACGACGGCGCTCTTCTCCATCGCAGCCTCGAGTGCCTGGATGCTGTCCCTGTGCCGCGCGGCCGCCTCGTAATCCTGCACGCTCGCCGCGGCCTTCATGCGATCGGTGAGGGCACGGATCTGGCTCGTATCGTTGCCGGCCATGAACGAGACGAAGTCATCCGCGACGGCGCGATGCTCCTCCTTCGTTACGCGGCCGACGCACGGTGCGACGCATTTGCCGATGTCGCCGAGGAGGCACGGCCGCCCGGTGAGCTCTGCACGGCGGTACACGCCGTCCGTGCAGCTGCGCATCGGTATGGCCTTGAGCATCAGGTCCATGGTGTCTCGGATCGCCCAGACCTTCGTGTACGGGCCGAAGTAGCGGGCATCCTTGATCTGCCGATTGCGCGTGATCATGACGCGCGGCACCTCCTCGCCGAGCGTCACGGCGAGGTACGGATAGGTTTTGTCGTCTCTGAACTGGACGTTGAACGGCGGGTTGAACTCCTTGATCCAGGTGAACTCGAGCTGCAGCGCCTCGAACTCCGTCGCGACGACGGTCCATTCGACGGATGCCGCGGTCGTCACCATGCGCCGGGTGCGCTCGTGCAGGCTCCGTAGCGGCGCGAAGTAGTTACTCAGCCTGGCCCGCAGGCTCTTCGCCTTGCCGACGTAGAGCACGCGGCCCGTCGCATCCCGGAATCGATAGACGCCGGGCTGCATCGGTATCTCGCCGGCCTTGGGCCGGTAGCTCACTGTGTCGGCCATTCGTGGCCCCTCAGGCGCGCTAGGCGCCCTGCAGGATCTCCTTGAGGAAGACGCCCGTGTGGCTCTTCTTGACGGTCGCGACATGTTCTGGCGTGCCCGTCGCGATGACGCGGCCGCCGCCCGCTCCACCCTCCGGCCCGAGGTCGATGACCCAGTCGGCCGACTTGATGACGTCGAGGTTGTGTTCGATCACGACGACAGTGTTTCCCTTGTCGAGGAGTCCATTCAGAACCAGTAGGAGCTTGCGCACGTCTTCGAAGTGTAGGCCCGTCGTCGGCTCGTCGAGCACGTAAACGCTGCGCCCGTTCGAGCGGCGCTGCAGTTCGGTCGCGAGCTTGACGCGCTGCGCCTCGCCACCGGAGAGCGTCGTCGCGCTCTGGCCGAGACGCACATAGCCGAGGCCGACCTCCACGAGGGTCTGCAGATAGCGGTGAATGGCCGAGATCGGCTCGAAGAACTCGGCGGCCTCGGTGATCGGCATGTCAAGAACCTCGGCAATGTTCTTGCCCTTGTAATGCACGGACAGGGTGTCGCGGTTGTAGCGCGCTCCCCCGCACACCTCGCAGGAGACATAGACGTCCGGCAGGAAGTTCATCTCGATCTTGATGGTTCCATCCCCTGAGCACGCCTCGCAGCGCCCGCCCTTGACGTTGAAGCTGAACCGCCCGGGCAGGTAGCCGCGCGCCTTGGCCTCCATGGTCTCGGAGAAGAGCGTGCGGATCCGGTCGAAGACGCCCGTGTATGTCGCAGGGTTGGAGCGCGGCGTGCGGCCGATCGGGGCCTGGTCGACGTGGATCACCTTGTCGAGGTTGTCGAGGCCGGTAACCCTGGCGTGCTTGCCAGGAAGCTTGCGGGCGCCATTGAGCCGGTTCGCGAGAACGCGATAGAGGATGTCGTTCACCAGCGACGACTTGCCGGAGCCGCTCACCCCGGTCACGGCGATGAACGTGCCGAGCGGGAAGTCGACGGTGACCTTCTTCAGGTTGTTGGCCTCCGCGCCGACGACGGTGATCGTGCGGTCGGGGTCGACCGGTCTGCGCGATGCCGGTGTCTCGATTTCCTTACGCCCAGCGAGGTAGTCCCCCGTCAGCGACTTGGTGTTCGCCAGCAGGTCATCATAGGAGCCGGAGTGCACGACCGTGCCGCCGTTGACGCCCGCGCCCGGGCCGATGTCGACGACCCAATCCGCGGTGCGGATCGTGTCCTCGTCGTGTTCCACGACGATCAACGTGTTGCCGAGGTCGCGCAGCGCGACCAGGGTCTCGATCAGCCGCCGGTTGTCACGCTGGTGCAGCCCGATGCTCGGCTCGTCGAGCACGTACAGGACGCCGGTGAGGCCGGACCCGATCTGCGTCGCCAGCCGGATCCGCTGCGCCTCACCGCCCGAGAGGGTCGCGGCGGCACGTGCGAGGTTGAGGTAGTTGAGCCCGACCTGGATCAGGAAATCAAGGCGCACCTTGATCTCGCGCAGCACCTGCGCTGCGATGGTCGCCTCGCGCTCGGTGAGTTCGAGCTTGCCCATGAAGGCGCGTGCGTCCGTCAGGCTCAGTTCGGACGCATCCGCAATGCTCGCGCCGTGCACGAGCACCGCGAGGACCTCTGGCTTCAGCCGCTTGCCGTCGCAGACCGGGCAGGGCACCTCGCGGAGGTACTCCGCCCAGCGCTGGCGTTGCGTGTCGGTCTCGGCCTGCAGGTACTGCCGCTCGATGTACGGAACGACGCCTTCGAAGCCGGAGGTGTAGCTCATCTCGCGGCCGTAGCGGTTCTTCCACTTGACCTTGACCTCGAAGTTGTCGCCGCGCATGACCGCGGTGCGTACCTCGGTGCTGAGCTTGGCCCAGGGCGTCGTGAGCGAGAAGTCGAGGTCGCGCGAGAGCCCGTCGAGCAGCTTCTCGTAGTAGTTGAACAGGCCTTTGCCCTGCGTGGTCCACGGCAGGATCACGCCTTCTGCGATGCTCATGTGGTGGTCGCCGAGGAGCAGGTCTTCGTCTACCGACATCCGTGTTCCGAGTCCCGAGCATTCCGGGCACGCACCGAACGGCGCGTTGAAGGAGAAGGTGCGTGGCTCGATCTCGGTCAGCTGGATGGGGTGGTTGTTGGGGCAGGAGAGCTTCTCGCTGAAGCTGCGCCAGGCCTCCGGGCCCTCGAGGTCGACGAAGTTCACCTCGACGAGGCCGTCCGTCAAGCGCAGGGCGGTCTCGAGGGAGTCGGTCAGGCGGCTGAGGATGTCGGGTCCGGCGACAAGACGGTCGACGACAACCGCGATGTCGTGCTTGACCTGCTTCTTAAGGATGGGCGGCTCACTGAGCTGGATCGGCTCGCCGTCGACGAGCGCGCGCGAGTATCCGGCGGCGGAGAGCTCCTTGAACAGGTCGACGAACTCGCCCTTCTTCTGGGAGACGACCGGACTCAGGACCTGGTAGCGGGTGCCTTCCTCAAGCTCCATGAGCTGGTCGGCGATCTGCTGCACGGTTTGGCGCTGGATCGGCTCTCCACACACGGAACAGTGCGCAACGCCGATCCGGGCCCAGAGCAGGCGCATGTAGTCGTAGATCTCGGTGATCGTACCCACCGTGGAGCGCGGGTTGCGGTTGGTCGACTTCTGGTCGATGGATACCGCGGGGCTCAGCCCCTCGATGAAGTCGACATCTGGTCGATCCACCTGGCCCAGGAACTGGCGGGCGTATGCGGAGAGCGATTCGACGTAGCGACGCTGGCCTTCGGCGAAGATCGTGTCGAAGGCGAGCGACGACTTGCCGGAGCCGGAGAGGCCCGTGAACACGACGAGGGCATCGCGCGGAATCTCGAGGTCGACATTGTGCAGATTGTGCACGCGCGCCCCCCGGACGCTGAGGTGTGACCCGGTCACCTGGCTAATACTCACTCGATCAATTCTCCGCTATTCGTGGGGGTGCGACGCACGGCGGCGGACTCCCCCGCAACCGTACAAGGTGGTCAGCCCAGGTGGCCGGCCTTCTCCATTTGGCGGAGGTCCTTTTTGAGGTCGGAAAGCTCGTCGCGAAGCCGCGCCGCGAGCTCGAACTTGAGTTCTCCCGCCGCTACGAGCATCTGCTCGTTGAGGTCGAAGATCAGTGCCTCAAGCTCGTTCGCTCCGGCTGCAGCAATTCCTTCGCGCCGCAGGTTCGGCGTTGGCGCCCGCTTGCGCGAGTCCCTGCCGGCGAGCATCTTCGCCGTGTCCGCACCTTCGCGAGCCAGGATGTCGGTGATATCGGCGATCTTCTTGCGCAGGGGCGTCGGGTCGATGCCGTTCGCAGTGTTGTATGCGACCTGCTTCTCGCGGCGGCGGTTGGTCTCCTCGATCGCCCGCTTCATGGAGTCGGTGAGCGTGTCACCGTACATGTGCACCTCGCCTGACACGTTGCGCGCGGCGCGACCAATGGTCTGGATGAGGGAGGTCGATGATCGCAGGAAGCCTTCTTTGTCGGCATCCAGGATCGAAACCAGCGAGACCTCGGGAAGGTCGAGGCCTTCGCGCAGCAGGTTGATTCCGACGAGAACGTCATAAACGCCCGCGCGCAACTCTGTCAGGAGTTCGACGCGGCGCAGGGTGTCGACATCGGAATGCAGGTAACGCACCCGCACTCCGGCTTCGGCCAGGAAGTCGGTGAGCTCTTCTGCCATCTTCTTGGTCAGCGTCGTCACGAGCACGCGCTCGTTCCGCTCGGCGCGCAGCCTGATCTCCTCAAGCAGGTCGTCGATCTGGCCCTTCGTGGGCTTCAGCACGATCTCGGGGTCGATCAGGCCCGTCGGGCGGATGATCTGCTCGACGATCCCATCGGCAATGCCCATCTCGTATCGACCAGGTGTCGCCGAGAGGTACACGGTTTGGCCGACGCGCTCCTTGAACTCGTTCCATTTCAGCGGGCGGTTGTCGAGTGCGCTCGGAAGCCGGAAGCCATGCTCGACGAGCGTGCGCTTGCGCGAGGAGTCACCTTCGTACATGGCGCCGATCTGCGGCACCGTGACATGCGACTCATCGATGACGACCAGGAAGTCGTCTGGGAAGTAATCGAGCAGGCAATGCGGAGCTTCACCCGGCTGGCGGCCGTCGATGTGGCGCGAGTAGTTCTCGATGCCCGAGCAGAACCCGATCTGCTCCATCATCTCGATGTCAAAGCTCGTGCGCATGCGGAGACGCTGTGCTTCGAGCAGCTTGCCCTCGCGCTCGAGTTGAATCAGGCGCTCGTGTAGCTCGGTCTGGATGGTTCCGATCGCGCGCTGCATGACATCCGTACTCGCCACGTAGTGCGAGCCGGGGAAGACCGCGACGGCGTCGAGCTTCCTGACGATCTCGCCGGTGAGCGGATGCAGGCTGTACAGCGCCTCGATCTCGTCACCGAACATCTCGATGCGGATCGCAAGTTCTTCGTACACGGGAATGATCTCGATCGTGTCGCCGCGGACGCGGAAGTTGCCGCGCGAGAAGTCGACGTCATTGCGCTGGTACTGCATCGAGACGAACTTGCGGATGAGCCAGTCCCGGTTGACCCGCTGGCCGACCTGGAGTGCCATCATGGCGTTCAGGTACTGCTCCGGAGTACCGAGGCCGTAGATGCACGAGACGGTCGAGACGACGATGACGTCGCGCCGGCTGAGCAGCGAATTGGTCGTGGAGTGCCGGAGGCGTTCGACCTCGGCGTTGATCGACGAGTCTTTCTCGATGAAGGTGTCCGTCTGCGGAACGTATGCCTCCGGCTGGTAGTAGTCGTAATACGACACGAAGTACTCGACGGCATTGTTCGGCATCAGTTCACGGAACTCGTTCGCCAGCTGGGCGGCCAGGGTCTTGTTGTGCGCGAGCACGAGCGTTGGCCGTTGCACGGCCTCGATCAGCCAGGCCGTGGTCGCGGACTTGCCTGTACCGGTTGCACCGAGCAGCACGACGTCGGTCTCCCCGGCGTTGATGCGTGCGCTGAGCTCGGCAATGGCCTGAGGCTGGTCGCCACTCGGCGTGTACTCGCTGATGACCTCGAACGGGTGCACGGAGCGTGTCGGTTCCATCCTTCAAGCTTAGGCAGCACCACTGACAACGAGTTCGGATTGCGCCGTGGGCAGAACCCGCCGCGTCTGCCGCGGCTCCGTCGTGGTGCACCCGAGGTCGATGCGGGCATCGCCATTCCGAATGCCATAGGCCTGGTGCGTCACGAGCACGGTCACCTTGTTGGCAAGAGCGACGCGCAGGTCTGCCATCAGCGACTCAGCGGACTCGTCGTCGAGGTGTGCGGTCGGTTCGTCAATGAGGATGACGTCTGCCCTGGTCAGAAGGGTGCGCGCGACGGCCACGCGTTGACGTTCCCCACCGGAGAGGTGCCTTGCCTCCGCACCGATGACGGTATTGAGGCCCTCGGGGAGGCGATCGAGAAGCGGCCCGAGACCGACCCGTCGCAGCACCGCGTTCATCTCGGCGTCATCCGGTGCCTCTTCCCGCGGCCGGGCGAGCAGGAGGTTTGCGCGCAGCGTCGAGTTGAAGAGGTGGCCATCCTGAGGACACCAGCCGAAGCGCGGCGCGAGTGCG
>JAVECW010000189.1 GCA_030841285.1 Microbacteriaceae bacterium
GTTTCCGGGTGGGTGAGCAACCGGATGAAGCTGGGGGCGTGACCGGCGAGCTTCCGGGCGGTGTCCGCATCGATCGGACCGTACCCGTCAAGAGTCGCTGGGAGATCGTCGTGGCTGAGGAGGGTGAGGACCGGGACGGTGACAAAGACCTTTGCGGTGACCCCGCTTGCTTCGTCGCGGGGTTGGCCGTCGATGAGCAGGTCGCGGAACACGTCCGCGCGCAGTTGGGTGAGGGTGCGCACCTCGCCCGGATGCTGCAGGTTCGTTGCCAGTTCGCTGATCCGGTTGAACGCACCGAGCGCATCGGGCGCTGGCAGGTAGGCGCTCAGCCACGCCATCCCATCTCGGTCCGGGGTGAACGTGACCTCCCGGTCGCTGGCGGCCCGCACATGCCGCTCCCGGATCGTCTCCGGGTTTGCCCGCTCCCGCAGCGAGCGGATCTTCCGCTCGAACTTCGCCGCGGTGAGGTTCCGCGCATACGGCAGAGCCATTGTCTCCAGCTGCCCCCGGGTCTCGCTGTCGAGCAGGGTGGTGTGGTCGACCATGATCTGCGCGTGTCGGTAACTGATTTTCCCAGCGACAAGAGCCGCAAGCGTGTCCGGCAGGTCGTTGACGAGCAACTCGCTCACCGCCAGCTGAGTTTCGGCGGTGCGCTCCGGAATCCGAAGCGCTGCGGCCAGCTCGGCGCGCAAGGCGCGATGCTCCATGCCCTGCCCGCTTGCTGCCCCGCAGGTCGTGCCGATCGGCCCCAAGCCGCTCGCCCGCCTGGCCTGGTCGAGCACGTGGGCTTGCATGCCCCGGATGCATGAGATCATCCGATCGAGATCGACCATGACATCCACGAATCCCGAGACCGTGTCGGCAACTGCCGCCCCGAGCGTTGGAACGGTTGGAGAAGGTGCCGAAGTCGCGATCGTTGGCGCGGCAGGCGACTGATCCAGCAGGTCGATCGGGGCTTCCATGACCCAAGTAAACCGGCAACCACCGACATTCCGTCGACTCGCCGAGGCGGGTGAAATCGCACACTTTCTGCAGCGCATCCGCGCGGAGGGCGTCACCGGACGGCGCGAACCGAAGTCGATCGGGCGACGTCGGGGGAGAACGTCGCGACGTCGCCCTCCTCGACGACGAGGACAACGAACTCCTCGTCGAGGACCACAAAGTCGGTCAATCCAGGCCCGAGGTTGCGGCTCTATATGCTTGCTCAGCACGGAGAACTCGGGGTGGGGGAGGAATGACAAGACGGGCGTGGCTATCTGAGCCCCTAACGACCGCGCTGATCGTCCTCGCTGTATTCCTCGCATGGATGGTCGCGTACACGATCAATTCCACGGTGAACGGTGTCGCGCTCGTACGCCCAGACTCGTCCAGTTTTGACTTTGTCATCCGTCTGGGCCTGTCCGCTCTCAATGCGGCAGCAGTGCTTGCGCCCTGGATCGGGCTCGCCATTCTGGGCAACTACCTAC
This sequence comes from Microbacteriaceae bacterium, assembly GCA_030841285.1. Classification (GTDB taxonomy): domain Bacteria; phylum Actinomycetota; class Actinomycetes; order Actinomycetales; family Microbacteriaceae; genus JAUZGC01. Next base: position 1,467 of record JAVECW010000189.1, read on the forward strand.
TCAGGCGTCGAGGAGGATTCGGCCTACGACTTCTCATCACATTCATCGCCGCCGAACTCCTGTGCCTTCCGGTCGCGATCTGGGTGGGAAACTCGCTGATCCAGAATCCCGGCTGGGACCGGGCTGCTTTCATTGGGTTGGCAATGCCAGTGGTTGCTCCGGCGCTTGTCGTCTTGGCACACCTGCTCGCTGCCGCGTTTCTCCGTCTCCGGCGCGTGGGAGATGTATCAGAGGATGTGTTCCTGGCGCCACCGCCCCCGTAACCTGCTCAACATGGCGTCACGCGTGACTGTGCCCATTCCGTTGATCGTGTCCATCCGGTCGTGGATGTTCGGTGTTCTCTCCCTCGCCCTTCTGGCCTTGACGGCATTCCGCCTCCTCATGATCTACCGTGCAGGGATCGGCGGGGTGTGGTGCTTATCAAGACTCGGGGCTGACGATCGAAACCTTGCCGTCAGGTGGATGGACTGCGGAGGGGGAACTGTCGCTCTTCCCGATCGGAGTTCGATGCTCCTACTACACGCTCGGACATTCGCTTGCCCTTGTCCACACCGCGGCGGATGTCTGGGACTGGGCTATCACGGCCGGCGCAATCGCCGGCGTTCTCGGCTTTGTTCTCTTCCTCACGGCCCGGTCAATGTCGGTGGCCCCGCGTATCCTGAAGTCATAAGAAAAAGAGCGAAACACTACATGTAGTGGAATGACAAGGGTGTCATTCACGTTATATAGTGGGTAAGTACCGCACACGCGGAAGAAGCGAGTCACTCGTTTCGCACACTCAAACTTTCAAAGGAGGCCAATATGGATTACGAAAGCGACACTGTTGGCGGCTACGCAGTTCCCGTTGACCCCATGGACATGCTGCAGTGTGACAGCTGCCAGTAGGCGCTGATAGAGCACTCGCAGTAGCAAGAACTGCAAAGGCCCCGGCTCACCACGATGGTGAGCCGGGGTTCTTTTTGCCGCGGGCACGACCGCCAGCGGCGCGAGACGCATCCGTAGAATGGTCCGGTGCCCGTCAATCCAGAACTCCAAGGCCGGGTCTTCCCGCCCGTTGCGCCGTACCTCGTCGGCCGGGAGAAGATCCGCGAGTTTGCCCGTGCCGTCTTCGCCACGAACCCGATCAACCACGACCCGGATGCCGCACGCGCGGCCGGGCACGCAGACATCGTTGCTCCGCCCACGTTTCCGGTCGTCGTGCAGGAGTCGACGCTCGCGCAGCTCCTGGCCGAACCGGACTCCGGGATCGACTTCAGCCGCGTGGTTCACGGAGACCAGCGGTTCAGCTACACGCGGCCGGTCGTCGCCGGCGACGAACTGACGGCGACCCTGACGGTCTCGAGCGTCAAGACCCTGGGCGGCCACTCGATGGTGACGGCCGAGTCGGAGATCGTCGACGCGAGCGGGGCGCACGTCGTGACCGCAATCTCGACGCTCGTCGTGCGGGGTGACGAGTAATGGCATCCATCGATGAGCTGGCCGCGGGCGACGTCGTCGCCGAAGCCGTTTTCTCGATCACGCGCGATTCGCTCGTGCGCTATGCCGGGGCATCCGGCGACTTCAACCCGATTCACTACCGCGACGATGTGGCAGCAGCCGTCGGCCTGCCCGGCGTTCTCGCGCACGGCATGCTGACGATGGGCTTCGCCGTGCAACCGGTCGTCGACTGGGCGGGAGACCCCGCGCGCGTCATTGATTACCAGGTGCGGTTCACCCGCCCCGTTCTCGTCGACGCAGAGGTCGGAGCGCAGGTCGCCGTAGTCGCCAAGGTCGGCCAACTCGATGCGGAGGCGCAGGTCGCGCGCATCGACCTCACGGTCACCTTCAACGGCGAAACCGTCCTCGGCAAGGCGCAGGCACGCGTCTCGCTCAGGTAGCGCATGGACCAGCCGACGCCAGCCCTCTCAACCCTGACCACCTTGCGGGTGGGCGGGGTGCCGGAGCGCGTTGTGCAGCCGGAGGCGACCGAGGAGCTCGTCCAGGTGGCGCGCGAGGTGTGGGCATCCGGTGACAACTGGCTGCTCCTTGGGGGAGGCTCGAACACTGTCGCGAGCGACGACGGTTTCGACGGCACCGTCATCCGGATCGCGACGCGAGGCATCGAGCGCATCCCCGCGGATGGCGTCGTGCGGCTGCGCGTGCAGGCGGGCGAATCGTGGGACGAACTCGTCGCCCACACGGTTCGCGAGGGTTGGTCGGGCATTGAGGCGCTGTCGGGCATCCCCGGCCTGGTCGGCGCTGCGCCCGTGCAGAACATCGGCGCGTACGGGCAGGAGCTATCGTCGACCCTCGTTGCCGTCGACTTCCTCGACTTCGCGACGGGCGAGGTGCGGCGGATGACCGCTGCCGAGCTCGGGCTGGGCTACCGCACCTCGGTGTTCAAGCAGGGAATCGCCGGCATCGTGCTCGCCGTCGAGCTCGAGCTCGCCGAGAACGACGAAGTCACGGGCGCGGCGCTGAGCCGGCCCATCGGCTATTCGCAGCTCGCGGACGCGCTCGGCGTGACGATCGGTGCACGCGTGCCGGCGGTCGAACTGCGACGCGCGGTCCTCCGCCTGCGCGCATCGAAGGGCATGATCCTGGATGCCGCGGATCCGGATTCGGTGAGCGCGGGATCCTTCTTCACCAACCCGATCGTGAGCGAGAACTTCGCCCGCTCACTGCCCGCGGATGCCCCGCGCTGGCCGACGACGCCGGCCGAGCCGGACGTCGTTACGCCCCTCGCCGCGGCTGGCGCGGCTGGCGGGTTGGCAACGGCCGCACAGGCGGGCGCCGGCTTGGCGCACGGAACGTATGCGGTCAAGCTCAGCGCGGCCTGGCTGATCGAGAAGGCGGGCATCCATCGCGGGTTTGCGCTGCCGGGGTCGAGCGCCGCGATCTCAAGCAAGCACACGCTCGCCCTGACCAACCGTGGTGGCGCGACAGCCGCCGAGATCGTGCAACTCGCGGGCTACGTGCAAAGTCGCGTGCAGTCCGAGTTCGGCGTCATCCTGCAACCCGAGCCGGTGCTGGTGGGCCTGACGCTCTGACGCTCTGACGGGCGCGGCGCTGAGCAGCACAGGCACTCACCAGACGAGCTCAGCGGTCCTTACGAATCCAGCGGAACGTCATCCGGCATGCGATGAGTCCGAGCACGAGCCAGATGACTAGCGCGACCGCGATCCAGCCGTACTGCCAGTCGCCTCCCGGCTCGATCGTCTCGAATGTGTCGGGGAGGAAGACGCTGCGCATGCCCTGCGCCAGCCACTTGAGCGGGAAGACGCTCGCGAGGTTCCGCAGCCACTCCGGCAGCAGGTTGAACGCCAGGTAGACGCCCGAAATGAACTGCAGCACGAGCACGATCGGGATGATCACTGCCGTCGCGCTCCGCCCGGTGCGCGGCACCGAGGAGAGCGCGATGCCGAGCACGGCCGAGGTGAAGATCCCGAGCAGGTAAACCCACAGGAAGGTGAGCCACTTCGCCGGATCCGTGGGCAGTTCGACGGCGAAGACGAGCCTGGCCATGGCGAGGAGCAGGGCGATCTGCAGGGCCGATGTGACGAGGACCTGGCCCATCTTGCCGAAGAAGTACGAGATCACCGGAAGCGGCGAGCCGCCGAGGCGCTTGAGCGTTCCGTCGCTCTTCTCCATGGCGATATCCACGGCGAGGTTCTGCACACCGCTCAGCAGGATGCCGGCCGCGATCATTCCCGGCAGGTAATACGCGGCCTGCGTGATGCCGCCGGTGCCGTCCGGGTTCGTGCCCACATTGCCGAGGCCGCTGAACGCGACCGAGAAGATCCCCAGCATGACCACGGGGAAGAGGAAGGTGAAGAAGACCGTGTCGCCCTGGCGATAGTACGTCTTCACCTCGTAGCCGATGCGGCTGATGCCGAGCTGCACCGTTTTCATGCGGCGACCTCCGTAGCGGCATCCCTGACCAGTTCGAGGTAGATGTCTTCCAGACTCGGCCGGATGACCTCGAGGTCATGCAGCTCGCCGCCGCGCTGCGCGTAGAGACGCGCGACCACCGCCGCGGGCTCGTGCGTGCGCTCCTCATGGATGCCGCCGGCATCGCGCCAGCGCACGATCGGGATGCGTGCCTCCGCCCCGCCGATCTCGTCGACGGCGCCCATGTCGACGAGGCATCCGGCCGCGATGACCGCGACCCGGTCGCTCAGTTGCGCGGCCTCGTCGAGGTAGTGCGTCGTGAGCAGGATCGTGGTTCCCTCGCGCTTCAGGTCCCGGATGAGCTCCCAGAAGTCCCGCCGCGCCTCGGGGTCGAATCCCGTGGTCGGCTCGTCGAGGAAGAGGAGCTCCGGCCGGCCGATGATGCCGAGGGCGACATCCACTCGTCGGCGCTGGCCGCCGGAGAGGTTCTTGATGCGCGTCTTGGCCTTCTCGGTGAGGCCAGCCGCGGCGATCACCTCGTCGACGTCGCGTGGGTTCGGGTAGAAGCCCGCGAAGTGCGACAGCTGCTCGCGCACCGAAACGTTGCCCGCCTCGGCGCTCGTCTGCAGCACGATGCCGATGCGCGCCTTCCAGTCGACGCCGCCGCGATGCGGATCGATACCCAGCACACTCGCCATGCCGCTCGAGCGATTGCGGTAGCCCTCGAGGATCTCGATGGTCGTGCTCTTGCCCGCGCCATTCGGGCCGAGCAGCGCGAAGGTCTCGCCGCGGCCGATGTCGAAGCTCACGCCATCGAGCGCTGTGACATCCGCATAGGTTTTGCGGAGGTCCCGAACGGATACCGCGGCATCCCGCGACAGCGGTTGGTGCGCATCATTGGGCGTCATGCCTCCATGATGGCGCACCGCCTGCGCTCGCGCTCGGCCAATCTGGTGGTGGCGACGGAGGGCGGGCGGATGCCGCGCGGCGCGCGGAGGCGGAGGGCGCTAGGCGAACAGGCGCTGCAGGCGCCGCACGCCCTCGAGCAGGGCGTCGTCGCCGAGCGCGTACGACATCCGCAGGTAGCCGGACGGCCCGAACGCCTCACCGGGCACGGTCGCGACCTCGACCTGGTCGAGGATGAGGTCGGCGAGCTCGAGCGATGTCGTCGGCGTGACGCCGCCCCACTCGCGACCGAGTAGGCCGGAGACATCCGGATAGACGTAGAAGGCGCCGAGCGGTGTTGGCGTGATGACGCCCGGGATCCTGTTGAGCTCGGCGACGATCGTCTGGCGGCGACGGTCGAAGGCCAGCCGCATCTCCTCCTCCGGCTCCTGCGTGCCCGTGAGCGCCTCGAGCGCCGCGCGCTGCGAGATGTTCGACACGTTGGAGGAGAGGTGCGACTGCAGGTTCGCCGCGGCCTTGATGGCGTCGGCGGGGCCGACCATCCAGCCCACTCGCCAGCCCGTCATCGAATACGTCTTGGCGACCCCATTGACGATGATCGTGCGGTCGGCAAGCGCGGGGACGGCCTCGACGATCGACAAGGCTTTCACCGGGTCCTCGCCGGCGCTCGGCGCGTACGTGAGGTTCTGGTAGATCTCGTCGCTGATCACCCAGAGACCGTGCTCCTCGGCCCATTCTCCGATCGCCTTGGTCTGCTCCGGCGAATAGACCGCGCCGGTCGGGTTCGAGGGGGAGACGAACAACAGCACCTTGGTGCGCTCGGTGCGCGCCGCCTCGAGCTGGTCGACGGTTACGAGGTAACCCTGGTCGGCGCCTGCGAAGACGTCGACCTGTACGCCGCCCGCGAGCGCGATGGACTCGGGGTATGTCGTCCAGTACGGCGTCGGCACGAGCACCTCGTCGCCCGGGTCGAGCAGCGTCGCAAACGCCTGGTAGACGGCTTGCTTGCCCCCGTTGGTGACAACGATCTGGGATGCCCCAACAGCGAGACCGGAGTCGCGCAGCGTCTTCTCTGCGATGGCCTCGCGCAGTTCCGGCAGCCCGGCTGCTGGCGTGTAGCGGTAGTTTCTGGGGTCGCGGACCGCGGCAAGCGCGGCCTCCACGATGTTTTGGGGCGTGACGAAGTCCGGCTCGCCGGCCGCGTAGCTGATCACCGGACGCCCGAGTGCCTGCAGCGCCTTCGCTTTCGCGTCGACCTTGAGTGTTGCCGACTCGGCGATGGAGCCGATCCTGGTCGAGATTCGCTTCAATTCCGTCACCCGTCAAGCATAAAGGCGCGAGCAATCGGACCCGTGATCGCGCGGCTTTACAGGGCACCAGACGTCACATACACTTGGTCGAGGTAGTTGGAATCTGCCAAGCTTTTTTGCGCCCATTTTTCGGCAGAGCACCGTGTGAGCCCAGAGTTTCGTTAGGAACTCTGAGTCTGTTCGCGTAGTCTGCCCTCTCGTGTAGCGCGCTGAAGCTACGTGGGTTCCATTCCTAGGGCGGTGGCTCAATTGGTAGAGCAGCGGTCTCCAAAACCGCAGGTTGCAGGTTCGAGTCCTGTCCGCCCTGCGAGCCGACATCGTATGTCGGCCCACGAAAGGTGTAACTAGGTGGCCCGAAAAGTTATCGACGAGCCGAGCGAGGAAATCGTCGCGAACGC
>JAVECW010000006.1 GCA_030841285.1 Microbacteriaceae bacterium
ATTGTGGCTTCTCCTGTGAGTGAGTGGAGGTCTGAAACAACTCCGGTGCCCCGGCCTCCAACCGGGGGTGTCCCCATTTGCTCGTCGAGCGCCTGGTTCTGGTGTTGCCGTATATCTGTTTTGAGTTATTGCTGGTCGAGCAGCGCGCAAAGCGCGCGTATCGAGACCCCGCCGGGACTAGCCCTGGCGCTGCTTGTGACGCGGGTTCTCGCAGATGACCATGACCCGGCCGTTGCGACGGATGACCTTGCACTTGTCGCAGATCTTCTTGACGGAGGGGTTAACCTTCATGTTTCTTTACCTTTGTTCGCTGTCTTCGTGCCCGTTCGAAAACGGGCCGTTACTTACAGCAGCCTCTACTTGTAGCGGTAGACGATCCGGCCGCGGGTCAGGTCGTAAGGGCTCAGCTCGACGATCACGCGGTCCTCTGGGAGGATACGGATGTAGTGCTGACGCATCTTGCCCGAGATGTGGGCGAGTACTTTGTGTCCGTTGGTCAACTCAACACGAAACATCGCATTGGGCAGAGCCTCGACCACTGCGCCTTCGATCTCAATGACACCGTCTTTTTTGGCCATAGCCTCACTGTCGCTAAAAGTATTGTTTGCTGGTCGTGCGTTGGATTGTGGTATTCGCGCTTGTCGCAACCATGCGGTCGCAGACGGAAGTCGGCATGCCAAAACAGGCCTCGGATACCAAAGATCTATCTTATGTGACGATCGGGCGTTTCTCCAACCCGAGCGGAGAATCCGATTTCGCTCCGAACGAACCTGGTAGCTCGATCGCTCGGATTGATACCGTCACGCGTCTTGGGCGGACCCCACGACGTCCGTCAGGTCGGCAAACAACAGCTCGCCTTCGCCCAGCCCGGTCACCTGCTTCACGAATTCCGCAGGCGAGAGTTCGCTAAGAAGCTGCGCCATCCGCACGCTCTCCTCGTCCGTCTCGACCCGGAATTCGAGAGCCGCACCGACCGCGCGAAGCAAGGCAACCGGTTCCCGTCCCTGCTCACGCAGCTCGAAGGCAGGGCCGATGAACCTTTCGCGCCTGCCGAGCTTCCTCAACGGGCTGCGCCCCACTCGCTCAGGAGTGTCAGGCAGATGCGGGTTCGCGAATCTCGCGAGGTTCTTCTGCACGTATGCGTCGTGCGCCTCCGGGGCGAATCCATACTTCGAAACGAGAAGCGCCGAGGTCTCGTCGAGCACTGCCCGCACCTCGGCAAGGACCGCGGGAAGCCGCATTGCCTCGGCGATCGACTGCGCGTCGTGCAGGAAGCCATGGTAGGCCGCCGTGGCATGGCCCGTATTCACCGTGAAGAGCTTGCGCTCGATGTACGGCGCCAGCTCGTCGACGAAATGCGCCTCCGGAATCGAAGGGACGTTCTGGCCGAACGGCCCTCTCTCGATCGCCCATTCGAAGAACTCTTCAACGGTGACGTCGAGTCCACCTCCCGGCGCCTGCGCGGGCACGATCCGGTCGACCGCGGTGTTCGCGAAGACCGCCCGCGCGGCGACGTGCTCGGCGGCATCCTTCTCGAGCGACTTCATCACCTCGGCCCGCAGCAGGTCGGTTGCGTTGATCGCGTTCTCGCAAGCCATCACCTGAAGCGGTGGACGCTCCGCCGACCGCTCGACGAGCGCCGCTGCAATGAGAGGAGCCACGAACCGCAGGATGTTGGGTCCCACGGCTGTCGTGACCGCGTCTGCCGTCGCGATCTCGGCGACGACGCTCTTCTCGTGCGTGGCGCTGTTAAGGGCGCGGTAGTTGCCCACGGTCCACGTCCGGGGGTTCTCGCCGACCTCGTGAACCTGGTAGGTCGGAGTGGTTGCGAGGGAATCGATCAGGGCGGCGTCGACATCCGCGAAGACCACTTCATACCCCGCGTTGTGCAGGATCAGACCAACGAATCCCCTGCCGATGTTTCCCGCGCCGAAGTGAACGGCCTTGAGCGTTGCCATTATTCGTTGACGTCGCCGAGGAGGGCGTAGACGTCTTCCGCGGTTTCAGCGACGAGGAGTCGATCCACTTGCTCCTCGTCGCTGAAGATGAGAGCGATGCTGGACAGCACGTCCATGTGACCGCCGTCTTTACCCGCGATGCCGACAACGAAGCGAACGGGATTGCCGTTCCAGTCGATCGGCTCGTCGTAGCGCACGAACGAGAGCGCAGACGCAAGGATCGTGTCCTTGCCCTCGTTCGTGCCGTGGGGAATAGCGAGGAAATTGCCCATGTAGGTGGAGATCACGCGCTCCCGATCGTGCATGAAGCCGATGTACTCGGGAGTCACCGCCCCCGCCGCGACCAGGAACCGACCCGCTTCATCGACTGCTTCATCCAGAGTTTTCGCAGAACCGTGGACATCGATCTGTGCGAGTTCCAATACCTTGCCGCTCATGGGTGTTACCTCTTTCTTCTCGTACTATTCAGTTCACTACGGGCTAGGAGTTGCGCGCCGCGACGTCGGAAACAACTTCGTCGTACTTCGTGCTCGACATGAAGTTGTCGACCGAGTAGTGCTGCGCACTTGGCGTCTTCTGCCTTGCGCGCTCGGTCAGCTGCTCCTGGGTGATCACGATGTCGGCATCGTCGGTGAGGTTCGCGATCGCCTTGTTGACGACCGTGACCCCTTCGATACCGGCCTGCTTGATCTTGTTGCGCAGAACCGTCGCACCCATGGCGCTCGATCCCATTCCGGCGTCACAGGCGAAGACGATCGACTGGACCTTCGACGCGATCGCGGTAGCAGTACCGGTTCCCAGAAGGTCACCGACCCGGCTCTCGCGGCCCTTATTCGCTGCGTTTTGTGCAACGGCGGTGGCAAGAGCATTCTCGCCAGCTGCCTCAGCTGCCAGGTCGCGCTTGCGGCTGGCCCGCAGGATGACCGCCGTGATGAGGAAGGAGACGGCCGCCGAGAGGATCACCGAAAGGATCACACCCACGTAGCTGTCTTTCGCCGTCTCGAAAATCACCGCGAAGATCGATCCAGGAGACGCGGGAGCGACGAGACCCGACTGGAATGCGACGTTGGTCGCGACCCCGGTCGCACCTCCGGCGATGACGGAGAGCAGCAGCATCGGCTTCGACAGCACATACGGGAAGTAGATCTCGTGGATGCCGCCGAAGAACTGGATGATGATCGCACCGGGAGCGGTCGCACGGGCGATGCCGACACCGAAGAACATGAACGCGAGCAGCAGGCCGACGCCGGGGCCAGGATTGGCCTCGAGCAGGAACAGGATCGACTTGCCGGACTGCTGCACCTGCTGCGCGCCGAGCTGGTCGAGCACGCCGTGGTTGATCGCGTTGTTCAGGAACACGACCTTTGCGGGCTCGATGAAGACGCTCGCGAGGGGCAGGAGGTGTGCGTTGACCAGGAACTTGACGCCGTCACCAAGGATCGTGGCGATCCAGTCGAAGAACGGGGAGAGCCAGAAGAAGCCGACCAGCGCGAGCCCGAATCCGAGAATGCCGGCGGAGAAGTTGTTCACCAGCATCTCGAAGCCGGCCTTGATCTTGTTCTCCCAGATGCGGTCGATCTGCTTGATCAGGTAGCCGCCGAGGGGTCCACAGATCATCGCGCCGAGGATCATGGTCGTGCCGAGAGATCCGACGATGACGCCCATGGTCATCACGGTGCCGACAACGGCGCCACGAATGCCGTAGACCATTCGTCCACCCTGCGCGGCGATGAGCAACGGGATCAGCCAGGTGATGATCGGTCCGACCAGGCCGGGATTTGCGACCCCGTTCGTCGTACCGAAGCCACCGAGGAGACCGTTCGGTGTCCATCCGGTTTGGATGAAGAAGGCGGTGATGATTCCCCAGGCAATGAAGGCGGGGATGTTCGGCATGACCATCCCACTCAGGAATGTGCCGAAACGCTGGACGCGAACTCGCGCCCCTCCGCCGGGCTTGGGCGTTGCTAGTGACGTCGTCGTCATTTCTTACTCGACTTTCTCTGTTGGGTTGGTGTGTTGCAGGGCTGAACTTGCTTCGAGAACCGCTGCGCGGGCCTCATTAGCGCTGTTTGCCGACAGCGCAAGCTGGGCAAACTCGTGGGCCTGCGCAAGCGTGAAACGGCGAAGTTCCGCGCGAACGCCGACAAGTGCTGAGGGGGACATCGACAGGGAGGTCGCGCCGAGACCCACGAGGATCACGGCAAGGAGTGGGTCGGCCGCGGCTTCACCACAGATGCCGACGGGCTTGCCCAGCGCCGCGCCGGCCCGCCCGACCTCGCCGACCAGGCGCAGAACGGCCGGATGCCACGGGTCCTGGAATGCGGCGACGGAACCGAGAAGCCGGTCGGCCGCAAGGGTGTACTGCGTCAGGTCGTTCGTCCCGATGCTGGCGAAATCCGCGTCGGCGAGGATGCGGTCGGCCAGTAGCGCCGACGACGGCACCTCCACCATGACTCCCGCGGTCTTCAGACCCGCTTCCCGCGCCAGGCGCGTGAAGTAGCGGGTCTCTTCGACGGTCGAGACCATGGGTGCCATGACCCACAGGTCGGCCTCGGATGCCGCATCCGCGTTCGCCAGCGCGGTGAGCTGGTCGCGGAGGATCTGCTCGTTGGCGCGAAGGGCGCGCAGGCCACGCAGACCCAAAGCGGGGTTCTCCTCCGGCGCAACGTTCATGAAACTGAGGGGCTTGTCCGCGCCCGCGTCGAGCATGCGGACGACCACCTTGCGGCCGGGGAACGCCGAGAGAAGCTTCGTGTAGTGTTCCTGCTGCTCGGCGACCGTCGGCGCCGTGGTCGCATCGAGGAACAGGAACTCCGTGCGGAAGAGTCCCACTCCCTCCGCGCCATGTTCGATCGCCTCTCGCGCGCCTTCCGCCGAGCCCAGATTGGCGAGCAGCGGAATCGGGGTACCGTCGGCGAGCGCCCCCGGGGCCAGAGGAATCGGGACCTCCCCCGCCCTTGACTCGAGTTCCGACTGCACCGCCGCGATTTCCTCCGGCGTCGGGCTGACAGTGACGATGCCAGCAGCCGCGTCGACGATGACGACCGAGTCATCCGCCACGTCCATCGCCCCGGAAGCCCCGACGATCGCGACGATCGACTTCTCGCGCGCCAGGATCGCCGTATGAGACGTCGGGCCGCCCTCGGCCGTCACCAGGGCGATCACCTTGTCGAGGTCGAGCAGCGCGGTGTCTGCCGGAGCGAGGTCGTGGGCGAACAGGACGAAGGGCCGCTCAGACTCCGGCACCCCTGGCATCGGGAGCCCGGAAAGGGTGGCCCTCACGCGCTGGGAGATGTCGTCGAGATCGGTCGCACGCTCGGCCAGATAACCGCCCATGCCGACCAGCAGATCGCGGAACGTGGCGAACCCTTCGAACACCGCGCGCTCCGCGGACTTTCCCGCATCGATCCGTGCCGCAACGTCATCGCTCAGCGTCGGGTCTTCGACCATGGCCGCCTGAGAATCGAGGACGTCCTTCGCAGTTCCGCCGGCTCGCTCGCCACGGTGCCTGATCAGGGCGGCAGTCGTCGCAAGGGCGGCCGACGCTCGCGCCTTCTCGGCTTCGGCATCCAGCGATGGTGGCACGTCCGCGGGCTCCGGCAGCGGATCCGGCATCCGAATGACCGGGCCAAGCGCGAGCCCTTGCCCGACGCCTACGCCCTGAAGCCGCACTCCCTGCTTTTCCATGACTTATTCCGCGTCGAAGTCGGTGGAAAGGAGTCCGGCGAGCTCCGTGAGAACCTGATCGGCCGCATCGCCATCGGCCGTCAGTACGACCTCGTCATCGTGGTCGATCCCCAGGGAGATGACAGCAAGGATGCTCGCCGCGTTGACCGACTTCCCGTTCTTCGCGATCTGCACGGGAATGCCCGCACGAGCTGCCGCCTGCGTAAACAGGGTGGCAGGTCGGGCGTGCAGCCCATGCGTGGATCCGATGCGTACCGTCTGTTCAGTCATTGGTGCTCCTTGTGTTGCGCGAAGAAAGGTCGTTCGGAGAGGGCGACGCGGATGGATTCATCCGTGCCTGGCTTTGGTCAGCTCTTCGACGATGCCGAGAGCGAGGTCGGATCCGGCCCGGTCGTAGGTCAGCGCGGGCAGAAGCGCCACTCGCACGCTGGCGGCAGCGGCCTGTTCGCGAATCTCCGGGTAGCTCTCGCTCAGGTGCTGCCCGACGAGCAGGATGTCGAGATCGGGCAGTTGCGCTGGCAGGTCCGCGAGGCTCCCGGCCTGGACCGTGATCTCAAGGCCGCGTGACGTGGCGCCCCGACGAATCCAGTGGGCAAGAAAAGTGCTTGACGCTCCCGCACCGCACACCACGAGGACTCTCTCCATGGCACGCCTCCTCGCGTTGGTGCGTTCAGTGCATTCGTACATTGGTCGGGCAAGTTCTTCCGATCTAAGAATGGTGGAGAACGGCGTGCCGCTTCCAGCAGGGATTTTTCCGCTCCCCCGGAAAGACGCTGGTGGTCGGCACTCGCTGTATCGTGGATGGCGGCCCTGACGACGCGAGCCGGGAACAGCCCGGAATCGCTGGTCAGAGGAGATTACGGAACGTACTCACGATTGAGATCACATGATCGACAAGCATGAACGCTTGATTGGGTACCTCGCCTCGGCAGACGGTTGGGTAACGGCGAATGATCTGGCAAGCCAGCTCGGCGTAACCACTCGGAGCGTGCGAAGCTACGTCACCGCCATCAAGTCCCTGGCGCATCCGATTGACGTCATTGCTTCCTCGACGAGCGGGTACCGGCTCAACCGGGACCTGTACGCCACGTTCCTGTCGTCCGCGAAGCGGCGCACGGTCGAGCAGGGGACTCCGCGCGAACGGATCTACCAGATCGTGCGGCGACTGGGCGACGCGCCAGAGGGCTTGGACATCTACGCGCTCTCCGAGAGCATGTTCGTCAGCGATTCCACCATCGAGTCGGATCTGCGGAAGATCAGGACCCTCGTCGAGCAGTCGGATCTCGCGCTGACCCGCCACGGGAGCATCGTCGCCATCTCGGGCTCGGAGTACAACCTCAGGCGCTTGCTCAGCCGCATGTTTCGCGAGGAGGGGGCCAAAGGGTTCCTCGAACTCGAGAGCATCCAGAGCGAGTTCGTCACGGCAGATCTTCGCGCATTCAAAACCGATCTCATCGGCATGCTCAATTCCCACGGCTACTTCGTCAACGAGTACGGCATCAACAATGTGCTGCTGCACGTGGCCATCACGGTCGATCGCACCACCAAGGAACACCCGCAGGCAACCCCGCCGGCCGCCCCAACCAATCCCCAGGTCGCGGACATCCCCGACGAACTCCACGCACTGATCGTGCGCCACTTCGAGGTCCAGCTGAGCTCGGCCGATCTCGACTATCTCGCGCTTCTCCTGACGACCCGTGTCATCACCCCCGGGTACACGAGCGAGGCGAACGCGCCTGATATGAACCCCGCACTCAGCGAGCAGCTCGCCCGCGTCCGCCAGATCGTCGCCCGGGTGAGCGAGGAATACCTTGTCGACCTCGATGACGACGGCTTCATCACGCGCCTCTCCCTGCATGTGCAGAATCTCATTGCCAGAGCACAGGACAAGTCCTATTCACGCAACCCGATGATGCGCTCGATCAAGACCGCGTATCCGATGATCTACGAACTCGCGGTCTTCATCGCAAGCGAAATCCAGAGGCAGGAATCGATCGTCATCAACGACGACGAGATCTCCTACATCGCACTCCACGTCGGCTCCTACCTGGAGCGCGCGTCTCGGCGTGAGGAGCGTGTCACGTGCGCCATCGTGTGCCCGAACTACTACGACGTGCACCTGATCCTGCGGGAACGGCTCGAGGCTGCGCTCGGGGATGAGCTCGACGTTGAGATCGTCATCACGCGTACGGATGTCGACTGGGACGAACTCGCAACGGACCTCGTGGTGACGACGATCGATTCCAACTCGTTCGCAGACAATGTCGTTGTCATCCAGCCTTTCCTCACCGGCGGGGACGTCGAAGCGATCAGGCGTGCGGTGAGTCGCGTGCGGCGACAGCGCCGGCGCAGCCAGCTCAAGGACGAGCTCCTGCTCTTCTTCGACAAGGCGCTGTTCCTCCGCAACTTCTACGCGAGCGACGAGGTCGCGATGATTCGCGCGCTCGGCGAGCGCATGGTGGGGGCCGGCGTCATCCACCCCTCGTATATCGACGAGGCGATCGAACGAGAGCAGATGTCGTCGACGGCATTCACCGACAACATTGCGGTGCCCCACGCCATGGCGATGACCGCGCTCCGAACGTCGATCTGCATCGCGATCAACGACACACCGATGGACTGGGGCGAGAACCGCGTCAATGTCATCGCGCTCATCGGTTTCAGCGCGAAGGACCGCACGACCTTCCAGGCGATCTTCGACCAGTTCGTGTCGGTCTTCTCCGAGCGGGACGACGTGCAGCGCCTGATCCGCGCGTCAACCGACTTCCCGTCGTTCATCGAGGAACTCGTCCACGAGATCGATACGTAGCCGCCGGGGTGCGTCAGGCTCTCGGTGCGTCAGCCAAGAGCGACGGGTGTCACCCCGAACGGAGCGAGTCCCGCGGCACCACCGTCAGCTGCGGTGAGCACCCAGATGCCGTCCTTGTGCACGGCAACGCTGTGTTCCCAGTGCGCCGCGGCCAGGCCATCCTCCGTCGCGACGGTCCAGCCGTCCTCCCGCACAAAGGTTTCCGGGCTGCCGAGCACGACCATGGGCTCGATCGCGACGACGAGGCCCGGCTTCACCTCTGGCCCCTTCGACCGCACGCGGTAGTTGAAGACCGGCGGAGCCTCGTGCATGCTGCGCCCAATGCCGTGGCCGACGTAGTCCGTCAGGATCCCGTAGCCGTACGGCTCGATGTGGTCCTCGATCGCCTCACCGACTTCGTTGAGGTGGCGGGCCGTCGCGAGACGCGCGATTCCGCGCCAAAGCGACTGTTCGGTGACATCCGACAGCTTCTGACGCTCGGCGACGAGCTCCGGCCGCGTGGGGTCTGGCACCACGAACGTGCGCGCAGCATCGCCGTTCCAGCCGTCGATGACGGCGCCGCTGTCGACGGAGATGATGTCACCCGGCTGCAGCACGCGGTCGCCAGGAACGCCGTGCACGACATCCTCGTTGACGGATGAGCAGATGGTGTGGCGGTAGCCGGGCTCGAGCTTGAAATTCGAGCTTCCCCCGCGCTCGGTGATCGCAGCTTCGGCAAGCGCATCGAGTTCGAGCGTCGTAACACCGGCACGGATGCTCGCGCTCACGGCCTCAAGCGAGGAAGCCGTCGCAAGCCCCGGTGCCATCATCAGGCGCAGTTGGGCTGGCGATTTATAGATCGACCGACGAAAGCTCATCGCGAGGAGTGCACTGTCGCGCTAAGCGACGGACTCCGAGCTGCCGACCGACGCCGAGCTGTCGCTGGCCGGCTCGCGGATCCCGCGCTCAGCCAGCGCTGCAAGAATGCGCGCGGTGACCTCGTCGAAGGCGCCGAGGGCGTCGACCTTCGTCACGAGGCCCCTGGCCCCGTAGATGTCGAGAAGCGGAGCTGTCTGCTCTTCGTAGAGCGCCATACGGTGACGGATGACGTCTTCCGTGTCATCGGTGCGACCCTGGTCGACGGCACGCTTGAGCAGCCGGCGCACCACCTCGTCTGGGTCGGCGACGAGCTGCACGACGGCGTCGAGGCTCGTGCCGTCCGACGCGAGGAGACGGTCGAGCTCTGCGACCTGCTCCGCCGTGCGCGGATAGCCGTCGAGGAGGAATCCCCCGGCCGCGTCGACCTCCTGCAAGCGGTCGTGCACGATCGCGTTCGTGAGCGAGTCTGGGACGTACTCACCGGCATCCATGTACGACTTGGCCTCGAGGCCGAGCGCCGTGCCGTTCTTCACATTCGCGCGGAAGATGTCGCCCGTCGACACGGCGGGAACACCGAATATCTCGGCCAGGCGCGCAGCCTGCGTTCCCTTACCGGAGCCGGGCGGGCCAATAAGCAATAGTCGCGTCAACGGAGCAACCCCTCGTAGTGGCGTTGCTGGAGCTGCGAGTCAATCTGCTTGACGGTCTCCAGGCCCACGCCGACGATAATCAGAATGGATGTGCCCCCGAACATGAAGTTTTGGCTCGCCCCGAGGAGCCCGAATGCGATCAGCGGGATGAGCGCGATCAAACCGAGATAGATGGAT
Organism: Microbacteriaceae bacterium; assembly: GCA_030841285.1. Taxonomy (GTDB): domain Bacteria; phylum Actinomycetota; class Actinomycetes; order Actinomycetales; family Microbacteriaceae; genus JAUZGC01. Next base: position 10,140 of record JAVECW010000006.1, read on the forward strand.
CCGGGAAGCGTCACGCGCGTGAGTACGTAGTCGAGGTACTCGGCCGTCGGACGCCCCGCGCGGATGCCGGGAATGAAGCCGCCGTACTTCTTCATGTTGTCGGCGACCTC
>JAVECW010000018.1 GCA_030841285.1 Microbacteriaceae bacterium
AAAAACCCCCAGGATGGCGAGATCCTGGGGGTTAGTAGCGGGGGCGGGACTTGAACCCGCGACACCACGATTATGAGCCGTGTGCTCTAACCACCTGAGCTACCCCGCCGCGACCTAAGAGTATGCACTCTAGAGCCGGAGCCCCCTGTGGGAATCGGACCCACTACCTCTTCCTTACCAAGGAAGTGCTCTACCAATGAGCTAAGGGGGCGAAGCCGTCGTGCCGCTCCGCGACCTCGTTTTTTGGCAACCGTACGAGGATACCATCTGCGCAGAGGCGCAAATAACGGGGCGGGAGCAGGCGACGACGGTCTCACGACAGGCGCGAAACGACTACGCGGATGCCTCGGTGAGGGAAGCCAGTTCCGCGTCGCTCAGGGTGAGCTCGGCGGCCGCGATGAGGTCAGGCAGCTGCTCAACGTTGCGGGCGCTTGCGATCGGAGCCGCGACCGTCGGCTGGGCTGCGAGCCAGGCCAGTGAGACGGACGTGGCGGATGCGCTGTGCGCCTCGGCGACCGCGTCGAGCGCGGTGAGGACGCGACGGCCCCGGTCATCCAGGTACTTGGCGGCACCCTCGGCCCGCTGGCTGTCGACGGTGGCTCCGTCGCGGTACTTGCCCGTCAGGAATCCGGCTGCGAGCGCGAAGTAGGGCACGACCGCAAGGTTCTCGCGTGTGGCGATCGGGGCCAGTGTCTTCTCGTATTCACGCTCGACGAGGTTGTAGTGCGGCTGGAGCGCGACCGGGCGGTGGAAGCCGTTCTCCGCGGTGACGCGGTACCACTCCTCGATGCGCTCCGGGCTGAAGTTCGAGATGGCGATGTAGCGCACCTTGCCAGCGTCAACGAGTCCGGAGAGCGCTCCGACGAACTCCTCCACGGGGACGGTCTCGTCATCGAAGTGCGCGTAGTAGACGTCGATGTAGTCGCTCTGCAGGCGCACGAGTGACGCATCCGCCGCCTTCCGGATGTTGTCGGGCGCAAGGCCCTGGAACTGTGGGTGCCGGCTCACCTTCGTACCGATGACGGTCTCCGCGCGGTTGCCGCGGGCCGCCATCCAATTGCCGATGATGGTCTCGGACTCGCCACCGACGTTCCCTGGCACCCAGGAGGGGTAGTTGTCAGAGGTGTCGATGAAGTTGCCGCCCGCGGCGGTGTAACCGTCGAGGATTGCGAAGGATGTCTCCTCGTCGGCCGTCCAGCCGAAAACGTTGCCACCGAGGTTGATTGGATAGACCGAGAGATCGGACTCGCCGAATGCCTTGCGCGTGGATGTAGAGGTACTGATTGTCATGCGTGACTCCAATGAGGCTTGAATGTGGACCATCCAAGCCAACGTGCCAGACGTATGACTATTCCCCGTGATCGCAGTGCAGGTCCTGTGAAACTTGTCGTGCTGGTTGAGTGCGAGGGACGAGCGTATCGAAACCACGGAACTCGTGACTACCGGGTTTCGATACGGCCTCAGGCGGCCTACTCAACCAACACAGGGGGCAGCGCCCAGGCCGCGAACGTGGGACCGTTCCCGCGCAACCTGATGCCGACCTCGGATGCCGCGAGCTCGCCGTCGCCGAACAGCGAGGTGGCGACATCCGCCCCGCCGACGGCGTCGACAGGCAGCAGCACGTCGAAGCCGGCGCGGGCCGCGACGAGGAGCACGGACTCGGCCGCGTCCTCCCGCACGTAGACGAGCACGTCCTCTCCCACGTGGAGCCAGCGCATTCCGCCGCCGTTGAGTGCGGAGTGTTCGGTTCGCAGGCGGATGAGCGCGGAGTAGAGGTCGACCGTGGCCGAGACGGATGCGTCGGCGAGCGACTCCCATGGCAGCGGTGTGCGCGAATCCTCGCCATCGATCCCGGTGAGCCCGAACTCGTCGCCGGCGAACACCACGGGAATGCCGGGGAGCGTCATCGACATCCCGAGCGCGACAGGGACGACGCCGGCGCGCGCGTTCGTGAGGAACCGCGGGGTGTCGTGGGTGTCGAGGGCATTCATGGTGCCGAGGCGCGTCCGCCACGGGAAGCCCGCCACGAACCGGCTGTGCGCCGCGACGAATTGCTCACCCGTGTATGAGGGGATCATGCGAAACGGCAGACCGAAGTATGAGGACTCCCGCTCCGGCTCCGAGAGCCAGCCCCAGAGCGGCCGGGTGAAGTTCGTGTAGGTCATGGCCCCGTGCCACGCGTCGCCCTGGAAGTCACTCGAGGCGTCGTTGGTCGACTCGCCGATCAGGATCGTGTCCGGGTTGATCTCCGTCATGGTGCGGCGGATGGTGCGGCGCACGTCTTCGTTCAGGTCCTGGTCGAGGTAGCGCCCGGTCATGTTCGCGACGTCGATGCGCCAACCGTCGAGCGCGTATGGCGCCTTGAGCCACTTCGCCACCACGGAATCCGGCCCCTCGATGAAGCGGCGGCGCAGCTCACGCGAGTTCCAGTTGAACTTGGGCAGGCTCGGCACACCAAGCCAGGACGCGTACTCCGTGTGCTCGTCGTTGAGCCAGTAGAAGAACTCGCTCTCCGGCGCATCCGGGTTTCCGAGTGCGGCCTGGAACCACTCGTGACCCGATCCGCAGTGGTTGGAGGTCAGGTCTCCGATCACCCGGAAGCCGCGCGCGTGGGCAGCCTCGATGAGGCGCACATACGCGTTGTCGCCGCCGAGCAGAGGGTCGATCTCAGCGAAGCTCGACGCGTCGTAGCGGTGGTTCGACTCCCCAGGGAAGACAGGGGTCAGGTAAATCAGGTTGATGCCGAGGCGCTCGAGGTGATCGAGGCGCTCGATCACGCCATCGAGGTCACCGCCGTAGAACTGCTGCGAGCGCCCAGGCGGAAATAGGTCGACCGGGGTATCCCAGGCGGCCGGGATGGCCCAGTCGGGCAGCGTGCGCGCGTCGGCAGCGGCCGACCGCGCGAACCGGTCGGGGAAGACCTGGTACATGACCGACGACTTCACCCACGCGGGCGGAGCGGCGTACGTGACGAGCTTGAAGTCCTCGGAGTCGAGCGTCTCGATCTCGTGCACGCCGGTCGCGTTGAGCCAGACGCTGCGGCCGTCCTCACGCGTGATGAGGAAGCGGTAGCCGTGGACGGGGTTCAGAACCTGGATCTCGGCTTCCCACCAGTCCCACCCAGGCGCGTCACCGGCATCGCGCGCGTCGCCGGCATCCGTCGTTGCGACCAGCGTGGCATTCGAGAACTGCGGCTCGTGGTCGGGGTTCGAGCGCGTGCGCACGGCCGTGACGGCGCCCCAACTCCGCGGTATCCGCACGCGCACGGCGACGGCTTCGCCGAGGGTCGGCTCCGCGTTCGAGACATAGAGCGACGACCCGTCGTGGTGTGGAAGCATGCACCTACTTAACCATTCCGCTTGAGGGGGATGGCGTATCGTGTGCGTCATGACGATCGCGGACACCTCGGAATCGGGAACATCAGAGACAATCCGAGAGGCAGCTGGCCCAGCCATCGGCACGGCAACAGGCACCGAGCCGCACGCAGCGGCCACCCAACCGGGCCGCGAATGGTGGCGCACAGCCGTGATCTATCAGGTGTATCCTCGGTCCTTCGCCGACGCGAACGGCGACGGCATCGGCGACCTCACGGGCATCACGAACCGCCTCCCGGCGCTCAAGGAGCTCGGAATCGACGCGGTCTGGCTCTCGCCGTTCCAGACCTCGCCACAGCGCGATGCCGGCTACGACGTCTCTGACTACCGCGACGTCGACCCGCTCTTCGGCACTCTCGCCGACTTCGACGCGATGCTCGAGCGCGCCCACGGCCTTGGCCTCCGCCTGATCGTCGACCTCGTTCCCAACCACTCATCGAGCGACCACGCGTGGTTCCAGGCCGCGCTGGCCTCGCCGAAGGGCAGCCCGGAACGGGCTGCATACATCTTCCGCGACGGCAAGGGCGAGAACGGCGAGCTGCCGCCGAACAACTGGGAATCCGTCTTCGGCGGACGCGCCTGGACGCGGATCACCGAGCCGGATGGCACTCCGGGGCAGTGGTACTTGCACCTCTTCGACTCCACCCAACCCGATTTCGATTGGGAGAATCCGTGGGTGCAGGAACAGTTCCGCGACATCCTGCGCTTCTGGCTCGACCGTGGTGTGGACGGTTTCCGGGTGGATGTCGCGCACGGCATGATCAAGGAGACAGGGCTGCCGGACTACTTTCCTCTCGCCGAGGGCGGCAGCATGGGCAGCGGAACGGCGACGCTCGAGCCCGCGATCAGCGACGAACCGCCGAGCGCGCCGTACTGGGGCCAGGAGGGAGTGCACGAGATCTACCGCGACTGGCACCTCCTATTGGCGGAGTACGAAGGCGACCGCGTGCTGTGCGCGGAGGCCTGGGTCGAGCCGCTCTCGAAGCTCGCGCGCTGGGTGCGCCCGGACGAGATGCACCAGGCGTTCAACTTCTCCTACCTCGAAACGCCGTGGTCTGCTCCCGCGCTTCGCGGCGTCATCGACGAATCGCTCGCTGCATTCTCCTCGGTCGGCGCGCCGAGCACCTGGGTGCTGTCCAACCACGACGTCGTGCGTCACGCCAGTCGGCTGGCGCTCACTGCCGCGAACCTGCAGGGGCACGGCATCGGCCCGAAGAGCCCCGGACAGCCGGAACCGGTACTCGGTCTGCGCCGGGCACGCGCCGCGACATCCCTCATGCTCGCGCTGCCGGGGTCGAGCTACCTGTACCAGGGCGAAGAGCTCGGTCTTCCCGAGGTCATCGACCTTCCCGATGCCGCACGCCAGGATCCGACCTGGTTGCGAACGAACGGCGAGCGCTATGGGCGCGACGGATGCCGCGTGCCGATCCCATGGGAAGCGGACAAGCCGTCATACGGCTTCGGTCCGACCGACGCGAGCTGGTTGCCCCAGCCTGCCCAGTGGGCCAGCCTGGCCAGGGACGCCCAGGAGGGTGTCGCCGGGTCGACGCTCGAGCTGTACCGGCTCGCGCTCGCACTACGCCGCGAGCACGGCTTGGGCCTTGGGAGCGTCGAGTGGGTGCCCGGATTCAGCGACGAGGTCGTCGCGTTCCGCAACGGAGCCGTCACGGTGATCGCGAACCTCGGTGCGAAGCCGATTGAGCTTCCCGCTGGCGAGATCGTGCTCAGCAGCGAGACGCTCAGCGGGCGCACGTTGCCGAGCGACACGACGGCCTGGCTGGTCTAGCGGGGCCGGTGCCTCGGCCGGTGCCGTAACCGGCGCCGGCATCGCGACGTCAGTTTGCGTTGGCCTTGAGCCAGATGATCGGGTCGACGGCCTGCGTGCCGTTCAAGCGGATCTCGAAGTGCAGGTGAGCGCCCGTTGAGACCCCCGTGTTGCCAACACGGCCGACGATGTCGCCAACCTTGACCTGCTGGCCGGCGGCGACGCGCAGCGAGCCGACCTGCATGTGGCAGTAAACGCTCGAGACGAGCTGGCCCTTGATGATGTGGTCGATGATCGCGTGGACGCCGCATCCGTTGTCGTTATTCGGGAACACCTGCCGGACCACGCCATCGGCGATGATCTGGATCGGCGTTCCGGCGCCAGGGACGAAGTCAACACCCTGATGGTAGGTCGAAGCACCCTCGGTCGGAGCCGAGCGCGCGCCGAACCCCGAGCTGATCGGAACGCCGACTGGGAACGGCCACTGGATCGTTCCGCGCGGGTCGTTCGTGAAGGTGTTCGCGGTCCGCATGTTGCTGCGCGCAGCCACCTGTTCGGCGGATGTGACCGTGTAGCCGTCGTGCGAAACCTGCGCGGG
>JAVECW010000041.1 GCA_030841285.1 Microbacteriaceae bacterium
CGGGTGCGGCGGTACGGGTCGCCCGAATTCTGGCGCAGGTCCAGGAACTCCGGGAAGTCCAGGTGCCAGTTCTCCATGTAGAAGGCCAGGGCGCCGAACTTCTTGCCACCACGGCTGACCGCACGCAGCACCGAGTCGATCGTGTGCATGAACGGGATCGGGCCGGTCGAGGTCGTGTTGTTGGAGCGGATGGGCGAGCCCTGGGCGCGCAGCTTGGTCACGGAGAGGCCGATGCCGCCCGTGCCTTTGGTGAGCCACATGACATCACGCGTCGACTTGGCGATGTGCTCGATGTCGTCCTGCATCTCCATGACGAAGCAGTTGGAGAGCTGCGGGAACTTTGTGCCGGCGTTGACCAGCGTGGATCCGGCGGCCAGGTAGTCGAGGCTGCTCATCTTCTCGTAGAACGAGATCGCGACATCCGTCGGGTTGGCCTCGTTGAGGGAGAGGCCCATGGCGATGCGCATCCAGAAATACTGCGGCACCTCGAGCGGGTCGCCGTTACGGGCCTTGATGCCGTAGCGGTTGTTGAGCGTGACGACGCCGATGTACTTGAGCAGCTCGTCGTGAGCCGGCTCGAGCGCGGCCGCGAGGCGGTCGAGGTCGAAGAGGGAGACGAGCCGCGGGTCGAGCAGTTCCTCGGCGACACCGCGCTCGACGTACGGGCGGAAGTTGCCGGCGTGAAGGGCCTTGAGCTCCTCGCTCGTGACGTAGTCGCCGAGCACTCGCTTGTAGATGGTCTTGAGCAGAAGACGCGCGGCGACAACGTCGAACGCCGGGTCGTCCTTGACGTTCTGCAGGGCGACCTGGATGACGGCCTCATCGAGCTGCTGTGTCGTGATGCCATCGAAGAGCGTCAGCTCGAGCTCGCTCGCGATCTGCGTCACCCAGGTGATGTTCTCGTCGAGACCCTGCGCGGCATGTTCGATCGCCAGGTTGATCTTGTTCGCGTCGTACGGCTCCCGCTGACCGTTGCGCTTGACGACGGTGATTGCCACTTTTTACTCCCTTACCTATGTCACTCGATGAGTGACGAAGCCTTCGCCGGTTTCCCGGCTCTCCGCTTGCCCCCGGTGCACCGATCGGGCGCACCATCCAATTCAAATTCGCCGGTTTAGCGGGATTTCATCCTCACTGCAATCGGGCGTGTGACCACTATATAGCGGGTGATTCCCAGAGTGCCAACACCACATCTAGTGGGCGTGTCATCCACAGATGTGCATAAGTTCCCCGAGTTATGCACACCCTACGTCCCCCTACCGACACGCGAAGCGACCGATAGACTGTCCACCTTGTGAGCAGCTATTCGAGCCTTGTGAAGACGTCTGGCGTTGCCCGCATCATCGCTGCTCAGCTGACCGCGCGCTTCCCGTTCGGCATGCTCTCGCTCGCCTTCCTGCTGCACATCGAACGCATCCACCACACCTATGGAGCGGCCGGGCTCGTGCTCGGCGCGATGTGTGTCGGCCAGGCGATTGCCGGCCCGCTCACGAGCCGCCTGATGGGGGTCTGGGGCATGCGCCCCGTGCTCTGGATGACGCTGGGGGGCTGCTCGGTCGCCGTGGCCTGCATCGGTTGGTTCGTCATGCCGATTCCGATGACCATGGCGGTCGCATTCTTCGCGGGCCTCAGCATGCCGCCCATCCAGCCCGCAGTGCGCACGATCTATCCCAAGATGGTGAACTCGAGGCAGCTCACGGCACTCTTCTCGCTTGATGCCTCGGCCCAGGAGATCATCTGGATCGCCGGTCCCGTCGCTATCACCTTCGTCTCCACCCAGATCGGCACGGTCGAGGGCATCCTGATGTCCGTGGCGGTCATGGTGGCCGGCGGGTTGTGGTTCATCCTGTCGCCGGAGGTCGGACGCGTGCGCATCCCGCGCAGCGCGCGCAAGCTCGGTGCCGTACTGCGCCGGCCACCCGTGCTGCTCGCGACAGTCGTCGGCTTCCTGCTCGTCGGATCCTGCGCCGCCATCGAGGTCGGTGTCGTCGCGACGTTCGGCAAGAACGGCCCCACCGCGGGAATCGTGCTCGCGATCTGGTCGCTCGGGTCCCTCGTGGGCGGCCTCGCCTTCGGGCACATCCCGATCGGCCCATGGGCGCTCGCCCGGCGCATGTTCATCATTCTCGTGGGCGTGGCCCTGGCGATGATCTCGCTGAACTTCTGGTGGCTGGCAGGGACGCTCATCATCGCGGGCGTCGGCATCGCGCCAGCGCTCACCGTCGTGTTCTCAATCGTCTCCGCGAGCGTCAGGTTCAGCGACACGGCCGAGGCATACGGCTGGGTAGGCACGGGCCAGCTCATCGGCGCTGCCCTGGGTTCCGCCCTCGCGGGCTTCCTGATCGACGGATCAGGACCGATCGGCGCGTTCTGGGTTGCCGGCACCTTCGCGGTCGTCGGGTTCCTGGTGCCACTGCTCGGCCACCGCTGGCACCCGGATCTCCGACATGGCGACGCGAGCCCGATGCCGGATACCGAGCCGGTCCAGGTCCAGAGGAGCTGAACCGCCGGTCGGGCTCCCGTCGGTCGGGCTCTACCGGTCGGGCCCCGCCGGTCAGGCTCTAGGCCGCGCTGGTACGCAGCGGGCGCAGCGCGCCGTCCAGAGCCGCGATCTCGGTGAGCATGTGCGCGAGCATGAGCTCGTTCCGTTCGTTCGGAACGAACTTTCCGTCATCATCGATCTGTTTCGCGATGAACGGGATCTCCACGTTCGCCGTCGTGCTCACCAACCCGAGGGCTGCGACAGTGGCTCGAATCGCCGCCGCTCCACGGGTACCGCCGGAGATGCCGCCGTAGCTGGCGACCCCGAGCGGCTTGCGGAACCACTCAGAGTGGAGGAAGTCGATCGCGTTCTTGAGCGCAGGGCCGTAACTGTAGTTGTACTCCGGAGCGACGAAGACGAACGCATCGGCGGCGTCCACACGCGCACTCCATTCCTTCGTGTGCTCCTTGGTGTACTGGCGCAGTCGCGGATGGTTCGGCTCATCCATCATCGGAAGGTTGAGTTCGGCAAGATCCACGACGTCGATTTCGAACCGATCGTCGGCGCTCGCGACCGACGTGACCCACTCGGCGACGGGAAGCCCGACCCGGCCGGGTCGCACGCTTCCGATGATGATCATCAGCTTGGTCATAATGTGTTCGTTCCTTCTCCGTTACCAGCGCTCGTGGATGGCGGCGCGGAAGTTGCTGTCGTAGATCGCGCGAACGGCACGTTCGAAGTCGTCACCGAGGGGAGCTGCGGATCCAGCAGCCGCGTTCGCACGCGCCTGCTCAACCGAGCGGGCGCCGGGGATCACGGCACTCACACCCTTCTGCTGCGCCACCCAGGCGAGCGCGGCCTGCGCGGGCGTGAGACCGTCAGGAACGCTCGCCGCGAACTCCTGTGCAGCCGCGACGCCGGTCTCGTAGTCCACTCCGGAGAACGTCTCGCCGACGTCGAAGGCCTCGCCGTGACGGTTGTAGTTGCGGTGATCGTTCGCGGCGAATGTCGTCGACGCCGTGTACTTTCCGCTCAGGAGACCGGAGGCGAGCGGCACGCGCGCGATGATGCCGACGCCGGCCGCCTCCGCAGCGGGGAGCACACGGTCGAGTGGCTTGAGCCGGAAGGCGTTGAGGATGATCTGGACGCTCGCGGTGCCGGGTCTCGCGATCGCGGTGAGCGCTTCATCGCACGTCTCGACGCTCACGCCGTAGTTCGCGATCGCACCGTCGCCGACGAGTGTGTCGAGAGCGTCGTACACCGCGTCAGACGAGAAAACGGATGTCGGCGGGCAATGGAGCTGCACGAGGTCGAGTGTGTCGACGCCGAGGTTGCGGCGCGAGCGATCGGTCCACTGGCGGAACTTTGCGAGCGTGAAGTTGGCCGGGTCCTGCTCCTCGCGGCGCCCCATCTTGGTGGCGACGGTGATGTCGAGCTCGGGATGAGCGGCCAGGAAGCGCCCGATGACCTGCTCGCTGCGGCCGTCGCCGTAGACGTCGGCAGTGTCGAAGAAGGTGACTCCAGCCTCGACGGATGCCTCGAGAACGGCGAGCGCATCAGCTTCGCTCACCTCGCCCCAGTCGCCCCCGAGTTGCCACGTGCCGAGGCCAATGACGGAAACCGTCCGCCCCATCCTGTCGATTGCGCGCTGTTGCATCGTCCAATCCTATGTTGGCGGCGAGACCCGATCGTGACCTGTTTCGCGGTCCAAAACCGTGCGCGCACACCGGCCGACTCCTACAGTTATGCCATGAACCGCACATTGGGTGGGGCCGTCGTCGTCCTCGCAGCGCTTCTCCTGGTCGGGTGCACGGCGTCCGGGCCGAATTCCAGTGGGTCGGCGGTGAGTACCGGGGCCCCGGGGTCGGCCGCTGGCAAGGCATCCGTCGTCACCGACAGCCAGGCGCTCCCCTCCGATCGCAAGGTCGTGACGACGGGCACCGTCTCACTCACGGTCGCCGATCCGCTCGCCGCCGCGAGCAGCGCAACGCAAACCGTCACCGCCGCAGGCGGACGGGTGGACAGCCGCACCGAGCAGCCAGCGACAGACACCACACACGCGAGCGCGACCCTGGTGCTGCGCATCCCGTCGGCGAAGCTCGATGCCACACTGACGACGCTGCAGCGGCTCGGCCGGGTCGACAACGTGACGCTGAACGCGTCGGATGTCACCACGCAGGTCAAGGACATCGACGCCAGGATCACGGCACTGCAGACCTCGGTCGACCGGCTGCTCGGACTCCTGTCAAAGGCGACCACGGTCGCCGACATGATCACGATCGAGTCTGCGCTCTCCGAACGCCAGGCCGAACTGGACAGCCTGAAGTCCCAGCAGGCCTACCTCAACGACCAGGTGAGCATGTCGACCATCACGCTCGAGCTGCATTCGGAAGGCGTCGTCCCCGCCGGTTCCCCCGACAGTTTCTGGGGCGGGATCATCGCCGGCTGGAACGCGCTGGTCGTCGCGGCGAACGGCTTCCTCATCGTGCTCGGCGTCGCGCTCCCGTGGCTCGTGGTGTTCGGACTGCTCGGCGGTCTGGCCTGGTGGATCGTCTGGCGCAGCGGTCGCAAGAGGCGCGCTGCTGCGTAGGCTTGAAGGGTGACCACGCCGTACCAGACTGGCGCCGAGAACGGTCCGTTGCTGACCGACGAACTGCTCGAACGCATCCGCTCGCGCGCGGCCGGCTATGACCGCGAGAACACCTTCTTCACCGAAGACTTCGAGGAGCTTCAGGAACTCGGCTACCTCAAGGCGCTCGTGCCGGCCGAGCTCGGCGGGCTCGGTCTCAGCCTCGAGGAGACCGCGCGCGAACAGCTGCGCCTCGCGTCTGCCGCGCCATCCACCGCCCTCGCCGTCAACATGCACCTCGTCTGGACGGGGGTGGCCAAGGTCCTGCGCGATCGAGGTGACACCTCGCTCGAATTCGTGTTGACCGAAGCGGCCGCCGGGGAAGTGTTCGGGTTCGGGTTGAGTGAGGCAGGCAACGACCTCGTGCTCTTCGGATCCACGACGGATGCCCGCCCCGAGCCGGACGGCGGATACCGCTTCTACGGAACCAAGATCTTCACCTCGCTCTCCCCGGTCTGGACGCGCCTCGGCACGATGGGCCTCGACACCACAAGCACGGATGCGCCCAAGATCGTCTACGGCTTCATCACGCGCGACGGCGGCGGCTTCGACGTCAAGGACGACTGGGACACGCTCGGCATGCGCGCGAGCCAGAGCAATACGACCGTGCTCAGGGGCGCACTCGCGCCCGCAGACCGCATCATCAGGCGGCTCGACCCCGGACCCAACCCCGATTCGCTCGTGTTCGCGATCTTCGCGAACTTCGAGATCCTGCTCTCCGCGGTCTACACCGGCATCGGCGAGCGCGCGCTCGAGCTCGGGGTCGCCGCGGCGCACCGGCGCACCTCGCTCAAGAACGAGGGAAGGAGCTACGCGCAGGATCCCGACATCCGCTGGCGCATTGCGCACGCCGCGATCGCCCAGGATGGCATCTACCCGCAGCTCGATTCGCTCGCGAGAGACGTGGACACGCTGGCGGACCACGGGAGCCAGTGGTTCCCCAAGCTCGTGGGGCTCAAGGTGCGCGCGACGGAGAACGCGCGCTTCGTGGTCGACCACGCCGTGCGCGTGAGCGGCGGATCAACGTATTTCGCGACGAGCGAGCTCGGCCGGCTCTATCGCGATGTGCTGGCAGGGCTCTTCCACCCGTCGGACGACGAGTCGGCACACTCGACGGTGGCGAATGCGTTGCTGGGGCCCATCTCCGACGAGAAGTCGACGTCGGCCGAAAAGACACCGGGCAGTCAATGACCTATCGCAGTGTCGGCCGCGCAGAGTAGCGTCACAGCATGTGCAGTCGGTACACGCTCACTCTCAATGGCGAGAATCTCCTCGGGCTGTTCGAGGCAGAGGGGATCGAAGATCCTTCCCTTCCCGGCTGGGCGCCCCCCCGGTACAACATCGCGCCAACCGACAACGTGCCTATCTATCTCGAGTCTGAGAAAGACGGCACGGTCACCTCTCGCCTCGAGGTTGCCCGCTGGGGGCTGCTATTCGGCGGCAAGCGCTCCGGGAATCCGCTCATCAATACCCGGGTCGAATCGCTCGAAGGCGGCACCGCCTTGGCCGGCGTCTTCGCCAAACGGCGCGCGCTGGTCCCGGCCGACGGCTACTACGAGTGGCAGAAGGTCGGCAACCAGAAGCAGCCGTATTACTTCCACGGCGACGAGCCGCTCGCCTTCGCGGGGCTTTACCAGTGGGCGAAAGCCGAAGACGGCAGCTGGCTGCTGTCGACATCCGTGATCACAAGGCCACCAACCGAAGCGGCCGCCGCAATCCATGAGCGCATGCCGCTCGTGCTGCCCCGTTCTTTCTGGTCCGACTGGGTCGACCCCACGACCGAGGGCTCTCGCACGCTGCTCGACGCCGCGCTCGCCGCGAGCGATGAGATCGCAAACGCGCTCCATGCGTATCCCGTTGGCAGGGCCGTGGGCAATGTGACCAACGAAGGTCAGGAACTCATCGCCCCGCTCGGCGCCTAGAGGCTTTCTGCACCAGCCGGGCGACCACACGCCAACCCACGAGGAAGATGCCAAGTGCGACCGATGCCACGATGACGAAGCTCAGCTGCACGCCTTGGCCGGACGCCATCCGCAGCAGCATGCCCGCGGCGATCGTCACCAGCCAGATCGGGATGCCTGGCCAGGAGATGTGGCGGGGGTGGCGCCAGGCGAACGTCACGACCCACCCGAGCGCGAGGCCCGCAAGGAACGGCCACAGCGTCTGCAGCGTCCCGAGCGGGCTGAAGCCCTCGTTGTGGTTGCCGCGGCCGATCACCACGAACAGCACCACGAGAAGGATGTCGACGATCGCGGCTCCGACGATCGCGCCCGGGTCAATCGGGCTGGGAGCATCCGCGGCTCGGTCGACAGTGCCGACTTCGGTCGCGCCCGCTTTGGCCATGCCGGTTTCGGCGGTATCTGGATCAACTGAGCGCTCGGCCATCACCCCATCCTAGGCATCGGTTGCCGAGGACAAGCTCGGAACCAGGCTCCTTTCGCGGACCGTGAGACGCGCCTCAGACGGCCATAAGGAGTCGTTCAGGAAGCACCTATTATCGTTGAGGGGTTATTAGGCGTCGCTCACTTGATCGAAATCCGTATACCCCGTTCCGCACGCGACGCCGGTCATGCCACGGCGCGACCGCGTGCGACAGCGTCCACCGACCGACTAACGAGGATCCGATGATCGCAGACGTATCCCCCACACTCCGCCCACGGGCGAACCGGGCGAAGTCGCTCGGCGACCTCATCGGCGAGTTCTCGTTCGGGCAGCACGGCACCGTCGCCGGAGTCGAGATTTCCGGAATCACCGTCAGCACGGCCGACGTGCGCCCGGGTGACCTCTTTGTCGCCATGCGCGGCGCCCGCCGCCACGGCGCAGAACTCGCCCAGACCGCGCGCGAAAACGGAGCGGTCGCGATTCTCACCGATCCCGCAGGGGTGGAACTGGCCGAAGGGGCAGGCCTCCCCATCGCGGTGGCACCGGACCCGCGCGCGGTCCTTGGCGCAGTGTCTGCATGGATCTATGGCAATCCCGGCGAGGGACTCACACTCTTCGGGGTCACCGGAACGAACGGCAAGACCTCGACGGTCTACTTCATCGAGGCGATCCTCCGCCAGCTGGGTGTCGTCACGGGCCTGAGTTCGACGGCGGAACGCCACATCGGCGGCGTGGAAACCATCAGTGGCCTGACGACGCCGGAGGCCAGCGAGCTGCAGGCCCTTCTGGCACGGATGAAGGAAGACGCGGTGACCGCGGTCGCCATCGAGGTGAGCGCGCAGGCTCTCACCCGTCACCGTGTCGACGGCACGATCTTCGACGTGGCGGGGTTCACGAACCTGAGCCA
>JAVECW010000139.1 GCA_030841285.1 Microbacteriaceae bacterium
GCGATGCGCATCACCGACCTCGACCCGCTGCGCCACGGGCTCATCTTCGAGCGATTCCTGAACCCCGATCGCGTTTCGATGCCCGACTTCGACGTCGACTTCGACGACCGTCGCCGCGGCGAGGTCATCAGGTACGTGACCGAGAAGTACGGCGACGAGCGCGTCGCCCAGATCGTCACGTACGGCACGATCAAGGCCAAGCAGGCGCTGAAGGATTCCTCCCGCGTGCTCGGCTTCCCGTTCGGGATGGGCGAGAAGCTCACCAAGGCGATGCCGCCGGCGATCATGGGCAAGGACATCCCGCTCACGGGCATCTTCGACCGGGATCACCCGCGCTACAAGGAGGCGGGCGACATCCGCGCGGTCGTCGAGACCGATCCGGAGGCCAAGACGGTCTTCGACACCGCCCTTGGCATCGAGAACCTCAAGCGGCAGTGGGGCGTCCACGCGGCTGGCGTGATCATGTCCTCGGATCCGCTCATCGACATCATCCCGATCATGAAGCGTGAGCAGGATGGCCAGATCGTCACGCAGTTCGACTACCCGGCGTGTGAGGCGCTCGGCCTCATCAAGATGGACTTCCTGGGGTTGCGCAACCTCACGATCATCAACGACGCCCTCGACAACATCGAGGCCAACCGCGGCGAGAACCTGGTGCTCGAAGACCTTGAACTCGACGATCGCGGCGCGTACGATCTGTTGGCACGAGGGGACACCCTGGGCGTGTTCCAGCTCGACGGCGGGCCGATGCGTTCGCTGCTGCGCTTGATGAAGCCGGACAACTTCGAAGACATCTCGGCGCTCATCGCCCTGTACCGTCCTGGCCCCATGGGCGCGAACTCACACACGAACTACGCGCTGCGCAAGAACAGCCTGCAGGAGATCACCCCGATCCACCCGGAGCTCGCCGAGCCTCTGGCCGAGATCCTCTCCACCAGCTACGGCCTGATCATCTATCAGGAGCAGGTGATGGCGATCGCGCAAAAGGTCGCAGGCTTCTCGCTCGGCCAGGCAGACATCCTGCGCCGCGCGATGGGCAAGAAGAAGAAGTCAGAGCTGGACAAGCAGTTCGAGGGCTTCTCCGCGGGCATGGCGGCCAACGGGTTCTCGATGACGGCGGTCAACAAGCTGTGGGAGATCCTGCTCCCGTTCTCCGACTATGCGTTCAACAAGGCGCACTCCGCCGCATACGGCGTGATCTCCTACTGGACCGCCTACCTCAAAGCGCATTATCCCGCCGAGTACATGGCGGCGCTCCTCACGAGCGTCGGTGACTCCAAGGACAAGATGGCGTTGTACCTCAACGAGTGCCGGCGCATGGGCATCAAGGTGCTCCCGCCGGACGTGAACGAGTCGATCGGCTTCTTCGCCGCTGTCGGTACGGACATCCGGTTCGGGCTCGGCGCCGTCCGCAACGTCGGGACCAACGTCGTCGACGGCATTCGGCAGGCGCGGGAGGAGAAGGGGCGGTTCGAGGCGTTCCATGACTTCCTGAACAAGGTCCCGATCCACGTCGCGAACAAGCGAACCATCGAGTCCCTGATCAAGGCCGGCGCATTCGACTCGCTTGGGTCGACGCGGCGCGCGCTCGTCGAAGTGCACGAGGATGCCATCGAGTCGGCCGTGAGCGTCAAGCGAGCCGCGGCCCACGGGCAGGTCGGCTTCGATTTCGACAGCCTGTGGGACGAACCGAACGCTGCCCAGCAGGTGCCGGAGCGGCCGGAGTGGGCGAAGCGCGACAAGCTCGCGTTCGAGCGGGAGATGCTCGGGCTCTACGTCTCCGACCACCCACTCGCCGGCCTCGAGCTCCAACTCGCGAAGCATGCGAGCGCGGGGATCGCCGAGATCATGGCATCCGAATTGACACAGGATGGCGACACGGTCACGATCGCGGGGCTCGTCACGAGCGTGCAACACCGCACGGCGAAGAATTCGGGCAACCAGTACGGGCTGATTCAGGTCGAGGACTTCGGCGGCGAGATGACCGTCATGTTCATGGGCAAGGCGTACCAAGAGTTCGCGCCCGCCCTGGTCGGCGACTCGATCGTCGTCATCCGTGGCCGGGTGAGCATGCGCGATGACGGCATGAACCTGCACGCCTTCAACCTGTTCACCCCGGATATGGGGCAGAGCCTCGGCTCCGGCCCGCTCGTGATCTCGCTCGCGGACCAGCGCGCGACGACCGACACGGTCAAGGCGCTCAACGATGTCCTGATCCGGCACGTCGGGAACAACGAGGTACGGCTGCGGCTGATCAAGGCCAACGTCGCGCGCGTCTTCGAGGTGCCGTACCCGGTCTCGGTCACGGCGGATCTCTACGGTGAACTCAAGAGCCTGCTCGGCCCCAACTGCCTCGGCTAACTCTGTTGGTCGAGTAGCACGCGGCCTACTCAACCGGCACGATTGAGCCTACGCGGGGTCGCCCAGGGTGAGGTAGGTGCGCTCGTGGTACAGCAGGGGGACGTCGTCCTCACCCATGCCGCCCTCCTCGATCTGCACGATGACGACGGCGCTGTTGTGCACATGGACGCGCTCGACGATGCGGCCGATCATCCAGCTCGTCACGTCCTTGAGCACCGGCAGGTCGTACGGCCCCGGATACCAGTGGTCGCCGGCGAAGCGCTGCGCGTGCTCGCCAGACATCCGCTCTGCAACGGCTCGATTGCGGGCGCCCAGGATATGGATGACGACGCGCTCCGATTCAGCGATGGCCGGCCACGCGCTGGCCGATCGGGCCATGTTGAAGGTCGCGAGGGGCGGCACGGCCGAGAGCGAGGCGAGGGACGTCGCGGTAAAGCCCACCGGCGTACCGTCCGGCTGGAGCGCCGTGATGATGGCGACACCCGCCGCGTGGCGGCGAAACGCGTGCTTGAATGCCGCGAGGTCCTTGGGCGTTCCGGCCAGGTCGTCGGAAGCGCCAGGTGCCGCAGTGGTCTGTGCTGGGGGGAGGCTTGAATCGTTCATACGTATGCATCAATCGCGTGCATCCACGCGAATATTCCCTTGGCTCGAAACAAATTCCGGCTGTCAGAGCGAGCGGATAGGCTTGGCGGGCCATGATCCAGACCATTGACCTCCGGGGAGTCCAGCCTAGTCGCGCCGACTTCCGCGCCCTCATTCCTCGCCCCGTTGTCGACGTCTCTGTTGCACTTCATGTCGCATCTGAGCTGATCGATGCCGTGAAGAATGAGGGTCGAGCTGCACTCGACGATCAGGCCGAGCGTTTTGACGGCGTGCGGCCGCGCGACATCCGCGTTCCCGCCGCCGAGATCACCGCTGCGGTCGAGGCCCTTCCGGCAGACGTGCGCGAGGCGCTCGAGGAGGCCATCGATCGCGTTCGCCTGGCGACGGCAGCGCAGGTTCCGCCCGCGCTCGTGACGGAGATCGAACCGGGTGCCACGATCGTGCAGCGCTGGCAGCCGGTCGCGAGGGCGGGCCTGTACGTTCCAGGCGGCAAGGCCGTGTATCCATCGAGCGTCGTCATGAACGTCGTGCCCGCACAGGTCGCCGGTGTCGCATCCATTGCGCTCGCCAGCCCACCCCAGAAGGAGTTCGGTGGGGGAGTGCACCCCACGATTCTCGGTGCAGCCGGCCTCCTCGGCATCGACGAGGTGTACGCGATGGGCGGCGCCGGTGCGATTGGCGCGCTTGCCTGGGGTGTCGAGGAGATCGGCCTTGCCCCGGTGCAGGTCATCACAGGCCCTGGCAACGTCTACGTTGCGGCCGCGAAGCGTGTCGTGCGCGGACAGGCGGGAATCGACTCCGAAGCCGGCACAACCGAGATCCTCGTGATTGCGGATGGGGCCGCTGACGCGACCCTGGTCGCCGCAGACCTGCTGAGCCAGGCAGAGCATGACGAGGCTGCCGCCGCGGTCCTCGTGACCGACAGCGCCGATCTCGCGGAGCGCGTCCGCTCCGAGGTGGATCGGCTCGCAGCCACGACGCACCACGCCGCCCGGGTCGCCGCCGCGCTGGCCGGCCAGCAGTCGGCCATCGTGCTCGTCGACGACCTCCAGGTCGCGGCCGCGTTCAGCAACGCGTACGGGCCCGAGCACCTCGAGATCCAGACCGTCGACCCCGATGCCGTGCTCGCGACGATCGAGAACGCCGGCGCGATCTTCATCGGCCCGCACTCCCCGGTGAGCCTCGGCGACTACCTCGCCGGCTCGAACCACGTCCTCCCGACGGGCGGACAGGCGCACTTTTCCTCCGGGCTGGGCGCGTACACCTTCCTCCGTCCGCAGCAGATCATCCGTTATGATCGCGACGCGCTCGGAGCGGTCGCGAAGCGGATCGTCGCTCTCTCCGGGGCTGAAGACCTCCCGGCGCACGGCGACGCCGTCACCGCGCGATTCCCCGCGATTCCGTCATAGCCCCGCGAATCCGTAATCACGCCGCACGGAGCGTGGTCGGATAGTCTTCCACCATGTTCTGCCCATTCTGTCGTCACCCTGACTCTCGCGTCATCGACTCACGGACGAGCGATGATGGTCTTTCGATTCGTCGACGGCGCCAGTGCCCGGAGTGCGGGCGGCGTTTCAGCACGACGGAGACCGCAAGCCTCAACGTGATCAAGCGAAGTGGCGTGGCCGAGTCGTTCAGCCGGGAGAAGATCGTGAGCGGTGTGCGCAAGGCATGCCAGGGCCGCCCGGTGACCGATTCAGACCTCGCGATCCTCGCCCAGAAGGTCGAAGAGACCATCCGCTCGACGGGCGCCTCCCAGATCGATGCCAATGACATCGGGCTTGCCATCCTGGCTCCGCTCCGTGAGCTCGACGAGGTCGCCTACCTGCGTTTCGCGAGCGTTTACCAGGGTTTCGACTCACTCGACGACTTCGAGGATGCCATCAGCCAGCTGCGGATCGAGCACCACCCCGTGCCCAGCAACCCCGAGGGCTGAGCGGCGGACGCGTACTGCCGGTAATCTTGCACCGGCATGTATCGCACTCTCTTCTCCCTCGTCCTGACCAGGCTCGATCCTGAGCGGGCCCACCATCTGGCGTTCGCGTTCATTCGCGCACTGCCCACGCTCGGAATCGGCCGCCTCGTGCGCCTGGCGACCCGGCCACGAGCAGAGCTGTCGGTCCGCACGCTCGGCCTGAGGTTCGATTCGCCGTTCGGCGTCGCGGCCGGCTTCGACAAGGACGGCAAAGGCGTGCTGGGCCTTGGCCAGCTCGGCTTCAGCCATGTCGAGGTCGGCACGCTCACGGCCATCGCGCAGCCAGGCAACGAGCGCCCGCGACTGTTCCGGCTCATCCCGGATCGCGCCGTCGTCAACCGGATGGGCTTCAACAACAGGGGAGCGGATGTCGCAGCCGAACGCCTGCGCCGCATCGCAGGCCGCCCGGACCGGCCCGTGCTCGGCGTCAACATCGGCAAGAGTCGCGTTGTCGCGGTCGAGGATGCCACGGCCGACTACCTCGCGAGTGCGAGCATTCTCGCGCCTGTCGCCGACTACCTCGTCGTCAACGTCAGTTCCCCGAACACGCCTGGCTTGCGAGGACTCCAGGAACTCGACATGCTCGCTCCCTTGCTCGAGGCCGTGAAGGGTGTCGCAGGCGAGGTTCCGCTGCTCGTGAAGATCGCACCAGACCTTACCGACGACGAGGTCGCGCGCATCGCCGAACTCGTCGTGCGCATCGGTCTCGACGGCATTATCGCGACCAACACGACGATCTCCCGCGAGGGGCTCCTGACGGACTCCGCGGTCATCGGGGCCGCAGGTGCCGGCGGACTCTCCGGAGCGCCGCTCGCGGCCCGCTCGCTCGAGGTGCTGCGCCTCATCCGTTCGATCGTTCCGGCCGAGCTGTGCGTGATCTCGGTTGGCGGGGTCGAGACGGCGGCGGATGTCGCGGAACGCCTCGCCTCCGGCGCCACGCTCGTGCAGGGCTACACGGGCTTTATCTACCGCGGTCCGCTGTGGGCGCGCGAGATCAACCGTGGCCTCGAAAAGCTGCGCCGGGCGGCCTCGTAGCGGACTACCCCTCTGGCGTGTCCTGGCGAAAACGCAGTCGCCACTGGCCGTCGACGCGCTGCCACAATGAACTTCGCAGCGCGCTGCCACGAGCAGACGAGCTCCGGTAGGTCAAGAGAACGGTGTCCTCGCCGAGCGAGTCGGTTCCGAGCACCTCGATGTCGGTGCCCGCCGAGACGGCGGCCTCGCCGTCGAGCGACTGGATCGCGGCATCCCGATCCCAGAGACCGGAGCTCCCGATCTCCTCGAAATCCGGATGCAGGAGCACGGCAACCCGGCCGGGGTCGGCGCTGGTCGCCGCCTCGAGAAGCTCGCGTTCGAGGTCCACGATGAGTTCGGTGGCCGGCCGCTCGGCGGACGGTGCGGCGAGGTCCTCAAAGAGATCGTCGCCCACGCCGTCGAAGAGACCAAGCTCGGCCGGCTTCGCCGCAACGGCGGCACGCGAAGGCGCATCCGGCCAGCCGGGTCCCGTCGGAATCGGCGTGCGCTTCTGGTAGGCGGTCGCGGCGGCCCGCGCTCGTTCGTCCGCCGCTTCGTTGAGCTCATGACCGGCGTGGCCCTTGACCCACTCGAAGGTGTACGTGCGGCCGGCGATAGCCGCATCCAGCTGCTTGAGGAGTTCGAGATTGAGCACAGGCTTGCCATCGGCCTTGCGCCAGCCCTTGCGCTTCCAGCCCGGCATCCATTTGGTCACCGTGTTGATGACGTACTGGCTGTCGCACAGGATGTGCAGGTCTTCGCCCTGGAGATGCGCCGTCGAGGCGAACAGGTCGATGACGGCCATGAGTTCGCCTTGGTTGTTGGTGCCATGCGGCCAGCCGCCTGCGGCCCACCGCTCATCATCGACGTACCAGGCCCAGCCCGCTGGACCGGGGTTTCCCAGTGCGGAACCGTCTGCCGCGGCGACGATCGTCACGGTCAGTTGGGGAACTGTCTGCGCTTGACCTGCGGCTTGGGCAGGCGGATGACGCGCAGCTGGAGGGCGCGCATGCCCGCGTACCAGCGCACACCCTTCTCGACCTTGCCCACGCCGAATTTGGCCGCAAGCTTTCGGCGCACGGTGAATCCGAGGATCACGCAATCGAGGATCGCGATGATGAAGAACACCCACAGGGCGATGGTGCCGTAGAACTGCACCTCTGGCTGCGGGAACAGCGTGAGGACGAGAACCAGCACCACGACCGGAATCATGTACTCGCCGATGTTGTACCGCGCGTCGACGTAGTCACGCACGAAGCGGCGCTGCGGGCCCCGGTCGCGCACCGTCAGGTACTTGTCATCGCCGGCGGCCATGCCGACGCGGGCGCGTTCGCGCGCTTCGGTTGCCTTCACACGGGACTGGCGTGCCGCTTCCTTGCGGTCGTTCGGCACGAGCGGCCGCTTGCGTGCAGCCTCGCGTTCCCTGCGAGTTGGAGTCCGCTGGCCCTTGCCCGTCGCGATGCGCGCCGCGGTTTCCTCGGCGGTCTCCATCACAGGGTCGGAGCCGGATCCAGAGGGATCCGGAGTCGTCGGTCGTTTCGCCACAATAAGTCCTCGATCGTTGTCGGCTTAAGATTACCTGTATGGGGAACCCAGAGCAGACCGCAGACCAAACCGCCCACGCCAGCACGGGTGCCCTTCTCGATGCGGATGCCGAGCAGAGGCTCCGCCTCGCCGTGCAGGAGTCGCTTCCCGCCACGATCGCGGATCTGAGCAACCTCGTGCGCATCCCGTCGGTGTCCTGGGCGGCATTCGACCAGGCCAACGTCGCTGCCAGTGCGGATGCCGTCGCTGCACTCCTGCGGGAGACCGGGGTCTTCGACAGCGTGCGCATCGCGCAGGCGCCGATCGGCGACGGGCCAGAACTCGGCCAGCCGGCTGTGCTCGCAACGCGCGCGGCCAGGAATGGCCGGCCAACCGTGCTGCTCTACGCGCACCACGATGTGCAGCCGCAGGGCAAGGACGAGGACTGGGAATCCGTTCCGTTCGAGCCGACAGTGCGCGGGGACCGTCAGTATGGGCGCGGCGCCGCCGACGACAAGGCGGGCGTCATGGCGCACGTCGCCTCGGTGCGCGCGCTCAGCGCCACGCTCGGCGACGACCTCGAGCTCGGGCTTGCCGTCTTCATCGAGGGGGAGGAGGAGTTTGGCTCGCGCTCCTTCGCCAACTTCCTCGAGCTCCACCGTGATGCCCTGGCGGCGGACGTCATCGTCGTTGCCGACTCGGACAACTGGGACATCGACACACCGGCGCTGACTGTGGGCCTGCGCGGCAACGTGACGTTCCGGCTCACGGTGCGTACACTCGAGCACGCGTCCCACTCCGGCATGTTCGGTGGGGCGGTGCCCGACGCCATGCTCGCGATGATTCGCTTGCTCTCGACGCTGCACGCCGATGACGGCTCTGTAGCCGTGGCTGGGCTTACAGAGCACGAGGCCGAGACGCCGGAGTACGACGAGGAGACGCTGCGACACGAGGCCGCCCTGCTCGACGGCGTCACACCCATCGGCTCGGGCACGATCCTGAGCCGGATCTGGTCGAAGCCGGCGATCACTGTCACGGGAATCGACGCACCGAGCGTGGCAAACGCATCCAACACGCTCGCACCATCGGTCTCGGTGCGGGTCAGCGCGCGAATCGCCCCCGGCCAGTCGGCTGCCGACGCCTACCTCGCAATCGAACGTCACATCCACGCGAATGCGCCGTTCGGCGCCCACATCGAGATCGACGACATCGACACCGGCGACCCATTCCTTGTCGACACGAGCGGCTGGGCCGTCGCGGAGGCGAAGCGCGCCATGGCGGATGCCTGGGGCTCGGACGCGATCGAGATGGGCGTCGGAGGTTCAATTCCGTTCATTGCGGACCTCGTGCGGGTCTTCCCCCAGGCGCAGATCCTCGTGACAGGCGTCGAGGACCCGGATTCACGCGCACACAGCCCCAATGAGTCGCTGCATCTCGGTGTCTTCAAGCGCGCGATCCTGACGGAGGCCCTTCTTCTTGCGCGCCTCAATGGCCGGAGCGCGATCGGCGCTTAGGGCGCACCAGGCGTATCTCGGAGAGTTCCGAGTTTTCGGACGTACAATCGATCCAGCAGCTTGAGGAACCACTGCGGTGGAACTGACGATGAGGAGCATTCATGACGGACACGACACTGACCGAGACCAGGGCGCACGGCGTCGGCCTGACGGATACTGCGGCGAACAAGGTCAAGAGCCTCCTGGCCCAGGAAGGCCGTGACGACCTTCGTCTGCGCGTTGCCGTCCAGCCCGGCGGATGCTCCGGCCTGATCTACCAGCTCTACTTCGACGAGCGCATGCTCGACGGTGACACAGCCGTCGACTTCGGCGGTGTCGAGGTCGTCGTGGACAAGATGAGCGTGCCGTATCTCGATGGCGCGAACATCGACTTTGAGGACACCATCCAGAAGCAGGGCTTCACGATCGACAACCCGAATGCGGGCGGAAGCTGCGCATGTGGGGACTCGTTCCACTAGTCCCACACCAGACCAATTCGTGACAGGCCGCCCTTCGGGGCGGCTTGTTCTGGTTCGTCCGGGTGCGTGTCTGCGAGTAGGCTAGTGACCGGTCAAATACAGTTACACGTGAACCGTTTTGAACTGTTCATGAGTCTCACGAAAGGTCACCGGTGCGCCATAACCGCCGTCTCCGATGGGCTGCAATTCCGATCGCAGCGACACTCGCGCTCATTCTCGCGGGGTGCACGCCGGCCCAGCTGAACGGATTCCTTCCTGGGTTCGTCCCGGGCGAGCCGCCTGTGACGAACAACACTCAGCGCGTGTCCGGCCTGTGGGTGACGTCGTGGATCGTCCTCCTCGTCGTCGGTTGCATCGTGTGGGGACTCATCATCTGGACGGTCATCGTGTACCGCCGCCGGAAGGGCCAGACCGGCCTGCCTCCGCAGCTGCGCTACAACATGCCGATCGAGATCTTCTACACGATCGTCCCGCTCATCCTCGTGCTCGGCTTCTTCGCATTCACCGCGCGGGACCAGAACGCGATCGAGCAGCCGTACGCCAACCCCGACCTCAAGGTCCAGGTCTATGGCAAGCAGTGGTCGTGGGACTTCAACTACACCAGCGACAATGCATACGACCCGGGCATCCAGGTCCAGCCGGTCGCAGGCTCGACCAATGGCGCTGTCCAGGAGTCGAAGATCCCCACGCTTTACCTGCCCGTTGGCAAGAAGGTCACGATTCAGCTCGATTCTCGTGACGTGATCCACTCCTTCTGGGTTCCGGCCTTCTTGTACAAGAAGGACGTGATTCCGGGCAAGACCAACTACATGTACCTCACGCCAGAGCGAATCGGCACATACGCCGGTAAGTGTGCCGAGCTCTGCGGTGAATTCCACTCGGCGATGCTGTTCAACGTGAAGGTTGTCTCGGAAGCCGACTACCAGGCGCACATTGCTTCTCTCAAGGCAGCCGGCTACACCGGCCAGCTCGACTCGACGTACAACCGCAATCAGAATCTCCCCGGTACGAGCGCACCGAAGAGCAACGGATAGGGCACCACCAATGACGACGACAACAGCACCCGCTCCCGCCGCGGTCACCATTCCACGGCCGGCTCAGCCATTCGGTGTAAGCAAGGTTGAGCGCAAGGGCAACATCCTGGTCAGCTGGATCACCTCCACCGACCACAAGACCATCGGGTACCTCTACCTGGTGACCTCGTTCCTCTACTTCCTCATGGGCGGCGTCATGGCGCTCGTCATCCGTGCCCAGCTGTTCGCACCTGGCCTGAACGTGGTCCAGACGAAGGAGCAGTACAACCAGCTGTTCACGATGCACGGCACGATCATGTTGCTCATGTTCGCGACGCCGCTCTTCGCCGGCTTCGTCAATGTCTTGATGCCACTGCAGATCGGTGCGCCGGACGTCGCATTCCCGCGTCTGAACGCGCTGGCCTACTGGTTCTACAGCTTCGGCAGCCTGATCGCCGTCGGTGGCTTCCTGACCCCGCAGGGTGCAGCATCCTTCGGCTGGTTCGCATACGCGCCACTGTCGAACACGACGTTCTCCCCGGGTGTCGGTGGCAACCTGTGGGTGCTCGGGCTCGGCCTCTCCGGATTCGGGACCATCCTCGGTGCCGTGAACTTCATCACGACCATCATCACGATGCGCGCGCCGGGCATGACCATGTTCCGCATGCCGATCTTCACCTGGAACGCGCTCGTCACCTCGATCCTCGTTCTGATGGCGTTCCCGGTCCTCGCCGCGGCGCTCTTCGGCCTCGCGGTCGATCGAGTGTTCGACGGCCACATCTACGATGCGGCCAACGGTGGGGTCCTGCTCTGGCAGCATATGTTCTGGTTCTTCGGGCATCCAGAGGTGTACATCATCGCGCTGCCGTTCTTCGGCATCGTCTCCGAGGTGTTCCCTGTCTTCAGTCGCAAGCCGATCTTCGGGTACAAGACGCTCATCTATGCGACGATCTCGATCGCGGCGCTGTCCGTCACGGTGTGGGCTCACCATATGTACGTGACCGGATCGGTGCTGCTGCCGTTCTTCTCGCTGATGACCATGCTCATCGCAGTGCCGACGGGTGTGAAGATCTTCAACTGGATCGGCACGATGTGGCGGGGCTCCGTCACGTTCGAGTCACCCATGCTCTGGGCGATCGGATTCCTGATCACGTTCACGTTCGGTGGTCTGACCGGTGTCATCCTGGCGTCCCCGCCGCTCGACTTCCACGTCTCCGACACGTACTTCGTCGTCGCCCACTTCCACTACGTGGTCTTCGGAACGGTCGTCTTCGCGATGTTCAGCGGCTTCTACTTCTGGTGGCCGAAGTGGACGGGCAAGATGCTCAACGACCGGCTGGGCAAGTGGCACTTCTGGCTGCTGTTCATCGGCTTTCACACGACCTTCCTCATCCAGCACTGGCTGGGCGTCATCGGTATGCCACGTCGCTACGCGACCTACCTGCCGGGTGACGGCTTCACGTGGATGAACCAGGTGTCGAGCATCGGCGCGGGAATCCTCGCCGTCTCGATGCTCCCGTTCTTCCTGAACGTGTACATCACGGCTCGCAACGCTCCCAAGGTGACGGTCAACGACCCGTGGGGCTACGGCCGTTCGCTCGAGTGGGCGACCAGCTGCCCGCCGCCACGTCACAACTTCACCTCGATCCCGCGCATCCGCAGCGAGTCTCCCGCGTTCGACCTCAACCACCCAGAGGCGGGCATCCCGATCGGGGTCGGGATCGGCGGGTTCGGCGCCAAGGATGCCCCGGAGGGGCCTGTATTCGACCTTTCCGACGAGAAGGTGAAGTGACATGAGAGCGAACGCAATCCTTTTCTGGGTCCTCACGGTCTTCTTCGCCTTCTCTGCCGCGCTCTATATGGTCTGGAGCCTGATCTACTACGGCAAGATCGAGTGGGTCGGATCGGTCGGACTCATGCTGTCGACCGTGCTCGGCGCGTTCCTCGCTTTCTACCTGGGTCGCTCGCACGCGTCACAGGGTGGTGAACTGCCAGAGGACCGTCTCGACGGCAATATCGACGACGGCGACCCGGAGCTCGGGCACTTCAGCCCGTGGAGCTGGTGGCCGGTCATGCTCGGCGCCGGCGCTGCACTCGTGATGCTCGGCATCGCGGTCGGCTTCTGGATCTGCTTCATCGGCATCGCGTTCACGATCATCTGCCTCGTTGGTTGGACCTACGAGTACTACCGGGGGTACTTCGCGCGTTAGACCTCGCGCCTGCGAAGGCGGAGAATATCGACGGATGCCGTCACGTTCCTGAACGTGGCGGCATCCGCTCGCGCGTGACGTGCGGGCGCGTGATGTGCTGAAGGCCCCATCGCCACGAGTTGGTCGGCTGTCGCATCGTCAAGCCGCATGGTGAAGGTGACGTTCTGCTGTCGGTCGAGCGCGAAGTGCGGCGCGACTGTCTCCGCGAGGTGCCCGGCCTTGTCGGCGGGGACATCGAGCATCCGGCCGCCGCCGCTCAGTGCGTCAGACACGCGCAGTTCAGCCAGATGGCCGGCCGTCGGGACGACGACGAGCACGGTGCCGTCGGCCGCAAGCACTCGGTGGAATTCGGCGATGTTCCTCGGCGCGAAGACATTGAGGACGATGTCCGCAACACCGTCGCGAATCGGGAGGGGTCGCCAGGTGTCGGCGACGAGCCCATCCACCAGACCAGCGTTGTATCCATCTGCACGTCCGGCAGCTGGGACCTGGCTGCGGACGGCGCGGACAACGGCCGCGGGGGAGAGATCCATGGCCAGGCCCTGGCCGCCGACGGCCGTCAGGAGCCTGTGGAGGTAGTAGCCGGTTCCGCATCCGGCGTCGAGCACACGCGGCCGTGCATTCGATGGCCGTGCCAGCTCAATGAGCGCGTCGACGATGGGGGAGTAGACCCCACTCGCCAGGACCTGCGTGCGAGCGTCGAGCATCGCGGCGCTGTCGCCGATGACCTTGCTCGTCGAATTGAGCAGGGAGACGTAGCCGCGCTTGTTGACGTCGAAACGATGGCCCTCGCCACAGCCCAGGACGAGCGTGGAGAGCGCCTGGAGCGTCCGAGAGCATGCCGGGCAGCGCAGCCACCCGGCGAGGCTCTCGGACGTCACCTGACTAGTGGTGGCCGTGGCCTTCCTCGAGCTCGCCCATGGTCACCGGCGCAATGCGGTCCTCGAAGAACCAGCGGGAGAGGCCCGCGCGCACGCGCTGGCCGACGGTGATCCTGCCGCGGCTGTTCGGGCGGATCATGAGCGGCTGGTAGCTCTCAAAGCTGACCAGGCGCCAGCGCTCGTACTCGTCGAGACGTTCGTGTACCTCGATGTACTCGCCACCGGGCAGTCGCACGATGCGACCGGACTCGTAGCCGTGCAGCGCGATCGAGCGATCCTTCTTCTGCAGGGCGAGGCACACGCGCTTCGCGATGAAGTAGGCGACGAACGGTCCGAGGACCACGATCGCCTGGATCGCGTGGATGACGCCTTCGATCGTCAGCAAGAAGTGGGTCGCGATCAGGTCAGAGCTCGCAGCGGCCCACAGGCCGGCGTAGAAAGTCACGCCGGCCGCGCCGATCGCCGTACGTACGGGCGCGTTGCGTGGGCGATCGAGGATGTGGTGCTCGCGCCTGTCGCCCGTGATCCATGACTCGATGAACGGGTAGAACATGACAAGGACGATGAACACACCGATCGCGATCAGCGGCACGAGAATGTTGAACGACCACGTGTGATTGAGCCAGACAAACTCCCAGCCCGGTGGAATCAGGCGCAGCGCGCCATCGGCGAAACCGATGTACCAGTCGGGCTGCGTACCCGCCGAGACCGGAGATGGATCGTACGGCCCGTAGTTCCAGATCGGGTTGATCGTGAACAGCGACGCGATGAGGACGATGACGCCGAAGACGATGAAGAAGAATCCACCGGCCTTCGCGGCGTAGACCGGGAGGACCGGGTAGCCGACGACGTTCTCCT
>JAVECW010000007.1 GCA_030841285.1 Microbacteriaceae bacterium
GCG
This sequence comes from Microbacteriaceae bacterium, assembly GCA_030841285.1. Lineage (GTDB taxonomy): Bacteria > Actinomycetota > Actinomycetes > Actinomycetales > Microbacteriaceae > JAUZGC01. The sequence goes on from JAVECW010000007.1 coordinate 4, forward strand.
AAGGCGTCGCTGCAAAGGCACTCGAGTCGCTCGGGATTTCGCTGGATGCCGTGCGCGAGCAAGTGCAGGACATCATCGGCCAGGGTCAGCAGCAGCCGACCGGTCACATCCCCTTCACCCCGCGCGCCAAGAAGGTTCTCGAGCTGTCACTGCGCGAGGCGCTGCAGCTCGGCCACAACTACATCGGCACTGAGCACATCCTGCTCGGCCTCATCCGCGAGGGTGAAGGCGTTGCCGCGCAGGTTCTCGTCAAGCTTGGCGCCGACCTCAACCGCGTGCGCCAGCAGGTTATCCAGCTTCTGTCCGGTTACCAGGGCAAGGAGCAGGTCCAGGTCGGCGGCAATGATCAGGCGACCGCCCAGGCGGGCAGCCAGATCCTCGACCAGTTCGGCCGCAACCTCACCCAGGCCGCGCGCGACAACAAGCTTGACCCCGTGATCGGTCGCGAGAAAGAGATCGAGCGGGTCATGCAGATCCTCTCGCGCAGGTCCAAGAACAACCCTGTCCTGATCGGTGAGCCCGGCGTCGGCAAGACCGCTGTCGTCGAGGGCCTCGCCCAGGCGATCGTGCGCGGCGACGTGCCGGAGACCCTTAAGGACAAGCAGCTGTACACGCTCGACCTTGGTTCGCTCATCGCCGGATCCCGCTACCGCGGTGACTTCGAGGAGCGCCTGAAGAAGGTGACCAAGGAGATCCGCACCCGCGGTGACATCATCACCTTCATCGACGAGATCCACACCCTCGTCGGTGCGGGTGCCGCAGAGGGCGCTATCGACGCGGCCAGCATCCTGAAGCCGTTGCTCGCCCGTGGCGAGCTGCAGACGATCGGTGCGACCACGCTCGACGAGTACCGCAAGCACTTCGAGAAGGATGCGGCGCTTGAGCGCCGATTCCAGCCCATCCAGGTGAACGAGCCTTCGCTGCCGCACACGATCAACATCCTCAAGGGGCTGCGCGATCGCTACGAGGCGCACCACAAGGTCTCGATCACGGATGGCGCAATCGTCGCCGCCGCGAACCTCGCCGACCGCTACGTCGCCGACCGCTTCCTTCCGGATAAGGCCATCGACCTGATCGACGAAGCCGGCGCTCGCCTGCGCCTGTCGATCCTCTCGGCTCCGCCCGAGCTGCGTGAGTTCGATGACAAGATCGCCGGAGTGCGCGCGCAGAAGGAAGCCGCGATCGAGGAACAGGACTTCGAGAAGGCAGCAAGCCTGCGCGACGAGGAGAAGAACCTCCTCGGCGAGCGACTGCGCCTCGAGAAGCAGTGGCGTTCGGGTGACGTCAAGACGACTGCCGAGGTCGATGAGGGACTCATCGCCGAAGTGCTCGCGCAGGCCACCGGAATTCCGGTCTTCAAGCTGACCGAGGAGGAGTCCGCTCGCCTCGTCTTCATGGAGAAGGCACTGCACCAGCGTGTCATCGGCCAGGAGGAGGCCATCTCGGCCCTCTCCAAGACCATCCGCCGTACGCGTGCAGGCCTCAAGGACCCGCACCGCCCATCCGGTTCGTTCATCTTCGCCGGCCCCACCGGTGTTGGTAAGACCGAGCTGGCCAAGGCGCTCGCCGAGTTCCTGTTCGACGACGAGTCGGCCATGATCTCGCTCGACATGAGCGAGTACGGCGAGAAGCACACGGTCTCCAGGCTGTTCGGTGCCCCTCCGGGATTCGTCGGATTCGAGGAGGGCGGCCAGCTCACCGAGAAGGTGCGCCGCAAGCCGTTCAGCGTCGTCCTGTTCGACGAGATCGAGAAGGCGCACCCTGATATCTTCAACTCCCTGCTCCAGATTCTGGAAGAGGGTCGGTTGACGGATGGCCAGGGTCGCGTTGTCGACTTCAAGAACACCGTCATCATCATGACGACCAACCTCGGCACCAAGGACATCACGGGTGGCCCCGTTGGCTTCCAGGTCGAGGGCGACACGCAGACCGGATACGACCGGATGGCTGGCAAGGTCAAGGAGGAGCTGCGGAAGAACTTCAAGCCGGAGTTCCTGAACCGTGTCGACGACATCATCGTCTTCCCGCAGCTGTCGAAGCCGGAGCTCCTGCAGATCGTCGATCTGTTCATCAAGCGCCTCTCCGACCGCATGCTGGATCGCGACATGACCGTCGATCTCACGGTTCCCGCCAAGGAGCGCCTGATCGAGGTTGGCTTCGATCCGGCTCTCGGAGCTCGTCCGCTGCGCCGCGCGGTGCAGCACGAGGTCGAGGATCGGCTTTCGGAGCGAATCCTGAACGGCGAGCTCAACGCTGGCGACCACGTGCACGTCGACTTCAAGGATGGCGAGTTCATCTTCACGACGAGCAAGCGCGAGCTGCCCGCCGGCGTCGGCATCAACACGACCGCGGCGCTCGGCACCGGTTCGGCCACGCCGGACCTTGCGATCGCATCGGACTCGCAGTAACGGATCGAACCTTACGGATCGAGCGGGGTCGGCCTTCGAGTCGGCCCCGCTTGTTCGTACGTGCCGGGCTTTTCGTGCGCGCTGGGCTGAAACATAGACTTGTGGGATGACCGCGAGCACCACGACCTTCACCGTGCGCCGGGCGCGTACGAGTGACGTAGCCAGCATCCAGGCCCTCGTTGAGCCGCTGGTGCAGCGACGCATCCTGCTCGGCAAGGATGCGGTCGTCTTCTACGAGGGCGTGCAGGAGTTCAGGGTCGCCGAGACCGAGGACGGCACGTTCATCGGATGCGGCGCACTGCATGTCATGTGGAAGGACCTCGCCGAGGTGCGCACTCTCGCGGTCGCGCCGGACTGGCTGAACGCGGGAGTGGGCCACGCGCTGCTCAGCCGGCTCGAGGATGATGCCCGCGAACTCGGGCTTAGCCGACTGTTCTGCCTGACCTTCGAGGTGCCATTCTTCGAGCGGCACGGCTTTGTCGACATGGGCGACGAAACCGTCGATCCGGAGGTGTACGCCGAACTGGTCCGTTCGCCGGACGAGGGAGTCGCCGAGTTCCTCGATCTGGCCCGCGTCAAGCCGAACACGCTCGGCAACACGCGCATGCTGAAGAGGCTGTAGCGCAGCATCCGCCGCTAGCCTGAGGGCATGTCGACGATCAAGCATCCTGTCGGCCCCCAGCCGAGCAAGGTGTACTGGCGCCGCCGACTGATTGTCGGCCTTGGCGCTCTTGCAGTGATCGTCATTGTCGTCCTGATCTTCCTGCGCCCTGGATCCTCCAAGGGCAGCACCGCGCCGACCCCAACGCCTACGTCATCGACGAAGACGGCAACGCCCGAGAGCACGACGATCCCGACGAGCGCGACGACCGCGAGCGGCGCGGCGTGCAAGGCAGCCAACGTCGACGTCCAGGCGATCACGGATGCCAGCAGCTACGCCGCGGGTAAGCTGCCGCAGTTGTCGCTCTCGGTGACCAACACCGGCACGACGGCGTGCAAGCTCAACGCGGGTAGCTCGCAGCAGGTGTACACGATCACCAGCGGGACCGAGGTTTACTGGAAGTCGACCGACTGCCAGAGCGCCCCGGTGGATGCCGAGATCTTGCTCCAACCGGGCAAGACGATTAAGTCGGCGGCCCCGATCGCATGGGACCGTACACGATCCGATCCGAAGACGTGCACCGCGCAGCGAAGCCAGGTTCCCGCGGCTGGCGCTTCGTACCACCTGAAGGTGTCGGTCGCTGGCATCGCCTCCAAGACGACCAAGCAGTTCGCCCTCAACTAGGGCGTGTCTCCTTATTGGTGGCGGGGTGGTTTGCCATGCTTAGTGGGTGTCGCGTTTTGCTGTTCTGAGTGATTCCGAGTGGGCTTTGATCGAGCCGTTGCTGCCGTCGTCGGC
>JAVECW010000028.1 GCA_030841285.1 Microbacteriaceae bacterium
GAGGCCGATCTCATCGTCGCCAAGCACCGCAATGGCCCGACGCGAACGGTGACGGTGAGCTTCCAGGGCCACTTCTCCCGCTTCGCCGACATGGCCCCGGTCTAGCCGTTCGGGACGAGAGCATTCCGGGCGTGTGCTCGATCGTCTCTCGTGCACGGGGTCGCTCGGCGCGCAGCCTTATACCTCTAGGGGGTATCCTGTAGGCGTGGGAGCAGGTGAAGCGAGAGCGCTGACCCGGGTGACGAGAGTGGTCGCTCGGGTGCTGATGGTGCTCGCTTTGGTTGCTGGCATCGCTGCCATGCACACGCTCCTTGACGTGCCGATGGCGGCATCCGTTCACTCGGCGGCAATGCACTCGCCCGGACTCGAACTGGCTGCCGATGCGTCACCCGCAGCGGCATCGATGGTCACCGCGACCGATTCCGCGAGTTCGGAATCTCTGATGAATTCGATGAGCCACGCGGCGATGCACGCGTGCCTCTTCCTCGTGGTCGCTGCTGCGCTCCTCTTGCTACTGCTTCCCAGGTTGGGAGACCGGCGGCCGGTGAGCGCCCCGAAAATCGCGCGCAGCCGACGACCGCACCCGGCCATGCCCGGAATCGATCGGACTCTAGTACTTCAGGTACTGCGGATTTAGAGGCCCCAGGGGAGGACTCCGACGTCAGTCTGATGGCCCCTCTCGTTCGCGACCTCAAATTCCACTTACCTCTCTTTGGAGTACCTCATGAAAATTGCACCTCGTCTCGCCCTCGTCGGTATCGTGCTCGCCGCTGGCGGTCTTCTCGCTGGTTGCACCGCTACCGCTTCCAATATGGGAAGCATGCCCGGAATGTCTCACCCGTCTTCGACACCGGCAGCCTCACACAATGCTCAGGACGTGATGTTCGCCCAGATGATGCTCGTGCATCACGAAGGCGCCATTGCAATGGCGGATCTCGCCCCTGCCCGTGCGGCATCGACGCAGGTCAAGGATCTGGCTTCTCAGATCAAGGCCGCGCAGCAACCCGAAATCGTCGAGATGACGGCGTGGCTGAAGGCGTGGGGAGCACCGACGGCCATGCCGGGCTCGGGTTCGACACCCACCCCCTCGGCAAGCAGCATGGCGGGAATGGACATGTCCACTCCGATGCCCACGGATAGCTCGGGGATGGGCACGATGCCCGGCATGACACCGCAGGACATGGCTAGCCTGCAAGCGGCCAGCGGGGCGGCGTTCGACAAGCTGTTTCTGACGCTGATGATCCAGCACCACCAGGGTGCCGTTACCATGGCCCGACAGGAACAGTCCGGCGGCATGGATGGCGCAGCGAAGAAGCTGGCCGACAGCATCGTCACGTCGCAGAGCAAGCAGATCTCCGACATGAAGGCCATGCTTACGGCGCTCGGCTAGTTTCTCGACCCGGGCGCGTTCGTGAACGACCGCGTCCGGGTCGACCTCCATCACTGTGGATGGATATGACCCGGTACGGCTGGAAGAACCTTTTTTGCATTGCGTACAACGCGGCTAAGACGGCTGCCGGTCCATGTTTCGCTGCTTTCCCGTGCGCGCCATGCCGGTCATCCTTCCCGTCGATGAGCATACCCAGCGCGACGACTTTTCCTGCGGGCGCCAGACGGGTGAACGCGCAGCGAGGGCGCCGCTAAACTGGGGGTGTTCCACCGCCTAGAAAGAGGTCGCCGCGTGGCAGCCGCCCCCACTGTCCGGAATCCTGCTCGATACTGGACCGTCCCCATTGCACGGGCGATCATCGCGCTCGTCGCCGGGGTCGTGATCACGTTCAACGCGAAGCACTCCCCGCAGCTCGGGTTTGTCGTGCTGGGCGTCTTCGCGATCGTCACCGGCATTGTCGTGGCGGTGCTGAGCTGGCGGATGCTGGCCGACAGAGTTGTTCGCTCACTCTTCGTCGTACTGGGCGCGATCGGTCTGCTTACGGGCATCCTCGCGCTGTCACTCCAGACCAGCGGGCTTGGCATGTACCTGTACCTGGTGAGCGTGTGGGCGGCGCTCACGGGCTTCATCGAGCTGTACTGCGGAATCCGTTCGCGGTCCAAGGGTGGCCCGTCGCGCGACTGGATTACCGCCGGCGTCTTGACCGCGGTCCTCGCCGTGGTCTTCCTGCTGATCCCCGCCGACGCCGTGCTCGCGGTGGGCCTGTTCGGCGCGTACGCAGTCGTGCTCGGCGTCTACCTCGGGATCGGCGGATTCTCGCTCAAGTGGGGCATGCAGCATCCCGCAGCGAAGCAGCAGACGACGGAGGCACGGTCGTGAGTAACAACCAGAACGAAGAACAGCCCGGACAGCTCCCGGTTCCCGGCGCGGCCTATCATCCCAGCCGCAAGGATCGCCTGCGACCGGCCGAATTGCTCGTGCTCTCCGGGGTCATGGCGCTCTTCACCGGCCTCATCGTTCTCATGGCAACGCGCGAGTTCATCCTCGCGGGCATCGCGCTGGGGGTGGCCTTCATTGTCGCGCTTGTCGTGCTTGCGATGTTCTCGCTGAGCTTCAAGCCCAACGCCGACGAGGTCTCTGACCTCGAGGAACAAAACCGCGGCAAGTAACCTGGCCCCCGCGGATCGACCGATCGTGACCTCCCTGCCCGACAGAGCGACGCCCCGAACGATCGTGCTCAACCGGGTTGTGGACCTCGTCGAGATCGTCGCCGACATCCGGACACGCCCACGGACCATCATCGGGATCGCCGGATACCCGGGCGCCGGTAAGACGACGCTCGCACGTGCGCTGACCGTCGCCCTCGGCACCCGCGCCGTGCACGTTCCGATGGACGGCTTCCACCTTGCCGACATCGAGCTCTCGAGGCTCGGGATTCTCACGCGAAAAGGCGCACCGGAGACGTTCGATGCAGCTGGATACGCGGCGCTGCTCGGCCGCATTCGCACCGACACCGCGCACACCATCTACGCTCCCGCATTCGATCGCACGATCGAACAACCGCTTGCCGGGTCCATTCCCGTGCTCCCCGAGCACGAGATCGTGGTCACCGAGGGCAACTATCTCCTGCTCGACGAGGCCGAATGGCGGGACGTTCGCGAGCGAATCGACGAGGTGTGGTTCGTGGTCGGCGACGAGGCGGAGCGGGTCGACCGGCTCATCCGCAGGCACGTCGAGTTTGGCAAGACGCTCGATCAGGCGCGCGAATGGGTCGCCCGCGTGGACGAGGCGAATGCCGAGCTCATCGCGGCTGCGGTCGAACGGGCCGATCGCGTGATCGATGCGACCCGGTGGAACGCGGGGAGCAGCCGGGATGCGCCGAGCAGCCGGGATGCGCCGAGCAGCTGGGACGCGTCCTAGTCGAGGTGGTCGACGAGTTTCGAGGCCAGGCCGACATAGGTCGCCGGCGTGAGCTCGAGCAGGCGCTGCTTGGCGGCCTGCCCGATGTCGAGTTTTTCGACGAATGCGACGAGGTCGTCCCGCCCGATGCGCTTGCCGCGGGTCAGTTCCTTGAGCAGCGCGTACGGGTCCTCGATCGCCGAACGCCCCGCGGTGACCTCCGCCCGGATGACGGTCTGGATCGCTTCTCCGAGAATCTCCCAGTTCGCATCGAGGTCAGCGGCCAGCAGGTCCCGATCGAGGTCGATCTCGCCGAGTCCGCGCTGGATGTTGTCGAGCGCGAGAAGCGAGTGGCCGAATCCGACGCCGATGTTGCGTTGCGTGCTCGAATCGGTGAGGTCGCGCTGCAGGCGGCTCGTGACGAGCGTCGCGGCGAGCGAATCGAGGATGGCTGAGCTCAGTTCGAGGTTCGCCTCCGCGTTCTCGAATCGGATCGGGTTGATCTTGTGCGGCATGGTCGATGAACCGGTGGCCCCAGCCTGCGGAATCTGTCGGAAATAGCCCATCGAGATGTACGTCCAGATGTCGGTGGCGAGGTTGTGCAGCACGCGGTTGGCGTGGGACACGCGGTTGTACAGTTCCGCCTGCCAGTCGTGGGACTCGATCTGCGTCGTGAGCGGATTCCAGGTCAGGCCGAGCCCGGTGACGAACTCCCGCGAGATGCGCGCCCAGTCTGCGTCGGCATCCGCGACGAGGTGAGCGGCGAACGTTCCGGTCGCACCGCTGAACTTGCCGAGGAACTCGGTTCCGGCCACCTGTTTCGCGATGCGCTCGAGGCGATGGACGAAGACCGCGATCTCCTTGCCCATTGTCGTTGGCGTCGCGGGCTGGCCGTGGGTGCGGGCGAGCATGGCGTCGGCGCGGAACTCGCGTGCCTGGGCGCGCAGTGCCTCGATGACGGCTCGAAGCTTGGGCAGCCACACCTCGTACACGGCCGCGCGCACGGTGAGCGCGTACGAGAGGTTATTGATGTCCTCGCTCGTCGCCGCGAAGTGGGTGAGCTCGGCGATGTGGTCGAGGCCGAGGGCATGCAGGCGTTCGCGGACCAGGTACTCCACCGCCTTGACGTCGTGGCGCGTCGTCGCCTCGAGCTCGGCGAGCCGGTCGATCTCGGCCTGGCCGAAGTCGCTAACGAGCGCGCGCAACGAGGCCACCTGCTCCTCGGTGAGCGGCTCGGAGCCGAACATCCGATGCCCGGTCAGGTAGATCAGCCATTCGACCTCGACCTGCACGCGGGCGCGGTTGAGTCCGGCCTCCGAGAGGTAGTCACCGAGGCCAGCCACGGCGGCACGGTATCGACCGTCCAGCGGGCTGAGTGGCTGAGGGGGCAGTGCGGTCATGAAGCTCCTTGGTGGATGGCTGGCGTGTCCATTCTGCTGCAGAACTCCTCCACCGTGCGCGGCCCCCGAGCGGACTGCCCGGATCCTGGTCTCCGGAACTTGGCCGGTTGCGCCGTGCGCGACACTCGACGTGCCGGGGAGGAGGGTGCGTGGGTTCGATCTTCGACGGCCCCGATGTGGATGCCACGGCGCAGCTGGCAGAGCAGCGTGCGGCGATCGCGGGGCTGCTGGGCGACGTCGCTGCGGGCACGGCGTCGGTTCCGACCGAGGGAACGTTCTGGCGCTCTGACTCGCAGCGAAGGTACGCGGAACGCCTCGCGGAGCTGCGCGAGCAATTGGAGTGCGCCTGGCGCCAGCTGGACGCGGCCGGGGATGCCGTCGACCGTGCGCGGGCACGCGTGCCGCCAGGGGGCAGTGCCCATGGGTGACATCACGGTCTCCGGGGGCGGTTCGACCGCGGTCGCGACCGGTGAACTGCTCGAGCACGCGGCCGGCCTGCGGCGCCTCTCGGTTTCGATCGACGACTGGCAGCGAGCGCTGCGGTCGGCGCCCGTGCTGCCCCCCGGACGGCTGGCGCCGCAGTGGATGCCCGGTGACCCGGAGCCGTACCTACTCGAGGCGGGAGCTGCGCTGCACCGCGCGGCCGAACTCTCCTCGGAGCTGTCAGGTGCGCTCGACCGAGCCGCGGAGAACTACGGCTGGGTGGAGCGCACGGCTGCCGGTCTCACCGAGGCGGGTGGCGCGGCCATCGGTTGGGCTACTGGGACGTTCGCCCCGCTGGTCCTCCTGTGGCTACTCGGCCCTGCCTTCAGTGCCGGCACCGGCTTCGCGTTGTCCACCCTCGTGACGGGGTCCCCCGCCGCAAGCTGGCACAACCTCAGCAGCTGGATTTCACGGCAGCGCGGAGTCTTGAGCGATCCGGCGTTCGTCGCGTTCGTGCGGGTCTTCGTGTCGTCCGTGGATGACACCATGCTGGGAGCCGTCGGCGTTCCGCTCCCAGCAACCCTCGCGGTGGATGACCGCGGGCTGCGGTGGTTCGGGGTGCGCGGAGCGGCGCGCACCGTGATCGGGCTCGCGGGTCCGAGCGCCCTGAAGGAGACGCCGGTCACGGTGCGGCAGGTGCCGGCGGGCGACGCGCCGACGGCAGCAGAGCCGCCGCACGGGTTCACCGACCTGGCCGACCGCATCCCTCCGGGCGGTCGCGACGCGCCGCAGCTGCGGATCGAAAAGTACGAGACGCCGGGTACGACGCCGCGCTGGGTCGTCTATTGCGGTGGCACCATTGACACGGGTCTGACCCCGGCGGGCGAGCCGTGGGACGACACGTCCAACATCCACGGCATAGCCGAGCTCGACGCCGGATCGGTTCGCGCGACACTGCAGGCGATGAGGGACGCCGGCATCAAACCGGGGGATCCCGTTCTCGCGGTCGGATACTCTCAGGGCGGCATTGTCGCGACGGACGTTGTTCGCCAGGGGGGTTTCACCAACGCGGGGCTCGTGACGTTCGGGTCCCCGACGGGGCAGATGGTTGTGCCGGCCGGCGTTCCGAACGTTGCGGTCGAGATCCGCGAGGACATCGTTCCTGCGCTCGGCGGGGAGCCGCGCGAGGCCGACAGGGGCGGACTCGATCGGATCCTCGTGCGCCGCAGCATCTACGACGAGCACCCTCCACCGACGGACGAGGTGGTGCCGGCACACAACATCCGCAACTATCGCGAGACCGCGGCGATCATGGATGCCTCAGGTGAGGAGCGAGTGACCGGCATGCGCGAGACGATCGCAGATTTCGCTCGTGGGGAGCAGACATCCGTCACGCTGTGGCGCGCGGATCGAGTCGAAGGAAGACGGGCCGGTGCGGAACAGGCAACACCGCCACCCGCGTGAGTGGGTGGCGGCGGTTGTCGCCATTGCGGCCTAGCGCCTCTTGACGAACGGGCGGAGCACCAACCCCATGAGCCAACTGATGATGGCGAGCACGAGTGCGCCCCACACACCCGGCCAGAAACCCGCGACGTAGAGGCCGAAGCCCATCAGGCTGCTGATCCACGAGACCAGGAGAAGGAGGAGGCCGTTGACCACGAGGGCGATCAAGCCAAGCGTGATGATGTACAGCGGGAAGGCGACGACCCTGACGATGGTGCCGACGACGCCGTTAACGATACCGAAGATGAGGGCGACGAGGAGGTAGGTCGCGATCGTCGGCCACTGGCCTGGCGCATATGGCGTGACCGTAACGCCGGCGACGATCAAGGTCGTGAACCACAGCGCGAGTGCATTGATGATGAGCTTGACCAGGAATCTCATGCCTCAACTATGGCACTCGCCCACTCACCGGTCGAGGGGTTGACCGAAGCCGTGAAGTGGCGCAGAGTCCTCACGATCATTCCAGTTCGGGCATGGATGCGCCGGTAAGTTAGCTCTGTGAGTACGCCAGAGCGCCCGAACGTCAAGCTGCGCCCAGAAATCGTTGCCGTTTCTGCATATAAGCAGGGACGCGCTGCGCCAAGCGATGGCTTCAAGCTCTCGAGCAACGAGAATCCATTCCCGCCTCTGCCGGGCGTCATCGAAGCCGTCAACGCGGCATCCGCCGAGCTCAATCGCTACCCGAATGCTGGCGGGCTGGCGTTGCGAACGCGTCTTGCCGAGCGCCACGGCGTCGAGGTCGGACAGGTCCACATCGGCTCCGGTTCCGTCGCCTTGCTCTCCCAACTCATCTCGGCGGCCGCCGGCGCGGGCGATGAGGTCGTTTACGCCTGGCGCTCATTCGAGGCGTATCCCGGTCTCGTCACGGTCACTGGCGCACGGAGCGTGCAGGTGCCCAACCGTGCGGATGGCGGACACGACCTGCCCGCACTCGCCGCGGCCATCACCGACCGCACACGCGTTGTCATCGTGTGCACGCCCAACAACCCAACGGGAACGATCGTCACGGCCGACGAATTCGCGGCCTTCATGGAGCTCGTGCCCAGCGACTTGCTCGTTCTCCTCGACGAGGCGTACTACGAGTTCGTCACCCGCACCGATGCGGTCAACGGCATCCCGCTGATCGGTCGCTACCCCAATCTCGTCGTGCTGCGCACCTTCTCGAAGGCGTACGGGCTCGCTGCCCTGCGAATCGGCTATGCGATCGGACCGCAGGAGGTTCTGGATGCGGCGCGCTCGGCCGCCATCCCGCTCTCGGTCACCGACCCCGCGCAGATCGCCGCCATCGCCTCCCTCGACAACGAGGAGGCGCTCCTGGAGCGCGTTGCCCGAATCGCTTCCCGCCGAGACCAGCTGCGCGATGCGCTCATCGAGCAGGGCTGGAACGTGCCGGACGCGCAGGGCAACTTCGTCTGGCTCGCCACGGGTGACGAGACGGATGCCGCCAATGACGCCTTCTTCGATGCGGGTCTTACGGTGCGCGCGTTCGCCGGTGATGGCATCCGGATCAGCGTTGGCGAACCAGAGTCTGTGGAGAAACTCAGTGAGGTCGCGGCGGATATTGTTCGGAACCTACCAAATGGGCACCCGGGCAAGCGGTTAGGTTAGTACGGTGGCTGCCTCGATCGATTCCCCGCGCCCCGCGCCGACCGTCCAACTGCTCACCGCAGATGGCCGGTTCCAACCCAGCGACTCCGCAGGCGAATACCTGCCATACCTGGACCGGCTGAGCGAAGACGACTACCTGCGCTTCTACCGCGACATGTTCGTCATGCGGAGCTTCGACGTCGAAGCCGCGAACCTGCAGCGGCAGGGCCAGCTCGCCCTGTGGGTGCCAAGCCATGGCCAGGAGGCCGCACAGGTCGGCTCCGCATACGCGACCAGGCCGCAGGACCACGTCTTCCCTTCCTACCGCGAGCACGTCGTCGGAATGATCCGCGGCCTCGACCTCAACAACATCCTCAGGATGCTGCGCGGCGTGACGCTCGGCGGCTGGGACCCGGCCACGAATGGCAACTTCCACCTCTACTCGCTCGTGCTCGCCTCCCAGGCGCTGCACGCGACGGGCTACGCCATGGGCATCCAGTTCGATGGCACGGTTGGCACGGGCGATCCGGAGAAGGACGAGGCGGTCATCGTCTACTTCGGCGACGGCGCATCCTCGCAGGGCGACGTCAGCGAGGCCCTTGTCTTCGCCGCGAGCTACCAGACGCCGCAGGTCTTCTTCCTGCAGAACAACCAGTACGCCATCTCGGTGCCCGTCGTTCGGCAGTCGCGCACTCCGCTCTACCTTCGCGGCAGCGGCTTCGGCATCCCGGGGACGCAGATCGATGGCAACGATGTTCTGGCCAGTTTCGCGGTCACCTCGAAGTGGATGGATGACGCCCGCGCCGGCCACGGCCCCGCGCTGATCGAGGCGCTCACCTATCGCATCGGCGCGCACACGACGGCGGATGATCCCACCAAGTACCGCCTGGACGAGGAGACGGCGTCGTGGATCGCGCGCGACCCGATCTCGCGGTATCGCACCTACCTCGAGGGCAAGGGAGTCGACCAGTCGTTCTTCGCCTCGGTCGATGAAGAGGCAGCCGACTTCGCCGAGGATGCACGCAAGCGGGCCCTCGCGATCGTGCCTCCGACGCTGGAGACGATCTTCGACAACCTTTATGCGGAACCGCATGCCTTGATCGCCGAGCAGAAGGCGTGGGCCGAGAGCTACGAGTCGTCGTTTGGGGAGGGCCAGGCATGAACAACCCGAGTGTGACCGCAACCGCGCCAGATGCGACGGGCGCCATGTCGGAGAACAAGGCGGCGGGAACCATGCAGCCGGCGGTCGCGGCTGCCCCCGAAAGCGAGGCCACGGCATCCTCGATCCGATCCATGCCAATGGGTAAGGCGATCAATGCGGGATTGCGCCTGGCGCTCGCCAACGATCCGAAGGTCTTGCTCATGGGCGAGGACATTGGACCGCTCGGCGGGGTTTATCGCGTGACGGAAGGGTTGCACGCGGAATTCGGCGCGAACCGCGTTCTCGACACCCCGCTTGCCGAGTCTGGCATCGTCGGCACGGCGATCGGCCTGGCCATGCGCGGGTACCGCCCGGTGTGCGAGATCCAGTTCGACGGGTTCATCTTCCCCGGGTTCGACCAGATCACGACCCAGCTCGCGCGCATGCGCAACCGGCACGAGGGCACCATCACGATGCCCATCGTCATTCGCGTGCCGTTCGGCGGGCATATCGGATCGATCGAACACCACTCGGAGAGCCCTGAGGCGTATTTCGCGCACACCCCGGGCCTGCGCGTCGTGAGCCCGGGCAATTCGCACGATGCGTACTGGATGATCCAGGAGGCGATCGCATCCAACGATCCCGTGCTGTTCTTCGAGCCCAAGAGTCGCTACTTCGCCAAGGGGGATATCGACCTCACGACGAACGGCACTCCGCTTCACGCCAGCCGGGTCGTACGTAGTGGCACGGACGTCACCGTCGTCGGTTACGGAGCCATGGTCGGCACCCTGCTCCAGGCCGCAGACATCGCGGCGGAAGAAGGCACGAGCATCGAGGTCGTCGACCTTCGTTCGATCTCCCCTATCGACTACGCGCCGCTTCTGGAATCCGTGTGCAGGACCGGACACCTCATCGTGGTCCAGGAGGCGCCGGGGAACGTGAGCGTCGGTTCGGAGATCGCCGCGACTGTCGCGGAGCGCGCCTTTTACTCGCTCGAGGCGCCCGTCATCCGGGTGTCCGGATTTGACACGCCATATCCGCCCTCCAAGCTCGAGGGCATCTTCCTGCCGAGCGCGGACCGCGTGCTCGAGGCCGTCGATCGAAGCCTCGCATACTAAGGAGCTCCCGCATGAGCGAATTGAAGTTCCTCCTTCCCGATGTCGGTGAGGGCCTGACCGAAGCCGAAATCGTGGCGTGGAAGGTCGCGCCAGGCGAGGCGATCGTGCGCAACCAGATACTCGTCGAGATCGAGACCGCCAAGTCGCTCGTCGAACTGCCATCGCCGTTCGAGGGCGTTGTCGGTGAGCTGCTCGTTGCAGAGGGCCAGACCGTCGACGTCGGAACGGTGATCATCACGGTCACGTCGTCGGCGGACAACGGAGCAGACCAGACGCTGGATGCCGGGCCCGTCGAGTCGTCTGAGGTGAGCGAGAGCGCTGCGGATGCCGCCGCGAGCGTTTCGCACGAACCGGAATACACACCAACCGCCGCGCTCGTCGGCTACGGGGCGTCCTCGGGCCACGGCTCGCGTCGCCGCCGGGTGACGCACCCCGGCACCGCGGCCATTCCCATCGTCGCGCCGGACGCCGCGTCCCACGCCGCGCATGCGGCGCCCACCCGGCCACCGCACGTGCCGAATCGCCCAGAGTCCGTGCCCGTCGCATCCCGCGGTCCCGTGCTCACGAAGCCGCCCATCCGCAAGCTCGCCAAGGATCTCGGGGTCGACCTCTCTGTCGTGACGCCGACGGGAGTGATCGGCGAGGTCACGCGCGAGGACGTCATCCGCGAGGCTGGCCAGGCCAGCGTGTTCCGCAACATCCAGACGCCGGAGTGGCCGGAGATTCGCGAGGATCGCATCCCCGTCAAGGGTGTTCGCAAGGCCATCGCGAACGCGATGGTCCACAGCGCGTTCACGGCGCCACACGTGAGTGTCTTCGTCGACGTGGACGCCACGCGCACGATGGAGTTCGTCAAGCGACTCAAGAATTCGGCCGACTTCGCGGGCGTCAAGGTGTCGCCGCTGCTCATCATGGCCAAGGCCATCATCTGGGCGGTGCGCCGCAATCCGACGGTCAACTCGACCTGGACGGACGAGGAGATCATCGTCCACCACTTCGTGAACCTGGGTATCGCGGCCGCCACGCCGCGCGGGCTCATCGTGCCCAACGTCAAGGAGGCGCAGTCGATGTCACTCCTCGAGCTCGCCGGCGCACTCGAGCAGTTGACCATCACGGCGCGCGACGGGCGCACGCAGCCAGCCGAAATGGCCGGCGGCACAATCACCGTCACCAACGTCGGCGTCTTCGGCATGGATACGGGCACGCCCATCCTCAATCCCGGCGAGGTTGCGATCGTCGCGCTCGGCACGATCAAGCAGAAGCCGTGGGTCGTCGACGGCGAGGTGCGTCCGCGCTTCGTGACGACGCTCGGGGCATCCTTCGACCACCGCGTGGTGGATGGGGATGTCGCGAGCCGATTCCTCGCGGATGTCGCGGCGATCATCGAAGAGCCGGCGCTCCTTCTCGAGTAGCGCCGGCGCGGGGGCCGTGAGCGGCACGGCGGAGCCGCGAGTGGTTTTGACAATCATTATCAACAAGGGTTAACGTTGCGGTAGCAGCGCCTGATGGATTGGCGCTGCATTCACCCTCCTTAGATTGGCCCTCATGAAGGCACGCACCATCCTTTCCGCTCTTGCCCTGCCGCTCGTCACCGTTGTGGCGCTCGCGGGTTGCGCATCCACGCCATCCCAGACCACCAGCACGAGCGGATCCTCCACCATCTCGGTTGTCGCCAGCACCAACGTGTACGGCGACATCGCGAAGTCCATCGGCGGCAGTGCCGTCAAGGTCACCTCGATCATGAGCGACCCAGCGCAGGACCCGCACTCATTCGAGGCGAGCGCGCAGAACCAGCTCGAACTCGCCAACGCGAAGGTCGTGATTGAGAACGGCGGGGGCTACGACCCGTTCGTGGGGACCATGCTCGCATCGGCGAAGAACACCTCGGCCACGGTGCTCGACGCGGTCAAGTTGTCCGGCCTGAAGCCGGATGCCAGCGGCGATCTCAATGAGCACGTCTGGTACAACTTCCCCGTCATGAAGACTGTCGCCGACAAGCTGGTCGCGACTCTCTCGACCATCGACCCGACGAAGGCAACCACCTTCCAGGCGAACGCCACGGCGTTCGAAGCCAAGCTGACCACGCTGGAGGCGCAGGAAGCCTCACTCAAGGCGAAGTTCGCCGGCCAGGGCGTGTCGATCACCGAGCCCGTCCCGGTGTACATGCTCGACGCGATCGGCCTCGTCGACAAGACGCCATTCGCATTCAGCAAGGCGATCGAGGACGGCACGGATGTCTCCCCCACCGTCCTGCAGCAGACGCTCGCCCTCTACTCAAGCCACTCCGTCAAGCTGCTCGCCTACAATGAGCAGACGAGCGGGCCGCAGACCGACGCGGTCCTCACTGCCGCCAAGACCGCGGGCATCCCGGTCGTCCCGGTCACCGAGACGTTGCCGAGCGGTAAGGACTACATCAGCTGGATGACGAGCAACCTCAACGCGATCGCACACGCGCTGGGCGCATGAAACAGGACGTGGGCACCATGACGCGTGCTGATGCTTCCGCCGC
>JAVECW010000044.1 GCA_030841285.1 Microbacteriaceae bacterium
CGCGGGGTGAAGGGGATGTGACCGGTCGGCTGCTGCTGACCCTGGCCGATGATGTCCTGCACTTGCTCGCGCACGGCATCCAGCGAAATCCCGAGCGACTCGAGTGCCTTTGCAGCGACGCCTTCGCCCTCGTGGATCAGGCCGAGCAGGATGTGCTCGGTCCCGATGTAGTTGTGATTGAGCATCTTGGCCTCTTCCTGGGCCAGGACAACGACACGACGGGCTCGGTCGGTAAATCTCTCGAACATCTTCTACTCCTTAGGCGCCAGGGCAGGATTGGCGCCGATACAAAGAGAGTAACCAGCCAAGCGCCCAATAATGCCCCTGTTCGCCCTCGGCGTTAAGGGAGGCGCGCCCCAGTTCGTGGCCCTGGCGCCGACCTCCCGCCCGTCGAGCCGACAGCTCCCCGATCGGTGGCGCCGACAGCTCCCCGGTCGGTGGCGCCGACAGCTCCCGCGGGTAATTCAGGCTGAGCTGCCCGCGATGCCCGAATTCTGGGCTGCCAACCCCTGCCGAGGCCCTTCCAGCCTGAGTTACCCGCGGGAGCCAGACGGAACCCACCCGCGGGAGCCCGACGGAACCGCCCGCGGGAGCCCGACGGAACCCGGCCTGAACGACCGGACCGCGGCGGCATAGACTGCGTGCGTGAGCAACCTCGAGACCGATCCGGTGGAGGTCGTCGCCGAGTGCCTCGCCGACGAGGGTTCGCCCGTGTCACAGGTCGAGATCCTCAGCTCGCGAGAGGTTCCGCTTGGCGGGCCGCGTGCCATGACTGTGCGACGAACACTCCCGCAGCGCCAGCGCTCCACGATCGGCGGCTGGTGCTTCATCGACCACTACGGTCCGCAAGACGTCTCCGCAAGCGGCGGGATGCACGTGCCACCGCATCCACACACGGGCCTGCAGACCGTCAGCTGGCTCTTCGCCGGCGAGATCGAGCACCGGGACAGCGTCGGCAGTCACGCCATGGTGCGCCCAGGGGAGCTCAACCTGATGACCGCGGGCCGCGGCATCAGCCACTCCGAGGTGTCCACCCCGGCCACCACAAGCCTGCACGGGGTGCAGCTCTGGGTCGCACTCCCCGCGGCCGACCGCGCGATCGCGCCATTCTTCGAACACCACGCTCCCCCGGTGCTGCAGCGCGAGGGCGCCGAGCTCCGCGTCTTCGTCGGCTCGCTCGCCGGCGCGCACACCGACGCGTCCGTCTTCAGCCCACTGGTCGGCGCCCAGATCGATCTTGCCCCCGGCGCAAGGCTCGAACTTGAGCTCGACCCATCCTTCGAACACGGAATCCTCGTCGACCTGGGTCCGGTGCGCGTCAACGACACGGATGTCGCACGCGCCGAACTCGCATACCTCGCCCCCGCAAGCGGCCCGCTTACGCTCACGGCCGACGACGTTCCGGCGCGCGCCATCCTGCTCGGCGGGGAGCCGCTCGGCGAGGAGCTCGTGATGTGGTGGAACTTCATCGGCGGCAGCCACGACGACATCGTGGCGTTCCGGTCTGATTGGCAGGACGACGTCATCGGCGGCCACGATGACCACGGGCGGTTCGGCACGATCCCGGGGTACGACGGCGCCGCGCTGCCCGCTCCCGTGCTCCCAACGGTTCGGCTCAAGCCGCGCGGCTGAGAACCGAAGAACCTGAGAATCGAGAACTCAGAACCGAGCACCAAGAACTGAGAACCCAGAAGCTACTGCAGCGCCGACGTCAGCCTGGCCAGGTTGTCGAGCACGGTCGATCGCAACGGCTGGCGTTCCCATTCCGCGAGGGTGAGCTCGCGGCTCGACGCGCGGTAGCCGTCTTCCACGACCCGAAGCTGTTCGACGAACGAGCGGCCGCGCACCATGAGTGACACTTCCATGTTGAGGAGGAACGAGCGCATGTCCATGTTGCTCGACCCGATCACCGCGACGTCATCGTCGATCGTGAAGTGCTTGGCGTGCAGGATGTACGGCGCCTTGTACATCCAGATCCGCACGTCGGCCTTGAGCAGGGCCTCGTAGTACGAGCGCTGCGCGTGGTGCACGAGGGCCTGATCGCCGATCTCCGAGACGAAGAGTTCAACCTTGAGGCCGCGCTGCGTGGCCGTGGTGATGGCCATCAGCATGGACTCATCTGGCACAAAATATGGGCTCGTAATGACAATGCGTTCCTGCGCGTAATAGAGCAGGGCAAGGAAGAGCCGCAGGTTGTTTGCACCCTCGAAGCCGGGGCCACTCGGCACGACCTGGCAGTCAAGGCTGTCGGGGGCAGGCTCGACTTCCGCGGGCACGACATCGCGGCCGAGCAGCTCGTTCGTCTCGCTGTACCAATCGGTGATGAAGATCGCATTGAGCCCGGCCACGATCGGCCCGCGTAACCGCACGGTCAGCTCTTTCCACCTCAAGCCTCGGCGCTGGTTCGACCGCTTGTTGTAGCTGCGATCGATGACGTTCTGCGATCCCATGAAGCCGACCGTTCCGTCGACGATCAGGAGCTTGCGGTGATTGCGCAGGTCGGGGCGCTGGTACTTGCCCTTCAGTGGCTGCACGGGGAGCATCAGGTGCCACTGCGCACCGATGGCATTCAGTCGCTTGATGGTGCGCCGGTAGCCACGCACCCGACGGGATGCCACATGGTCCAGCAATACGCGCACGGTGACTCCACGCTTCATCGCGGCCTCGAGCGCGTCGAAGAATGGCGCAGTCGTGCGATCCAGGGCGAGGATGTAGAACTCGACGTGCACGTACTTGCGCGCGCTCTCGATCGCCGCAGTCATGGCATCCAACGAGGCCTCGTAGTCGCCGTTCAGGCTCGCCGTGTTGCCACCGACGAGCGGCATGGCGCCGAGGTTGCGATTGAGCTGCACGACCGACTCGAGCCACGGCGGCCACGGATGTTCACGGCTGACCCGGTCGATGCCTTCGGTGCTCTCGATGATGAACCGGTTGATCTCGGCCTGCTTCTCGCGTCGCTTCTTGGGCAACTTATAGTTGCCGATGAGCAGGAAAACAGCCACGCCCAGGTACGGGATGAAGAAGATGGCCAGCAGCCATGCCATCGCCGACGTGGGCCTGCGATTGCGTGGAACCACGATGATCGCAACCACGCGGATAACGAAGTCGATCAGAAGCAGCGGTACGACGATGAAGATGGTGAGGGCTTCCGCGTCCATGGCGTGTGATACCCCCTCGGGTCCGGTCTGCTGGCTACCGCTACGGTACTAGCTACGGCTTCTGAGGGAGTCCGCGCCTCGCGCGCTCCTTCGCCTCCATGCGTGCGTAGGCCTTGCGCTCGGTGCGGTCGGCGCGCACGATCGCGCGCATCACCACCCAGAAGAGCAGGCCCACGAGGACCGTCGGGGCGAGCGACCACACAACGCCAGTCCAGATTCCATCCATATCCTGATAATGGTAACGCCCGACTCTGAACGGAGCCCCCAAACGCCCACCGTCCTCACTTTCCTCACTACGTGGCGCCTCGATCCGGTCGCTCTCATCGCAATCGTGCTCGCCGGGGGGATCTACGGTGGCGCAATCGTGCACTTGCGGCGCCGCGGGCACCGCTGGCCGCTCGTTCGAACGCTCGCGTTCTATCTGCTCGGTCTCGGTTCGTACGCCTGGGTCTCCTTCGGGTTCCTGGGGGCATACAGCGTGGAACTGCGCTGGGCGTTCACGACGCGCATTGCGCTCCTGCTCTTCGCCGTTCCAGCGCTGGTGACCCTCGGCAAGCCCGTCGCCCTGACCCGGATCGTGCTCAGTGGGATGCCGCTGCGCATGCTCAACTCCGCGCTCAGGTCATGGCCGGCCCGCCTCTTCGGGAATGCGATCTTCGCACCTCTCTTCGCCTGCGCGGCATTCCTGGTCTTCCTGACGCCCGCCGCCGCCACGTTGCGTGACAATGCGCCCTCGCAATGGGCGATCACGATCCTCGTTCCACTCGCCGGGTTACTCATGGTCCTGCCGATCGGCGAGCACACGACACATCGCACGAGCCTGTTCATCACTGCGGAGTTCCTCTTCGCGTTCGTCGAGATGGTGCTGGATGCGATTCCCGGCATCCTGCTGCGCCTCAACGGCTCCGTGCTCGATCACGCACCGGCGGTGGTCGGATCGCTGCCGACCTGGTTTCCGAACCCGCTGCACGACCAGCATCTCTCCGGCGACTTCCTGTGGTTCATCGCCGAGATCGTCGACGTGCCCGTGCTCGTGGTGCTGTTTATGCGCTGGACCCGCACCGACCGGCGCGAGGCGAAGCAGCTCGACGACCTGAGCGACGAGGAGATGGAAGCACTCACGCTCGCGCACCTCCGCGGAGGGCGCTAGGCGAGTTGGGGCGCGGTCCGCTAGTGAACCAGGAGGCCCCAGAGGCCAGAGCCGATCAGGTAGAGCCCGATCCCGCCCCCGATCACCCAGATCACGATGCGGGCGTTGGATGGCCGCTTGGGATCCTTGGGCTCCAGCTCTCCCTTGGGAAGGAAGGACATCACTTCACCAAAGGGAACAGGATCGTCTCGCGGATGCCGAGTCCCGTCAGTGCCATCAGCAAGCGGTCGATTCCCATGCCGAGACCACCGGTGGGCGGCATCCCGAACTCGAGGGCGCGCAGGAATTCTTCGTCGAGGCGCATGGCCTCGACGTCACCCGCCGCCGCGAGCTTGGCCTGCTCGATGAAGCGTTCGCGCTGCACAACCGGATCGACGAGCTCGGAATAGCCGGTCGCGAGTTCGAAGCCGCGAACGTAGAGATCCCACTTCTCGACGACGCCTTCGATCGAGCGGTGCGCACGCACGAGCGGGCTCGTTTCAACCGGGAAGTCCATCACGAAGGTCGGACGCGTCAGGGAGTCCTTGACGAAATGCTCCCAGAGTTCCTCCACGTACTTGCCGTGGAGAGGGTGATCGATCTCGATTCCCTCGCGTGCGGCGAGCGCGCGCAGCTCGGCCACCGGGGTCTCGGGGGTGATCTGCACACCCGCCGCCCCGGACAGGCTCTCGTACATGCTGATCCGGTCCCACTCGCCACCGAGGTCGTACTCGGTGCCGTCGGCCCAGGTGACGATGTGCGAGCCGGTTATCGCCAGCGCCGCGTTCTGCACGAGCGTCTGAGTGAGTTCGGCGATCGTGTTGTAGTCGCCGTACGACTCATAGGATTCGAGCATCGCGAACTCTGGCGAGTGCGTGGAGTCAGCACCCTCGTTGCGGAAGTTGCGGTTGATCTCGAATACGCGGTCGATGCCGCCGACGACAGCGCGCTTGAGGTACAGCTCCGGCGCGATTCGCAGGTAGAGCTCGGTGTCGAAGGCGTTCGAATGCGTCACGAACGGGCGAGCGGATGCTCCACCGTGCATGACCTGGAGCATGGGCGTCTCGACCTCGACGTAGCCACGTCCCGCGAACGTCTGGCGCAGGCTCGATACGACCTTCGAACGGTTGATGACGTTGGTGCGCGCCTGGTCGCGGGCGATCAAGTCGAGGTAGCGGCTGCGAACGCGGCTCTCCTCGCTCAGCTCGTTGTGCAGGTTCGGCAGGGGCAGGATGGCCTTGGATGCGATCTGCCATTCGGTGACCATGATCGAAAGCTCGCCGCGGCGGCTTGAGACGACCTCGCCGGAGACGAAGACGTGGTCGCCCAGGTCGACGAATTCCTTCCAGCGAGCGAGCGATTCGTCACCAACCTCCGCGAGCGAGACCATCGCCTGGATGCGGCTGCCGTCCCCGGCCTGCAGGCTCGCGAAGCACAGCTTGCCCGTGTTGCGCAGGTGCACGACGCGGCCCGCAACGCCGACGGTGACGCCCGAGGTCTCGTCCGCCTCGAGGTGGCCGAAGCGCGTGCGCACGGCGGGGATCGTGTCCGTGAGGGGAACCGACACCGGGTACGCGCCGCCGCCCGGGGTCGTGGCATCCGCCATCAGACGCTCGCGCTTGCCGAGCCGCACGGCCTTCTGCTCGCCGATCTCGGCGTCAGTGAGTTCGGACTCGGTGGCGTGGGTGTCGGTCATGCGTGTCTTTCGCTCAGGGAAGGATGATCCGCTCGTTGTCGATGAGACGCGTCGATCCGACGCGGGCGGCAACGATGATGGATGCCGGCCCGCGATGGTCCGATCTTGCGGGAAGGAACGTGTCGGGGTCGACAACGTCGAGGTAGTCCAGCCTAACGGCTGGCTCGGCGTCGATGACCGCGCGAGCAGCGTCGAGAACCGCCTGCGTCCCGCCGTCCGCTGCTGCGGCACCAGCGGCGAGCGCGGCAGGGAGGGCAAGCGCGGTCTGGCGTTCCCCGGCATCGAGGTAACGATTGCGACTGGACAGTGCCAGGCCATCCGGATCGCGCACGGTGTCGACGACCGCGATGCTCATCGGGAAGTTGAGGTCTCGCACCATCCGGCCAACCAGGAAGACCTGCTGTGCGTCCTTCTGGCCGAAGATGGCAACGTCGGGGGCCACGATCCCGAAGAGCTTGGCGACGACCGTGAGCGTGCCGTCGAAGTGGCCTGGCCGCGATACGCCGTCATACAGCGAGCCGACCTGCCCGGCCATCACGCGAGTCTCACTCGCACCGTCCGGATACATCTCGGGGACCCCTGGCGCGAAGACCACATCGGCCAGACCGACGAGGGCTGCCAGGTCGGCGTCCAGCGTCCTGGGATAGCGGTCGAAGTCTTCGGACGGACCGAACTGCAGCGGATTCACGAATATCGACACGACCACCGTTTCGGCGAGCGTCCGTGCCCGGCGCACAAGTTCGAGGTGGCCGGCATGGAGAGCGCCCATGGTGGGAACGAACGCGATGCGGTGGCCGTCGCCCCGCCTCTTGCGGACGGCTGCGCGGAGCCCCTCAATCGTGTCGTGCAACTCGGGCAGGTCGCGCAGCTCGGGCAGGTTGTCTGTCACAGGTGTTCCTCGTTGTCGGTGTCGTCGCGTGGCTCGTCCGGCTCGCCAGGCAGTTCGGGCTCATCGAGCAGTTCGGACTCATCGAGCAGCTCGGACACGTCAACGCTCGCGGTTGACGCCTGCGCGAGCGCGTTGTCGACGGTCGAGCGCACGAGCGAGCTCAGGTAGCCGCCGGGATTCTCCATCCCGATGCTGGTCAGGATGCCCGCAGCCTGCACGACGATCGAACGGGAGAAGGTGGTCGCTGTGGCGATCGCCTCCGCGTACGCGGCGCGGTCGTTCTCTGCGATCACGACGGGCTCCCCGCCCATCTCGACGACGAGCGCCTGTCCGATCGGTAGCACGGGCGCTTGCGCGGTGACCGCGAAATAGCTCTCCTGCAGGCGAGCGAGATCCAGGCTCGTTCCCGTGAACGCCATCGCCGGATGGATCGCGAGCGGGATAACGCCCATCGCGGCCGCCGGCGCAAGCACGCCTACTCCGTAGCCGGGAGCCGTGTGCAGCACCAGCTGGCCGGGCTGCCAGGTGCCCGTCGCCGCGAGTCCGGCGACAAGGCCGGGCAGTTCGTCGTCGGGCACCGCGAGGATCACGAGCTCGCTGCGCTCGATCAGGTCGGGGACCTCGAGGATCGGCACGAGGGGCAGGATCGCATCCGCGCGCTCCCTGCTCTCCGCCGAAACAGCCGAGATTCCGACGAGTGCGTGCCCGGCTCCAGCGAGTGCCGCGCCGAGGATGGGTCCGACCCTGCCGGCGCCAACGATGCCGACGCCGAGGCGCCCCGAACGATTCTCTGTCATGGCTGCTCCTCACCCTCCGGTGCGGAGTTTGCTGGTGTGGAGTCCGCCGGTGCAGCGTTCTCCTCCGAACCATTCTCCCGCGCGATGGCCTCCCGCGCGGAGTTCCACCTGTGGCTCGTGTCACGGTGGGCAGACGCGACCGCCTCCGTCGCGACGGTGCCGAACAGGACCATCGCCTGGTCGCGATCGATCACACGGAGCCAGGGACGCACAGGCCCGTCGACAGTGTGCAGCGCGGCCGACGCGAGCCGGAGCATCCGCTCGATGGGGCCCTGGTCGACCTCAAGGCTTTGCAGCCGCGCGAGCGGCACGATCACGAGGCGGCGCCGGATCATGCCAGATCGCAGCAACATCACGCCGTCGACGATCGAATAGCCCGTGCGCTGCCACGACAGCGGCCTGAGCCACGCCGCGCGAAGCGGGGCGCCCGTGAACCCGTCGCGGCCAGGCGACATCATGCCGGCCTCGATGAGCGTGCGGTGCGCCCCCGTGCCGAAGTTCGGCAGCACGAGGGCGAGCACGCGGGCGGCGTCCTCGACAGTGCCGACGGGCAGCATGGTCGTGTTCGGCTGGCCGGCCGCGCCTTTCTGCTTCGAGTGCCCCGCCGTGTTGATCCGGATCTGCCACCAGCCGAACGGGCGCCACAGCAGAGGCTGCAGCACCTCGACAGCATGGATGCGCCCTGGGGGCAGCGTCTCGTTACTCGTCGAGAGCAGCCCGAACCCGACGCGCACCCCGTCCGGCGTGCCGGCGATGCTGTAGCGCAGCGACTTCGCGAGGCGGTTGACGTAGATGCTCGCCGAACCGAGGAGGCCGGGCAGGAAGGCGAACAGGAGCCACAGCCGGCCCGACGCAGCGCCGACAATGAGGGCTGCACCTGCGACCAGCAGGAACAGCGTGAAACCACTCAGGACGATCGAGCCGATCAGCCGGCCGGCCGGGATCTTGACGACGGATTCGGGCGACGCCACGTCCGGGGCGAGCTCCGGCGCGAGGAACTCGCTCACCCGCTGGTTGATCAGTCCGGGGCTATGCATCGACGCACGCTGTCCATCGCCGGATCGCTCGCCGATGG
This sequence comes from Microbacteriaceae bacterium, assembly GCA_030841285.1. GTDB lineage: Bacteria > Actinomycetota > Actinomycetes > Actinomycetales > Microbacteriaceae > JAUZGC01. The sequence goes on from JAVECW010000044.1 coordinate 8,745, forward strand.
ATGCCTCGCCGGCGCCCGATGCAGTGGCCTCGGCCGCTCGCACGCCCGATGCACGGCGCAGGATGTCGCGGCGCACGCCTTCCGCAAGCCCAGAGGCCAGGTACGACAACTGTACGTTGGCGTCGTTGCCGGCGACGCTGACCTCGAGCTTGGCCGCGCCGAAGATGCGCGCGATCACCGGGCGCACCACGTTGATGCCCTGGATCCGATCGAGCCTGGCCTTGCGGTGCGTGCGGAACACAACCCCGCTGCGCACCTCGACGGCCTCGTTGCCGATGCGGAAACTGTGCATGCGCCAGGACAGGTAGAAGGCGCCGATGCACACGAGGACGACGACCAGGACGACCAGGACCGCCCATCCGACGAGGCCGCGCGTATAGAGCTGGTCCAACGGATCCCGGTTGTCCTGCGGGACGCCAAAGAACACGTCGATCAGGCGCTCGCGCAGGTTCGAGATGACAATGCCGAGCACCGCGATGAACATGATGCCGCCCTTGAGCAGCGGTGTCGCCGGGTGCAGCCTGTGCCACTCACCGTCGGTCAGGCGTTCTGCCGCGATCTCCGACGCCGAGCGGCGCTCGTTGGTCACAGCCCGGCCCGGCGACTCTCCGCCAGTTCCACGAGCCTGTCGCGCAGCGCACCGGCATCCGCTTCGGGCAGGCCGGGGATCGAGACGCCCGTCGATGCCGCGGCGGTGACGAACTTGAGGTCGGCGAGTCCGAGGATCCGTCCGACCGGGCCGCGGTTGATGTCGATGAGCTGCATGCGTCCATACGGCACGGACACGAAACGCTGGAACATGATGCCGCGGCGAAACAGCAGGTCGTCATCCCGCATCCGATACCCGATCGAGCGCGCCCGGCGCGGCGCAATAATGAGCTGGATGATCGTGACCACCACGATCGCGACGAGCGCGATCCATGCCCACGAGAGCCCGACGACGAGCCAGATCGCTGTCGCAATCGCGCTCATTACGACGCCGCTGACAAGTGAGCCGACAATGACCACGACCACATATTTGGGTGAAACACGCTTCCATTCCTCGCCTGGCAGGTCGAGGGGATCAGGCATGGGATTCCTCCGGCTGCCCTTCGTCATCCTCAGGCGGCGGCAGCGTGCACAGGTGCTCAGCGACGAGACCAGCCACGAGGAGCACAACGCCGCCCACCGTGGCGGCGACGGCGAGCCAGATCGCGCTGGACGCGGGCAGCACGGAGCGGGTCACGAGGTAGACGAGGATTCCGAGTCCCCACCCGGCGAGAAGCGCCCCGCTGAGGCTCGACGCCTTCGCGAGCACGGCAACGCGCATCGCCCGGAACGGGTCGATCATCGTCTTCGATGTGCCGCGCGTCGCTCGACGGATCGGTATCGCGAAGCCCACGACGATCGCCGCTATGACGACGAGGGTGACCGGCAGGGAGAGGGGTGGAATGAGGATGGGGATGCCGGTCGCTGCTGCCCCGAACTCGAGCAGGAAACCGACCACGATCCCCATAACCGCGAGTCCGATCAGCGGCGTCGCACGCGTGCGCTTCACGTCTCGCTCCCTCGACTCGACTCGGCCCGACCTGTTGACCGCGGGTACGCCCAGACGGTATCGGACGTAGCGGCGAGAAGGGCGTCGACGCGCCCTCGCCCGACGATCTCGGCATCCGGATCGAGCGCAAGCCAGGGGGCGAGCACGAATCCGCGCTCCCAGGCTCGCGGATGCGGAAGCGTTAGCCGCTCGTCGGCGATCTCACGGCCCGCGAAGTCGATGATGTCGATGTCGAGCGTCCGGTCACCCCAGCGCTCGACGCGCACCCGGCCGTGCTCATGCTCGATCGCATTGAGCGCCTCGAGCAGCGCGTGCGGCTCGAGAATCGTCTGGACGATGGCCACGGCATTGAGATAGGCCGGAGCACTCTGGTCGACTCCGTCCGGTTTGAGGGCCGGCGTCTCGACGAGCGGAGAAACCGCATCGACATGGGTGCCTGGCACGGCGCCGATGTCAGAGAGCGCCCCGCGAATCGCGGCCTCCCGGTCTCCGAGATTGCTTCCGAGCGCGAGCACGACAGGCACGACCGGCCGCAGCCGCTGCGGGCGCGGAGGCAAGACGGCGGGATTCACTCTGGCGTTCCCGTGTGCTGGGCAGCGGCGCGCTCGCGCACGATCGTCACGGCGACATCGCCGAACGGCACGTCGATGGGCGCATCCGGCTTGTGCACCGTGACCTGCACGGCGTCGGTTTGGTGGTGGGCGAGAACCAGGGATGCCACGCGCTCCGCCACGGTCTCGATGAGGTCGACAGGGTCACGCCGCACGGCGTCCGCAATCTCGACGGCGAGCTCGCCGTAGTGGAGGGTCGCAGCGACCTCGTCGGTCGCAGCGGCAGGCGCCAGGTCGAGCCAGGCCGTCACGTCGACGACGAACTCCTGCCCGGCCTCGCGCTCGAACTCGTACACGCCGTGGTTGGCGTGCACGCGAAGGCCCGTGAGCGTGATGGAGTCGCGACTAGTCATCGCGTCCAGCTTGCCATGCCTCGACCACATCGAGGGCGAGCCGTGTGCTAGAGACATCGTGCACGCGCACACCCCACACGCCCACTTGCGCGGCAAGGGCACTGATCACGGCGGTGGGTGCATCACGATCCGTGACGGGGGCACCCTCGGGAAGCAGCGCGCCAAGGAAACGCTTGCGGGAGGCGCCGATCAGGACAGGCAGTCCCAGTTCGCGAAACTCCGGGAGGTGCGCGAGAACCTGCCAGTTGTGCTCGGCATTCTTGGCGAATCCCAAACCAGGGTCGATGATCAGGCGGCCGGGCTCGACACCGAGTTCGGCGAGCTCGGCGACCCGGCCGAAAAGTTCCCTGCGCACCTCACGCGCGGCGTGCGTGTACGTGGCCTGCGCATCCATCGTCTCGCTCTGCCCACGCCAGTGCTGGACGATGTATGTGAGACCGGTCCGGATGACCACGCCCACCATCCCTGGGTCGGCGAGACCGCCCGAGACATCGTTGATCATGCTCGCACCCGCCTCGGCCGCGGCGAGCGCGGTTTCGGCGTTCATCGTGTCGATGCTGACCTCGATGCCGCGTTCGGCGAGCCCTCTGATCACGGGGATGGCGCGTGCCTGCTCCTCGTCTGCACCCACACGCACGGCTCCCGGGCGGGTGGATTCGCCGCCGACATCGATCAGGTCGGCACCCTGCTCGACCAGGTCGAGGGCGTGCTGGATGGCGACATCCGTCTCAACGAAGCGCCCGCCGTCGCTGAACGAGTCTGGCGTGACGTTGAGCACGCCCATGATGACGGTGCTCAACCGACGCCGCGCCCGACCAGGGTGATGAGCTCGGCGCGTGCAGCTGGGTCGGCGAGCTCGCCTCGACTCGCGATGGTGACGGTGGTGCTCTCGGTCTGGCGGGTACCACGCGCGGAGACGCAACTGTGCGAGGCGTCGAGGATGACGAGCACGCCTCTCGGATCGAGCCCCGCCTGCAGGGTGTCTGCGATCTCTTCGGTCAGGCGCTCCTGCATCTGCGGACGTGCGGCGAGCGTCTCGACGACGCGCGCGAGGCGGCCGAGTCCGACGACGTGGTCCTTGGGCAGGTAGGCGACGTGCGCCACGCCGAGAAAGGGCAGCAGGTGATGCTCACAGATCGAACGGAATGCGATGTCGCGCAGCAACACGGTCTCCGCGTCGTGGCCTTCGAGAGGCACGGCATCGTCGAGGTGCGTGAGGGGATCGACCTGCAGCCCCGCGAAGAACTCCTCGTAGGCGTCGGCGACCCGGCTCGGCGTGCTTTGCAACCCAGGGCGCGACGTGTCCTCACCGATCGCTGCCAGAATCTCGGCAACGGCTGCCTCGATGCGCAGCCGATCGATTCCGGTCACGTGCGCGCCACTGGGTGCTACGCCGTGGCCGGTCGCGGCTTGCGCGCCGGGGAGCGCTTGGGCTTCGTCGGCGGCTCGGAGTCGACCCCACCGTCAACGGCACCCGCGTCGATGGGCGCCTTGGCCCTCGGGTAGTCGATGGGCGGCTGGTTCGAGATCGGACGCTTGTCGCTGGAGAGCCACTGCGGGCGCTCCGGCAGCTTCGTGATGTGCTCGAAGATCTCGGCGATCTGGTTGTGGTCGAGCGTCTCCTTCTCGAGGAGCTCGGCGGCGAGCCGGTCGAGGATGGCGCGGTTCTCGTTGAGCACCTGCCAGGCCTCGTCGTGCGCTGCCTCGATCAGCAGCCGGACCTCGGCATCCACGCGCTCGGCGATCTGCTCTGAGTAGTCGCGCTGGTGACCCATGTCACGACCGAGGAACATCTCACCGGATGACTGGCCGAGCTTGACGGCACCGACATCTGCACTCATGCCGTATTCGGTGACCATCTTGCGGGCGATCGAGGTCGCCTTCTCGATGTCGTTGGACGCACCCGTCGTCGGGTCGTGGAAGACGATCTCCTCCGCGACGCGACCGCCCATGGCGTAGGTGAGCTGATCGAGCAGCTCATTGCGCGTGATGGAGTACTTGTCCTCGAGCGGCATGACCATGGTGTAGCCGAGGGCACGACCACGCGGCAGGATGGTGATCTTGGTCACCGGGTCGGTGTAGCGCATGGCGGCAGCCGCCAGCGCGTGTCCGCCCTCGTGGTACGCCGTGATGAGCTTTTCCTTGTCCTTCATCACGCGAGTGCGCTTCTGCGGACCGGCGATCACCCGATCGACGGCCTCGTCCAGGGCGCGGTTGTCGATCAACTGCGCGTTGGAGCGCGCGGTGAGCAGAGCGGCCTCGTTGAGGACGTTGGCCAGGTCTGCACCCGTGAAGCCAGGAGTCTTGCGAGCCAGGACCTCGAGGTCGACGCCCTGCGCGAGCGGCTTGCCGCGTCCGTGCACCTCGAGGATCTTCTTACGACCCTGGAGGTCGGGTGCGTCCACGCCGATCTGACGGTCGAACCGGCCCGGGCGCAGCAGAGCAGGGTCGAGGATGTCTGGGCGGTTGGTTGCCGCGATCAGGATGACGTTCGTCTTGACGTCGAAGCCGTCCATCTCGACCAGAAGCTGGTTGAGGGTCTGCTCGCGCTCGTCGTGCCCTCCGCCGAGCCCGGCACCACGGTGCCGACCGACCGCGTCGATCTCGTCGACGAAGATGATGGCGGGGGAGTTCTCCTTGGCCTGCTGGAACAGGTCGCGCACGCGGCTCGCGCCGACACCGACGAACATCTCGACGAAGTCGGAACCCGAGATCGAGTAGAACGGCACGCCGGCCTCGCCCGCGACAGCGCGGGCGAGCAGGGTCTTACCGGTTCCTGGAGGGCCGTAGAGCAGCACGCCCTTGGGGATGCGCGCACCGACCGCCTGGAACTTGGCCGGCTCCTTGAGGAAGTCCTTGATCTCCTCGAGCTCCTCGATGGCCTCATCAGCACCGGCGACGTCGTCGAACGTGACCTTCGGAGTCTCCTTGGAGACGAGCTTGGCCTTCGACTTGCCGAACTGCATGACCTTGTTGCCGCCGCCCTGCATGCCGGAGAGCATGATCCAGAAGAACACCCCGATCAGGAGCACGGGAAGCAGGAAGCCAAGCGCGGAGAGCAGCCAGTTGGGCTGCGGCACCTGGTCGTTGAAGCCCTTGGTCAGCTTGGCGTCGGTGATCGCCGTGACGACCTCGGTGCCACGCGGCGCGACGTAGTAGAACTGCACTTGGCTGCCGAGCGTCTTGTCCGGGGTGACGAGCGTGAGATCAACGCGCTGCTCTCCGTCGACGATCGTGGCGCTGGCTACTTTGTTGTCTTTAAGGAGGGCAAGACCCTGCTGGGTCGAGACCTCCTTGAAGCCCGACATTGTGATGAGGCTTGAGCCGATCCACACGGCCACAACGGCCAGCACAATGTAGAGGATCGGGCCCCGGAAGATCTTCTTGACGTTCATGGTGCTGTAAGGGTATCGCGCCAGCGCTGTGCGCTCGCTGCGTGTTCGCCATGGGATTAACCGGTTGGCGAAATGCGCAGGATTGGGCTCGTCGGGTAGCGAGCGCAGCGAGCGTATCGAGACCCTCTGATGGGTTCGATACGGCCGCAGGCGGCATACTCCACCAGCAGAAGTGACCCTATGCGTACACCGACGGCGCGAGCACGCCCACGCCGCGCAAATTGCGGTACTTCTCCGCGTAATCCAGCCCGTACCCGACAACGAACCGGTTCGGGATGTCGAAGCCGAGGTACTTGACGTCGATGTCGACACGGGCGGCATCCGGCTTGCGCAGAAGAGCACAGATCTCGACGGATTCGGGCCCACGCGAATTGAGGTTGGCGAGCAGCCAGGAGAGCGTCAGTCCAGAGTCGATGATGTCCTCGACGATGAGCACCCTGCGACCGCTCAAGTCCGTGTCGAGGTCCTTCAGGATCCGAACGACACCGCTCGATTCGGTGCCGGAGCCGTACGAGCTCACGGCCATCCAATCCATCGTGAGAGGGATGCGCAGCTCGCGGGCGAGATCCGCCATGACCATGACGGCGCCCTTGAGCACGCCGACCAAGAGCACATCGTGGCCGGCGTAGTCTGCCTCGATCTGGCGGGCGAGCTCCGCGATCCTGGCCCGGATCTGCTCCTCAGTAAGGAGGAGCTCCGTCAATTCGTCGCCGGCATCCGTGAATTCCATGGAGCGATGGTGTCCTTCTGTCGTCGCCTAGGCTGGCGTGAAAATCAGCCGGCCATCCTGCCTGACCACCCTAACGCCTGGCAGGTCGAGCGCCTTCTGGCCGTGCCAGTTGGTGACGAGGTCGGCCACGGCGAGCGTATGCACACGCTCCAGCGCGACACCGAACTCGTTCGAAACCACGAGGCGGATGATCCGCTGCCGCAGCGCAGGCGGGTCGGCCTCGAGCCCGCGTACATCGAGAGCGACGGCGCCGTCCTCTGTCTGCGTCGTGAGCTCGATCGCCCAGTCGAGTGCGAGGGCATCGAGCGCATCGGCATCCTCGCGCAGGTGCTCGGCCGTGCGGGCGAGGGCTTCGGTGATGCCTGGGCCGAGCTCGCGCTCGATCGTCGGGAGAACCGCGTGGCGCACCCGGACGCGCGCGTACGACGGATCGGCGTTGTGCGGGTCCTCCCACGGCTCGAGGCCGGAGTCGGCGCAGAACTGCCGCGTCATCGCGCGACGGATGCCGAGTAGTGGACGCAGGTACGCCCCGCTCCGCGCGGCCATGCCCTGCAGGCTCGTCGGGCCGGATCCGCGGGCGAGCCCGAGCAGCACCGTCTCGGCCTGGTCGTCGAGCGTGTGCGCGAGCAGGACGTGGCTCGCGTCCACCTCGGCCATCGCCGCATCGAACGCTCCGTAACGCGCTGCTCTCGCCGCGGCCTCCGGCCCGCCTGCCGACGCCGCCTGCCCGACGTCGACGCGCATCACGACCACGGGATCGAGGCCGAGCGAACGCGCCTGTGCTGCGGCGCGCTCCGCGACATCCGCCGACCCCGCCTGAAGGCCGTGGTCGATGACGATCGCACCGGCCCGGATGCCGGCCCGCGGCGCTTCGAAGCCGGTAGCCGCCGCGAGTGCCAGCGAGTCTGCTCCACCGCTGACGCCGACCAGGACGAGGGGCTTCCCGGCCGACGCGGCAGGAAAACTCGTGGCAGGGGAGAGGCGTAGGGCAGCGAGCGCCTCGCGGACGGCGCGCCGCACGTCGGCGATGGCCGGGGTCAACCGCGGGCGCCTGGCCGATGAACCGTCAACCTGCATCCAGTAACGTTATTGCAGAGTTCCGAACATAGGGAGAAACCGCAGCATGGCCGCATACGACGCCGTTATCGAAATCCCCCGGGGGAGCCGCAACAAGTACGAGGTCGACCACGAGACGGGTCGCGTCTACCTTGACCGCGTGCTCTTCACGAGTTTCGTCTACCCGACCGACTACGGCTACTTCGAGGAGACGCTCGGCCTCGATGGCGACCCCGTCGACGTGCTCGTCCTGCTCGAGTACCCGGTGTTCCCCGGTGTCGGCATCTCGGTTCGCCCGGTTGCCGTGTTCAACATGAGCGACGAGGCCGGCATCGACTCGAAGGTCATCGCGGTTCCGGCGAAAGATCCCCGGTGGGCGCACATCCAGGATGTCGCGGATATCCCGGAGCAGACCCGCAAGGAGATCGAGCACTTCTTCGAGCACTACAAGGACCTTGAGCCTGGCAAGTGGGTCAAGACCGAGGGGTGGGGCAACGCGGCGGATGCCGTGAGCGTTGTCGAGGCCGGGATCAAGAAGCTCGCCGAAGAGGGCGCGCACTAGCGCGTCTCAACGCCCCGACTGAAGCGGACTAGCCCGACGGGCGACCGACGACGTTCATCAGGTCGCCACCGACGCCCCACACCGGCTGCACCTTGACGGATTCACCGTACGTTGGAGCGGCGATCATGAGTCCGCCGCCCAGGTAAATCGCGATGTGGTAAAAACCACCGTTGTTCCAGAACAGCAGGTCGCCCCGCTGGCGCTGCGAATAGGGGAAGAGCCTGCCTCGGCTCTGCATCGTGTTGTACTGGCTCGACACATAGTGCTGGCCGATGTAGATCCCGGCTGCGGCATATGCCTTCATTGTGAGTCCGGAGCAGTCCCAGTATGTGGGGCCTTCCCCGCCGAGCGCGTACGGCTTGCCGAGCTGTGCCATCGCATACGAAATCGCGCGTTCCACCTGGCTGCTGTTCGGGGTTGAGCTGCCACTCGAGCTCGAGCTGCTCCCGGAACTCCCCCCGGAACTTCCCGCCTTGGACGCTGCCGCCGCTGCCTTCGCCGCCGCGTCAGCTTTGGCCTTCTCGGCTGCAGCCGCGGCCGCTGCGGCCGCTGCGGCAGCCGCCGCGGCCTGGCGAATCTTCTCGCCCTGCAGGTATGAGGCCTCAACGGCCGCCGAGGTGTTCTTGAGCGTCGCGAGCTGCGCGACAAGGTCGGTGGATTTTTGCTGCTGGGTCGCGAGCGCGGCCTGGGCCTGGGCCTCAGCGGTCTTCGCGGCGGCAAGCGCCTTGGTCGCGGCATCCGCCAGTTTCACGCGCGCCTGCTTGGCAACCGTGGCCTGGTCGGTCAACGCCTGTGCGGCGTTCTTATCCGTCATCGCCTGCGCGTAGATCGCCTGCGACTGCGCGGTCAGCTTGGTCATGGTTCCGAGCTGGTAGAGCAGCTTGTCGGCCGCAGTGCCGTTCCCGCCCTTGAGTAGCAGGTCGACCGACGGGTCCTGGCCGACGCTCTTGGCGAGGTGCGATGCGAGCAGCCCCGCGCGCATCTGTGACGTCTTCGCTTTGGCGAGGGCGGCATCCGCCTGCTTCTGCAGTGAGTCCGATTTCGTCGTGGCGGCCTGGAGTTCCGCTTCCGCCGCGAGGTAGGTCTCTGCGGCCTTGCCTGCCGTCTGGTTCGCCGAGTCGACCGCCGTCTGCAGCCCGCCAATCAGCTTGGTGATGTTGTCGATCATCGCCTGCTGCTGCTGCACGTTCTGCTTGGCCTGCTGCACGTCGTTCCAGGAAGGGTAGTTGTCGGCGTACGCCGGCGGAACCACGATCCCGACGGATGCCGTTACGACACCCATCGCAGCGGCACCGATTGCCGCCGCAGGTCGAACTCGCGATGCCTTTGCCTTGCCGCTACCCAAGTGGTGCTCCTCTTTGCCGCATGAATGGGATGCCGTCGATCGGCGATCCACCGACGCGCACCTCGAAGTGAAGGAGGCAGCCGGTCGACGCACCCGTGCTGCCGACACTTGCTATTGGTTCACCCGCACCGACGCTCTGGCCGATTCCGACGAAAATGCCACCTGGTCGGATATGCGCGTAGCCGGTGTCGATTCCGCCACCGTTATCGAGCAGCACGAAGTTGCCGTATGTGCCATTCGGGCCCGCGAGGAGCACAGTGCCGGCATGGGCCGCGTAGATCGTTGTGCCGCATGCCGCGCCAAGGTCGATGCCCTTGTGAAAGCTCGAGCAGTCGGCGCAGGGGGCGACGCGAGGACCGAAGCCAGCCGTGATGACACCCCGAACGGGCACGGCCCAGCCTTGCGGGCCGACGAAGCCTCCCGGTAGCCCGCCGGCGCCCCGCGCTGCCGCGAGCCGCGCCCGTTCGGCGACGCCGGCCTCGTAGGCGGTGACGGTCTGGCTTGCCGTGTCCTGCAGTGCAGCGAGCTGCGCCTGCATGATGACGATCTGACTCTGCTGCTCGGCGAGCTTGGTCTGCGCCGCTGCCGCCGCGGCCGCCGCGGCCTTGAGTGCCGCGTCTGCGGCGACCCGGAGCTTCTCACGTTCGATCTTGGCGACATCCGCCTGCGCTGACAGCGCACGCGCTGTGTTCTGGGAGGTCGCAGCCTGCTTGTAGATCTCGCTCGACCGCTCAACGAGCTTCGTCATACTGCCGAGACTCGAGAGCAGTTCATCGGCGCTCGTGCTGGTCGCGGTCGCGCTTCCGCTCAGGAAGATGTTCGCGGTGAGGTTGCTCCCCCCCGTGCGGTAGAGCTGAGCCGCGAGGCGGCCTGCCTGCGTCGTCGCTGCATCCGCTTTTGCCTTGCTCGCGTCAGCCTGCGTCTGCAGGTTTTTGGCGCGGAAGTCCGCTTCGTCGAACTTGTCCTGCGCGACCTGGAATTCGACACCGCGCTTCTCGGCTTCGGCCTGCGTCTGGGCGACCTCTGTCTGCAACTGCGCTATCAAGGCGTTGATGTTCGCCACTTGAACGGCGGCGGCGGCAGCGTTGGCCTTGGCGTTCTGAACGTCCTGCCAGCTCGGATAGCTCGTTGCGTACGCTGGTTCCGCAACTGCCCCGACCGCGGCAATGGCGATAACCGCAATGAGGGCGGTTCGTACGCGCCATCTCGACATGCCCGTGGACCGGGACGCGCGCTTCAGGGCGCGACGTTCGGATGCTTCGGCCCCGGGGCGGAAGCTATCGGCCGGTACGGTGCGTGTCATGGTTCCTCGAACCCGCTTGCTCGCGATCAACGTCAGGCACTTGAGTCACACGGATATCGTTGTTAACAGTGCGACTCTAGCAACAGGGTTGCCGCAAGCCCAGGTTTAGCCGGGCCGGCGGCGCGCGTTCAACTACATTCGAACGGACCTGGCTTGGCCGCCCCCGCGAATCTAACCCCGCATTTCGCGAAATGGGCTGTCATTCCGCGCCCGTCGCTGGATCCGTCTCGGTTTGGCAATTCCCCGGGGTGCCCCGTATGCTTGTGCGTCGGTAGTCATGCGGTTTATGGCTTTTCGGCCCCATCGTTTAGTGGCCTAGGACGGCGCCCTTTCACGGCGTTAACACGGGTTCGAATCCCGTTGGGGTCACCGAACAACAGAATAATAAGATGGTTTCACTAGTGAGGCCCTGTAGCGCAGTTGGTTAGCGTGCCGCCCTGTCACGGCGGAGGTCGCGGGTTCAAGTCCCGTCAGGGTCGCAAAGGCGAAAAGCCCTTCCGCAAGGAAGGGCTTTTGCCTAGAAGGTCGCCACGCGATCTTCGGCTCTGTAGCTCAGTTGGTAGAGCGTTCGACTGAAAATCGAAAGGTCACCGGATCGATGCCGGTCGGAGCCACTAGAACCCTCGTCTAGCTTCTACATGACGAGGGTTCTTTGCATCTGAAGCGGAAGCTGGACCTCGGCGCTCGGGACAGCTATGACCGAGACATCCGACTACGTCGTCGCACGAGGTAGGCGAGGACAACTCCACCTGCAATCAGGATGGCGGCCGTCGATGCGAGCGGCACGACGTCGGATCCCGTCGCAGCCAGTGCTCCCGCGGAGCCAGCTGCGGCAGCTTGAGCCGCCGCTTGTGCCGCAGCTGCTGCTGCTGCGGCAGCGATCTGCGCTGCCGTGGGCGTGCCGGCAACGATCGCCGAGCGAGGAGCACACGATGCCGGCCGGGTGATCACATTCGAATCCAAGGTCACGGCGCCGTTTCGGGCCATCAAGCGACCGTCGATGGTCGCCCCCGTGGTGGCGGCAATCGAGGTGAGTGCCATGATCGTCCCGGCAAAAGTCGAGTTGGTGCCGAGAGTTGCTGAGCTCCCGACCTGCCAGAACACGTTGCACGCGCTTGCACCGCCACTGAAGGTGACAACACTCGACGATCCGGTTATCAAGGTGCTCGCCGCCTTGAAGATGAACACGGAGTTGGCCGCGCCGTTCAGCGTGACCGTGCCATTCAGGCTGATCGCACCGCCGGCGTGAACGCCGGGGGTAAATGTCAGCCCGGCCAGGTCAGCGATCCCCGTGGTATCGGCGGTTCGGCCTGCCGCGTCGAGGTATGCAATGGTCAGGTCCGACTGCGCCTGCTGGGATTGCGCGTTCGCCGCATGGATCACACCGTTGGTAACGATGCCCGGGGGAAATCCGGTCACCGCCGTTCCAGGGCTGAG